>CAIYNF010000132.1 GCA_903927505.1 uncultured Bacteroidota bacterium | reverse complement strand
ATATGAGGATAAAATTATTGCCTTAAAACCCAAACGCGTTGTTTTTAATCCAGGCACAGAGAATCCTGCGTTTGCTGCAAAGCTAGAAAATGCGGGCATTTCAGCTGTTGAGGCTTGCACCTTGGTAATGTTAAGAACGGGCCAGTATTAATTTAAATTTATGAAAGTTTCGGTTCGAACCGAAGCCGGTTTTCTTCCAATCTAGTAGACAAGCAGTATAAATAGCTGCATAAGTTTGGTTTTTTGTTTAGAGGTGTTTTGCTTTTGATCCAATTTATTTGCAGCATTGATTTAACCTATTATGAAACCTCGTATACACGCCGCTGCATTATTTATTATTGGCTTATTTGTATTTGCTTCTTGTCAATCGCCCAAAGAGAAAGCACTTAAAAATATTAAAGGATTGGAGAGCAACGACAGTGCTTTTAGCAATGAACTAATGGGGCAATTGAAAACGGCGTATTTAGATTTTGCCAAAGCATACCCAGATGATGAACATGCTCCTGAGTTTATGTTTAAAGCTGCCCAACGTGCCATTGTTTTGGAGCAAGCAAAAGAAGCCGTGCAATTATTGGAGGAGCTCAAAAGCAAATATCCTAAGGCAACACAAATAGAAGATGCCTCTTTCTTATTGGCTTATACCTACGAGAATAATTTAAATGAGCTAAACAAAGCCCAGGAATTATACCAGGATTTCATTAAAAAATACCCTAAAAGTGAATTGGCCGAAGATGCCAAATTTGCCATGGATAACTTAGGCAAAACGCCTGAAGAGATAATCGCTAATGGCAATGATGAATAGGCCCTACAGGCTTTTATTGTTTATTTTTAAATGCTTTTTGGGGTAACTAATTTCTGCCTGCAAAAGGTATAGAAAATCACTTCCCAAAACGCCATCAATGCCCGCAAAACCAAGGTGCTGGTAGGCCGCGTTTACATGACTTAAATCCAATACAGCAACTTCTGCTTTTTTAATGGCAATGCTCCCAAAATGAATGCTGCTTAAATGGCATAGCGCCGTATTCATTTGGTTCGAACCTAAACCCACTGAATGTATTTCATTGGAAATAAGTTTTGATTTGGCAATAAATTTTTCAATTTGATGGCTATCAAAAGCAGTTTTTGAGGCACCCGTATCAAGCAGCAATCGAGCGTTTTTACGACCAATTTTCACCTTTAAAAACAAGTGAAAATTGCCTGGTTCAATGGCTATAAATTCTATGGGAAGTGTTTGGCGAATCATCTTACAATAATACATAAGCGTTTTTTGTTGCCACATTTTTCTTAAAAACACGATTTTTTTCTAAAAAAACACCCCCACAATTCGCCACCACTTTGCTTGCCTTTAATGAAAATCAGCAAGTTGTGTTTTTGGAAATGTCGCATTCCTGGTCCCAAACTTCTTAACACCCCCATTTTTAGAAAAGTCGCATTTCGCCTAAAAAATACCCTTGAATGCCAGTATTATAAACCATTTGGAGTAATCCACACCAATGTGTAAAAGTGGGATTTTTCCACAAAAGTGGGGGAAAGTGGTGAAAAGTGGAAAATTGTTTCTATTTTTACGCTGTAATCGCTCAACACTAGCAATGACGCAACTAAACGGAGAATTCGAATGTAAGATGGATGCCAAGGGAAGGTTAATGATTCCCTCTGCTTTAAAAAAGCAGTTGCCGGAAGCGGCAAAGGATTCCTTTTTCATTAACCGTGGTTTTGAAAAATGCTGTGTTTTGTATCCTAGCAATGAATGGAAATTGATTGCCTCAGAAATTGACAAGCTGAGTGATTACATTCAAAAAGAGCGCACCTTTAAAAGGTACTTCTTAAGAGGTGCCAGCAAATTGGAAATGGATGCTGCTTCGCGCGTATTAATACCAAAACAATTACAAGAGTTTGCCGATCTAAAAGGCGAGTTGGTTTTGTTGGCTTATGGCAACAAAGTTGAAATCTGGAATAAAGCTGAGTACGAAAAAATGTTGAGCGAAGAACCTTCAGATTTTAGTGCCTTGGCAGAAGAGGTAATGAGCAAACGTAAAAAGGAGGATGAAGATGGAAAATAAATACCATGCTCCTGTGATGTTGCCTGAGTGTTTAGAAGCATTGGCAATAAATCCTGCTGGAAGATACGTTGATGTTACTTTTGGTGGTGGTGGTCATTCAAAAGCCATTCTTCAACAATTGGGTGAAAAGGGCGTATTAATTGCGTTCGACCAAGATGAAGATGCGAAAGCAAATTTACCTAAAGATGAGCGCTTGGTTTTCATCGACCAGAATTTTGAGTTCATTAAGAATCATTTGCAATACCAAGGACTCTTGCCTGTTGATGGAATTTTAGCCGACTTAGGTGTTTCCTCGCATCAATTTGATGAAGCAGATAGGGGTTTCTCTTTTAGGTTTGATGAGGCAGAATTAGATATGCGCATGCATACGGCAAGTGGAGAAAGTGCAAGTGATGTTTTAAACAATTATACAGCAGAACAATTGGCAGATGTGTTTTATCAATTTGGTGAATTAAACAATGCCAAATCACTTGCCAGAGAAATTGTTCAGTTCCGCGGTGGTCAGGCCATTAAGACTGTTGCACATTTAAAAGATGCTTTAAAAAAATACACACCAAAATTTGGTGATTATAAATTCTTCGCCCAGGTTTTTCAAGCCTTGCGTATTGAAGTAAACCGCGAAATGGAAGTGCTTAAAAACTTCCTCGCTCAAGTTCCTGAAGTATTAAAACCAAACGGCAGATTAGTGGTAATGAGTTACCATTCTTTAGAAGATCGTTTGGTGAAAAATTTTATAGCCAGTGGAAATTTCAATGGCGATATCGACAAAGATTTTTATGGGAATGTGCATAAGCCTTTAACGGCTTTGAACCGAAAAGTAATTACTGCTTCGGCAGATGAATTAGAACGAAATCCAAGATCAAGAAGTGCAAAATTAAGGGTTGCTGAAAAGCGATTAGAAAGTTAATGAACCGGATTATTCAAGAAGACGAAACAACAGCTCAAAAGCCAGTTGGCAAGGAGACTAGTGGATTTACCGAAACGGTGAAGCGCTTTGCCGACTTCGACTTCCGAATAAATCCAGATCAATTAAAAGGGC
Source organism: uncultured Bacteroidota bacterium (assembly GCA_903927505.1). Classification (GTDB taxonomy): domain Bacteria; phylum Bacteroidota; class Bacteroidia; order UKL13-3; family UKL13-3; genus B1. Next base: position 3,633 of record CAIYNF010000132.1, on the reverse strand, counting down.
AATTGCCTTTTCTGATTTATGTGTGTTGCTTGGTGGTTTTGTTCATTTTTAATGGTCATAGATCTGAAAATACAATCAGAAAAACAGATCAGTTAAACAAAGAAGTTAAAGAATTAAGAAGCGAATATATCAGTGAGCTCAGCGAATTAATGGCTCAAAGCAAACAATCAAATGTGGCTATAAAATTAGCTCCATACGGCATTAAAGAATTAAAAACACCACCAAGCAAAATCACTTATAGTGGCAAGCAATAATACAAATACCAATACGCGTAAAGCTATACTCATGCGGATGACACTTGTGTTTTCTGGCATGTTTGTGTTTGCTATTTTGGTGCTGTATACTGTTTTTAAAATACAAGTGTTTGAAGGAAAGAAATGGCGCGCAATGTCCGATAGCCTTAGTACACACGTTTTTGAAATTGAGGCAACGCGTGGAAATATTTTTGATTGCCAAGGAAATTTATTAGCAACCTCCATGCCAATTTACGATGTGTTTTTGGATACAAAAGCAAAGGCGTTTCAAGATGATGAAGGTTTTCAAAATAGCCTCGATTCTTTGACAAATGATTTGTCTGTTTTGTTTGGTGATAAATCTGCATTGGCCTATAAACAAAGTTTGTTGCGCGCCAAAAGAGAAGGCAACCGTTACTTTTTATTTAAAAGAAAAATTAGCTACATGCAATTGCATGCCATGTTAGAAATGCCCATTTTTAAATTGGGTAAAAAAAATAAATATGCTGCTGGTTTAAGAATTACCGAAAGAACTAGAAGAGAAAAACCATTTGGTATGTTGGCAGAAAGAACCATTGGTTTTAAACAAGAAATTGGTTCGGTACGCGTTGGACTTGAAGGATTTTTTGACGAGAAATTAAGTGGTAAAAGTGGCAAGCATGTAATGCAAAGAATTGCCGGTGGCACTTGGGTTCCCATTGACGACGACCTAATGATTGATGCCCAACAAGGTAAAGATATTGTTAGCACGCTTGATGTGAATTTACAGGATGTGGCAGAGAATGCCTTGCTCTCTAATTTAATTTTAAATGGGGCAGAATTTGGAACTGCCATTCTAATGGAAGTTGCTACAGGTGATATAAAAGCGGTAGCCAATTTAACCCGCGAATCGGAAGGGGTTTATAAAGAGAAATACAATTATGCGGTGGGCGAAAGTGTAGAGCCTGGATCTACTTTTAAATTGGTATCTGCCCTTTCTTTATTGGAAGATGGTTTTATGAAACCAGAAGACAAAGTGGATGCCGAAAATGGACAGAAAGCATTTTGCAAAAACGCAGTGATGAAAGATGCCGAATTTGGCACAGGTGTTATTACTTTACAACAAGCATTTGAGCATTCTTCCAATGTTGCCTTTGGTAAATTGATGAAGAAATATTACGAAAGCAATCCTTCCAAAGTTTACAAACATTATGAGGCATTAGGACTTACAAAAAAACTGGATTTACAACTTGCGGGTGTTGGTATGCCAAATGTGAAAAGCCCTAGCCACAAGGCTTGGAGCTGCACCAGTTTGCCTTATATGGCAATTGGGTATGAATTAACCTTAACGCCTCTACAGTTATTGTCTATTTACAATGCAGTGGCCAATAATGGGGTTATGATGAAACCTAATTTAGTGAAGAATATTTCTCAGGCTGGAAAAGTATTGAAAACATATCCGCCTGTTGTTTTAAATCAGCAAATATGCAAGCCGGAAGTTGCCAAGCAATTGCGCACCATGATGGAAGGTGTTGTTTTGCACGGTACCGCTTCTACATTAAAAAGCAATTTCTATAGCTACGCAGGTAAAACAGGAACTGCTGTAATCACTGGTCCTCGTCAGGCCTCACGTGGCAAGAGTTACAGAGCTTCTTTCTGTGGTTATTTTCCTGCAGAAAATCCAAAATACTCTTGCTTTGTTTTGGTTAGTAGGCCAAGTGAAGGTGAGTATTATGCCGCAAAAGTTGCTTTGCCAATTTTTAAAGAAATAGCAGATAAGGTGTATGCCAGTGCCTTGAATTTACACCGCGAATTAAAATTTACCAATCCTAGTTTTAGTACCGATTTACCTCAAATGCCATTGGCAGATAAAGGTGATGTAAAAGAAATTTTGGATATGGTGAAACTGTCTTCTCACTTTCATAACGACTCCATACACCAAGATGAAACAGATTGGGTATTGGCTTCGGTACAAGATAAGTCTATGGCTATGCAGCCAGTAATTGTACAAAGCACAAAGATGCCAGACCTTAGAGGAATGGGTGCTAGAGATGCTATGTATTTATTAGAACGAAAAGGAATTCATGTGCAATTAATAGGAATGGGAAAGGTAAAAAAGCAATCGCTTTCACCAGGCTCACCTTTGCGCAAAAATTTAATTATTCAATTACAACTGGGATAAGACATGGCAACAATTGAACAAATAATTTCTGGTATTCCTGCCATCTCCATTTCTGGTAAAATGATGCAGGAAGTAGAAACGCTCACTTTTGATTCTCGCGAAGCAAAAGAAGCAAGTATGTTCTTTGCAGTAAAGGGTACTGTTGTAGATGGACACTCTTTTATTCCACAAGTTATTGGCCAAGGTTGTAAGGTAATTGTTTGCGAAAACCTTCCTGCAATTTTGGATGAATCAGTTTGTTTTATTCAGGTTGAAAATACACATGCTTGCTTGGGTTTAGCCGCTGCCAATTTCTATGGTCATCCAAGTAAGGCCATTAAAATTGTAGCCATTACAGGTACCAATGGTAAAACTACTGTTGCTACCTTGCTCTTTAATTTATTCAGGTCATTTGGTTATTCTGTGGGTTTGCTTTCTACTGTTCAGAACCAAATTAATGAAGAGGTAATTCCTTCCACACATACTACTCCCGATGCCATTCGCATCAATGCTTTGTTAAGAGAAATGGTGAGCCGTGGTTGCAGCTATTGTTTTATGGAAGCAAGCTCTCATGCTATTCACCAGGATAGAATCAAAGGATTGCATTTTGCGGGTGTTGCCTTCACCAATATTACGCACGACCACCTCGATTACCACAAAACATTTGAGGAATACATTAAGGCCAAAAAGAAATTATTTGACGAAGTAAACGAGGATGCGTTTGCATTAGTTAACAAAGACGATAAAAATGGTTTGGTGATGTTGCAAAATACCAAGGCAACGCGCTATACCTATGGAATTAAGAGTTTAGCAGATTTTAAAGCCAAGATTTTAGAAAGTGATTTCAATGGCATGTTGCTTAACCTAGATAGCGAAGAAGCATGGTTTAGGTTGGTTGGAAATTTTAATGCCTACAACCTTTTATTGGTTTATGGTGTAGCTTATTTATTAGGCAAAGACAAACATGAAATTATCATGCATTTGAGCAGCCTTAATTCTGTGAAAGGGCGTTTTGATTATGTGCGTTCTACCAATGGCATTATTGGCATTGTAGATTACGCGCATACCCCAGATGCTTTGCAAAATGTACTTGAAACCATTAACGAAGTTAGAACAGGCAATGAAGAACTCATTACGGTAATTGGATGTGGTGGTAACAGAGATGCAGCCAAACGTCCTATTATGGCCGAAACAGCCTGCAATTTAAGTACGCGTGTTATTCTCACTTCAGATAACCCACGCAATGAAGACCCTGAAGCT
>CAIYNF010000131.1 GCA_903927505.1 uncultured Bacteroidota bacterium | reverse complement strand
TTTGCAACATAAACGCCAGCAGGCCATGCAGCCGCATCTACGCTTATATTTTCTGCATCCATTAATTGGCTATAAACCATTTTACCATCCATGCTATAAATAGAAAGCACAGCAGCTTGGTTCAACATTTCAGTTCTGTTAAATACAAAAGTATTTTTACTTGGGTTAGGAAATACACGCACATTGCTTTGCACATTCATTTGGTTCAAACCTAAAACTTCTGTACCCGCTTTATAGCCATTGGCTATGGCTTGCGCCACTGAAGCTTGTGCAGCATTGTCTATTCTTCCACTAGGATCAATTAACATTCCAATGATGTGAATTTTATTCAATTTCCAAGTTGGATCGAGCACCACACTAAAATTATGTGTAAACGAATCATTGGCATTTACAGAACTGCCATAAGCATTTGATAAACCACTAAAATTAGGATAGATAATTCTACCTACATGGTCGTATACCATTTGTGCGGCAGGCACAGGATTAGGCAATTTTTCAAAACCTCCCATCACGCCTTTTGAACCACCCGCGTAAGCATTTGCTTGGTTGTAACTTGCATCTGTTCCAGTAACACTATCCTCGCTTAATACAAAAGCAATTTTATAATTTCCTGTTACCGCAGCTTTAAAAGTAGTAGTTAAACTTACTTTTAATTCGCCAGTGGCGCTGTTATAGCTTGCACCGTTTCTAATTACACCTTTAGGGGCTACCATTATTCTACTTAAAAAATCTGGCTCCATAGCAGAAGGATCTGTACCCGGACCTCTATCTACCAACATATTTGGATAACCGCTTACTAAATTTTTCATGGCACCATCGTAATTAGAATTGCGCATTGGGTCGTTGTTGTGCACGGCAATGCCAATAAAATATTCGCCATATTTTTCTTCCATGTTCTTCAACCAAACCGCACCACGAGGGCACCATTGGCACCAAGTACCTGTAGCTTCTTCACCAACCACTGCTTTGTTAATAGCAGGAATAATTGGATTTACTGCAAGTACTTTTACATTGTCTGCTGCATTATCGTCGTTGCTACCATTTACTTGTTTCAAAGTTGCTGTTAAGGCATGGTTACCCGAAACAATAGTAATTACGTCGTTCATAGGAATAGAAAACAAAGCACCCGCTGCAATATTTAAACCAGTCGCCAATTTGCTAATTACTTTTCCGTTGTAATCAACTTCAATGTTAGCAGAAGTAATTACAGTTGTTCCTAAGTTTCTAACTTCAATAACTGGCGTGGTTAAGCTACCGGCTAAACGACCATCAATTTTGTCTATTTGTGTGATTGAGCCATTTAAAGTTGTTGGCGTTGCAGGTGTAATGGTATAAGTTACATCATCTACATAGTATGAACTATTGTAAATTGGATAAATATCCATTGAAGCAATTTTGCGGTAAGAGTTTTGGAAAACACCTTTTGATACATCATTAATTTGGAAGTCCCAGGTATTGGTACTTAAATTAATAATTAAGGCAACTTTAAACCAAGCATTTTGGGGATAGGTACCTATTAACAAAGCCCCAGAAGTGGTATTCACAATATTAAATCCACCAATTGAATCAAAGTTTACATCAATGCTCCAACCATTACCAAGTGTAGTTTGTTCTTGCAAATTGAAATAGCCTTTCTTTTGCGCATCTACAAACATGTACATGCTCATGGTAAAAGTACCTGAAGTAAGTTCCGAACCACCAAAAGGCAATACAATATCTGAAGGACCACCATTGGCAGAGGTAGAGGTAAAATAAAGCGAGTTGCTACCGCTATGGGCTTTGGCATTGGATATTTTAATATCATCTGCACCACCTGGTTTATTGGTCCAAGTTTTCCAAGAAGAACTGCTGGTTCCTAAAAACGCATTTGCGGTATAGGAATCAAAGTTATCTGAAAAGCTTTGGGCCTGAACCAAGGATCCCAAAGAAAAAATAGCACATACTGCTAAGTATATTTTTTTCATTTTATAAGTTTTAGTTTATCGAAAATAGCAAAAAATTTGTGGAAAGCAAATTGGCGGCTGGCCGCTGGCTTCTGGCGGCTGGCACTGGCAGGGTTGATGGTTGATAGGCCGTGGTTGATGGATTAAGGTTTCTGATTCTGCTTGTGATGCAATCTGAAACCTTTACGAAAGATGGTGTGGAAATTCCTGTCATACAAAGGGATGGTCGCGACCATCCCCTACAATCTCGTTTCTATCTAATTCATAGCCATTTGGGAATTAGAAAATAAAAAGTTTGGCAAAAAACCTGAAAAGCCCTTTATTTGCACCTCCAATATGGTTCCTTAGCTCAGCTGGATAGAGCAACGGTTTTCTAAACCGTAGGTCGAAGGTTCGAGTCCTTCAGGGACTACCAAAAGGCGCTGAT
>CAIYNF010000130.1 GCA_903927505.1 uncultured Bacteroidota bacterium | reverse complement strand
GTTAAATTTACTTTGCCGCTCAAATTCCAACTCAAATAGTTCTTAATTTTTAATATTACGAAATGAACATTCATTTTATTTCTATTGGTGGTGCAGTAATGCACAACATGGCAATTGCCTTGCATAAAAAAGGATATAAAGTTACAGGTACCGACGATGAAATATACGAGCCTGCCTTATCGCGACTAGCTAAATACAATATTCTACCAAGCAAGTTTGGTTGGCAGCCCGAATTAATTACAACAGACATTGATGCCATTATTTTAGGCATGCATGCACGAAAAGACAATCCAGAATTAATTCGTGCGCAAGAATTGGGATTGAAAATTTATTCTTTTCCAGAGTTCATGTACGAACAAACCAAAGACAAACTAAGAATTGTTGTAGGAGGCAGTCATGGTAAAACCACTACCACTGCAATGATTTTACATGTACTCAATTACCACCACCTTGAATTTGATTATTTAGTTGGATCGCAATTAGAAGGTTTTGAAACCATGGTAGGATTTAGCAACACCTCTACACTAGCGGTTTTTGAGGGAGATGAGTACCTAACATCTGCCATAGATTTACGACCAAAATTCCATGTTTACCAAGCCAATATTGGCATAATTACAGGCATTGCTTGGGACCATATCAATGTATTTCCAACCTTCGAGAATTACCTGTGGCAGTTCGAAAAATTTGCAAAAGATATTCCTGCAGATGGATCTATAATCTATTGTGCATCGGATCCAGAACTTAAAAATTTATTGGATCGAACCGAAACCGTTTGTGAAAAAATTGCCTATACCACCCCGACCTTTTCTGTTGAAAATGGTAGGTTTATTTTACCCATTGAAATAACAAAAACAGAAAACCCAATTGCCCTTTCCTTTTTTGGTAGCCACAATTTACAAAACATGATGGCCGCTAAATATGCTTGTTTAAAAGCCGGTTTGAACCAAGCGCAATTTTATGAGGCCATACAATCTTTTAAAGGAACTGCTAAGCGCTTAGAAACAATCAAAGAAACACCCGAAAGCCTTGTCATTAGAGACTTTGCTCATGCGCCATCTAAATTAAGTGCTACAGTAAATGCCGTAAGAGAATTGTATCCTAATAGAAAATTAATTGCGGCCTATGAACTCCACACCTATAGCAGTCTTAACAAAGAGTTTTTGCCGCATTATGCCAACACATTAGACAAAGCAGATATTCGCGCTGTACTTTTCAGTAAACATGCTTTAGAGGTCAAGAAAATGCCTATGCTGGAAATTGAAGAAGTGGCCAAAGGTTTTGGTGATGGGGTAAAAGTGTTTACCGACAAAAATGAATTGCGCGCCTTTATATGCGAACATTATTCCGGAAACGAAAACCTGCTTCTTATGAGCAGCGGAACTTTTGATGGAATGAATTTGGAATTTTAATGGAATTGCAAGTATGAAAAACTATTTATTCATGCTTGCAATTTCTTTTTTATAAGCCTAAGCTTTTCTTTAAAACAGCAATCTTTGTTTCGGCATCAGCTCTTTTCTGACGCTCCTTTTCAACCAATTCCGGTTTGGCATTGGCCACAAATTTTTCATTGCTCAATTTGGCATCTACAGATTTCATAAAGCCTTCCAAATAAGAAATTTCTTTTTCCATTTTTTCTTTTTCGGCAGCAGCATCAATTACCAAATTCAATACTACAAAAACCTCATCCGTATCAACAGGCAATAAGGTTGAACCTTCAGGCTGTGCATTCACAAAATGAATGTTAGACACATTGGCCAATTTTTGAATTAAAAAGAAATAGTGTGCATATAAACTTTCATCCTTGGCTTTTATTGAAATTGCCAAGGCTTCTTTAGGACTCATGCCTTTTGCATTTCTTATATTTCGTATTTGTTGAATGGTTTCAAATACCCTTGATAAATCAGGTGCTGCAGCTCCACTTGGCAAAGGATAGGATGCAATACAAATTGACTCACCATCCTTGCGTGATCCAATATTTTGCCAAATTTCTTCGGTAATAAATGGCATAAAGGGATGTAACAATTTCATCAACTCTTCAAAGAAATGAATCGTTGTTTGAAAAGCCGTTTCATTCATTGGTTCACCAAAAGCAGGTTTCACCATTTCTAAATACCAAGCACAATAATCGTCCCAAATGAGTTTATAAATACTCATCAAAGCCTCACTCAATCTATATCCTTTGTACTTCTCTTCAATATCAAGTAATGCGGCAGATAAACGCCCCGCAAACCAATCGGCACTCAATTGATTGGCCGACAAAATTTCTGGAGAAAATTCAGTATCAGGTTTCACTTCCCATCCCTTTACCAACCTAAATGCATTCCATATTTTATTGGCAAAATTTCTTCCTTGTTCAACCTGACTATCATCATACAAAATATCATTTCCAGCAGGAGAGCAAAGTAACATACCCATGCGCACACCATCGGCACCAAATTGTGCAATTAAATCCAATGGATCTGGAGAATTACCCAAAGATTTACTCATTTTTCTGCGCTGTTTATCGCGCACAATACCGGTATAATAAACATTGCTAAAAGGCTTCTCCCCTCTCCATTCATAGCCAGCCATAATCATACGAGCAACCCAAAAAAACATAATCTCGGGTGCTGTCACCAAATCATTGGTAGGATAAAAATGTTTGATATCTTCATTCTCTGGATTTTCAAATCCGTCAAACACAGAAATAGGCCATAACCATGAACTAAACCAAGTATCTAAAACATCTTCATCTTGATGTAAACCAATGGCATTTAACCCTTGGCTCTTGGCAATTTCCGATGCTTCTTCCAATGTTTTAGCAACAGCTACAAACTGCCCATTTTCATCGTACCAGGCTGGAATGCGCTGTCCCCACCAAAGCTGACGGCTAATGCACCAGTCCTTGATATTTTCCAACCAATGGCGGTAAGTGTTTTTCATTTTAGCAGGATGAAATTGTATTTCATCATTCATAACTGCATCCAAAACTTGTGGATTTTTAGCCATGAATTTTTTCATATCCACCCACCATTGTAAACTCAAACGTGGCTCAATTACTGCACCTGTTCTTTCACTGGTACCTACTTGGTTTTTATATTCTTCAATTTTAAGGATATGACCTGCCTCTTCTAAATCAATGGCAATTTGTTTCCTAACCGCAAAACGATCTTTGCCAATATAGCGTGCATCTTGGGCTTCGGCATTTAAAAATCCTTCTTCCGTTAAAATATCTATTACAGGCAAATTGTATTTCTGACCCAATGCATAATCGTTTACATCATGCGCAGGGGTTACTTTTAAACAACCTGTTCCAAAATCCATTGCCACATAATCATCAGCAATTACAGGAATTTCTCTGTTTAAAAATGGCACCAAAACTTTTTTGCCAACTATCGCTTTAAAGCGTTCATCACTTGGGTTAACACAAATGGCTACATCTGCTAAAATGGTTTCTGGACGCGTAGTAGCAATGCTAACAAAATCACCACTACCGTCGGCCATAAAGTATTTAATATAGTATAATTTAGATTGAACCTCTTTGTGAATTACCTCCTCATCACTCAAGGCTGTTTTACCTTGCGGATCCCAATTTACCATGCGTAAACCACGATAAATTAAACCTTTGTTGTATAGATCAATAAATACATCAATAACCGCTTCACTCAACTTAGGTTCCATGGTAAACCTGGTTCGATCCCAATCGCAGCTAGCTCCCAGTTTTTTCAATTGTTCTAGGATAATGCCACCGTATTTTTCTTTCCATTCCCAGGCATAACTTAAAAAATCTTCTCTGCTTAAATCGGATTTTTTAATACCACGTTCACGTAGCATTTGAACCACTTTTGCCTCTGTAGCAATACTGGCATGATCTGTTCCTGGAACCCAACAAGCATTCTTGCCTTCCATGCGTGCCTTGCGCACCAAAACATCCTGAATGGTATTATTCAGCATATGCCCCATATGTAAAACACCCGTTACGTTAGGAGGAGGAATTACAATGGTAAATGGCTCCTTTGTAGAATCTGGTTCGGCATGAAAAAACTTTTGCTCAATCCAATATTGATTCCATTTGTCTTCAAATGCTTGAGGCGTATATGTTTTAGCTAATTCGGTCATGATTATTGCTGTTGGCTTTGGGCCTTTGGTTATTGGCCATTGGCTTTGTTTTTTAGCTTATTTTATTAAAATTAATTTTAAGAAGGCAAATTAATACTTTTTCGCTTTTGTTTAGTTCTTTGGCAAGCTTGCTAAATTTCCAATCATCCCTTTTAGAAGGTTTGTTGCGTTCTTTGGCAAGCTTGCTAAATTTTCAATCATCCCTTTTAGAATGTTTGTTGCGTTCTTTGGCAAGCTTGCGAAATTTCCAATCATCCCTTTTAGAAGGTTTGTTGCGTTCTTTGGCAAGGCATGCGAAATTTTTGAAAGGCGCGGTGTACTCGTGTACACAAGCATTTCAAAAATAAGCATAACGCCGCCAAAGGACGCAACAAACATTCTAAAACAAAAACCCCGACCCAAATGAATGAGCCAGGGTCAATGCTTAAGTTATTAAAGTTTACCCTCTTCTTTCTTTTACTTTGGCATTCTTTCCTTTGGCTGCGCGCAAATAGAACAAACGAGCTCTACGCACTTTACCACGAGAAATGACCTCGATTTTATCGATATTTAAGCTGTACAAAGGAAAAATCCTCTCTACGCCTACGCCATTAGAAATCTTACGTACTGTAAGGGTTGCGCTTAATCCAGCATTTCTGCGTTGGATTACAATACCTTGGTATTGCTGAATACGCTCTTTCGCTCCCTCACGGATTTTATAATGAATATTTACGGTATCACCTGCTTTAAATTCAGGAATTGATCTGCCTTGCGTAAACTCTTGCTCTACAAATTTTATTGCGTCCATGTTGCTATACTTTTCTAAAAATCGGACTGCGAAAATAGGCTTTTTCATTTAATAACAAAAGCTAAGCGCATTTTTTTTCATTTTTTCCTCCAAAACCTTTGTTAGAGGCGAGAAACAAGAGGCGAGAAACGAGTTAATTACCTATGAATTAGGCAAAAAAGTTCAACATTGTAAGTTACAAAAAGAAAGCAGCCACCAGCAACAAGGAAAGCCAGCAAAAAAACTACTCCCCTCCTAGTTCTGGTCTTCTCTCCTTGGTTCGAACCAAACTTTGCTCATGGCGCCATTCATCAATTTTTGCCTGATGGCCCGACAATAGCACCTCGGGCACTTCCCACCCTTTGTATGCTGCTGGTCTGGTATAAACGGGCGGACTAATTAAATCATCCTGAAAAGAATCACTTAAGGCAGAGGTTTCATCGTTGAGCGTACCTGGAATTAAGCGCACAATAGCATCCACCATGGCCGCGGCGGCAAGTTCTCCGCCAGTAAGCACAAAATCTCCTAAGCTGAGCTCCCTTGTTACCAAGTTCTCACGCACACGCTCATCTACCCCTTTATAATGCCCACATAAAAATGCAATGTTCTTTTTGCCAGATAATTGATTGGCTATTTTTTGGGTAAATGGTTCCCCATCCGGACTCATATAAATGATTTCATCGTAAGTCCTTTTTTCTTTTAAATGCTCCAAACAAAGGTCTATGGGTTCAATACTCATTACCATTCCGGCCCCACCACCAAAAGGATAATCGTCTACATTCTTATGTTTCGACAAGCTATAATCCCTAATATTATGCAAATCTATATTTACCAAACCGCGCTCAACCGCCCTTTTCAGAATAGATTCAGTAAAAGGTCCCTCAAAAATTTGGGGAAACAAAGTTAAAATATCAATTTGCATGGTGTTGCAAAATAAGTTCATTTTAAAGGAATCTATACCTCAAGCATGAAAAAAATAATTCTATTCAGTGTTTTTGTACTCTTAAGTAATGTCAATTTTGCTCAAGGAAATTCAAATATAACGCGTCAATTGCCTTCAGCAGAAAGAGGTAAAGCTGTTTTATATAATTCTTTAGGAATGGGCGTTTTGCCCTCAGATTATTTAATGTTAGGAGGAAATCATATAAGCTATAGAAAAATTGGATTTGGGGTGAGTTGGCGCTTGGGTATTCAAAACATACTGCTGAACAAACAAGGATTTAGCTTTATGGATTATGATACGGCCCGAGCCAATTCTTGGTTGACAGGAAATAGTAAAAAAACATATTCCTTTGGCGCTAATTTTAATGTGGTAATTCCAATCACCAAAAAGATTCCCTTTTATATTGGTGCAGGAGTGGTGAGGCAAAGACAATTTGCTGAAGTACAAACACCATTTAGCACAAATGGACCTGAGTGGATACTAAACACCACCGAAACTAAATTTAAATTTAATTTCAGTGGTGGTGTATTTATTCCAATTGTAAATAGGTTGGTATTAAATATTGCTTATGATTACCTTCCACAAACCTTATTTATTGGATTTGCAATTTCAAGTCCTTATAATTATGAGGACTTAGACATGTGGTAATTATTTAGTTTTCTCTTCCAATACAGCCTTCGCGTTGGCATTGTTTGGATCGAGCTCAATTACTTTTTTATAATACAATCTCGACTCTATTTTTTTGTCTTTGTTGAGGTAATAAAAACCTAAATAACCATAAGCAACAATTAGGTTTGCTTTGTTTTTAAGCTTTAAAGTCGATTCATATTTAGCAGTATCAGAAGTGAGCAATTGCACAAATTTCTCATAATTAATTTTAGCCAAATCAGTTTTAATGGTAGGATCCAATGCTGAGTTAGCATTACCTCTATAAAAATAAGCATCTGGGTAATCTGCTTTAATCTCGCTTACCTTCATAAATGCAGAATCTGCCTTATTGAATTGCTTTCCAAAATACAATGCTTTTCCGTAAAGGAAATAATCTGCCGCAGTAATCTTTTTTGCTTTGACAAAGTAAGATTCAAAAGTAATGGCAGCACTGTCAAATTGCTTCATTTTATTATATACTTTAGCTAAATCAATATACATATCTACGTTATAAGGATTCAATTCCATGGCTTTCTTTAAAGTAATAATTGCTAAAGAATCTTTTCCTCCAATCTTAGCTTGAAGTCTTCCTAAATATTCATAATCGGTTGCGGTAATTTTAGCTAGATCTTGTTTTTGGAAATAATACTCCAAAGAACCCAAAGCACTTTTAGTTAATTCTACATCTGGCTTCAACTCAGCCACCTCACAGGCAGAAAATGCTCTAAATCTATACAATAACAAAGTTTTCTTGTCTACTTTTTGAATTTCATCAAATTGTACCAAGGCCTCCTCGTATGCCTTGCTCAAAAACAAAATACGCGCAAACTTAATTTGGTTGGCCAAACTTGGCTCTGAATAAGACAAATATTTTGAATACGCATCTTTTGCCAAAGAAAATTTGCGTTGGGCATAATACAATTCTGCCTGATACTTCCATGCCGGCGCGTAGTTTGGGTCTTTTTCAAAAGCTCTGTTCAAATCAATTTGTGCTTGTTCATAATTCTTAACCCTGATCCAAATTACAGACACACGGGTATATGCTTTAGGATTTTTAGGATCAAGAGCTATCGCTCTTTCATAAAAAGTAGCAGCATCACCACCAATATTTTTCTCTAAAAAAACATCGCCACCAGCAATTAATAAATCATAGTTTTTTCTATCTTGTTCGTAGCCCATTTTTACCAATTCATCGGCTTCGTCAAGCATTTTTACGTTTTCATTATTTACCATGCTAGAGGCAACCACACTAATTGCTCTAATATCAGTTACAATTCCGCCTCTGGTTTTGCTAAACGACAAGGCTTTATCAAATTGCACTTTTGCTTTTTCTTTGCTTCCATTTAACAATTCCAATTCGCCTAAACCGGCGTAGTTACTTGGATTAGCAGGAGCAATTTTCACACCTTCTTTGTAGCAAATTGCAGCTGAATCTAGGTTCAATAAATTGATGTAGGTCTGACCCAAATAATACCAATAATCGCCATTTGCTGGCTCTTTGCCCACCAAGGATTTAAACACACCTCTTGCGGCTTCGTATTTTTCAAAATCAATATTCCTTAATCCTTCTTCTTGGCTTTGGGCTTGTGCTGCACCTGCAATAAGCAAGGCAAACAAAATATTCAATATGCGCTTTTTCATGACTTCTAATTTAAATTTATTGTTCTTATAGAGGAGCGGTATGGAACCAAACCACCTTTTAAAAATATCTTTTGACCTGGTTCACTTTCCATGAAACTTGCAAAGCCCGTGCCAAGACCTGCTCTCATTTCCCTACTCGCTACTTTTACTTGTCGCCAATAAGGATATTGTTTTAAAGCAATATTCCCTTGAATAGGCTTATTTGTTATTCCAGCCACACGCATTAAGATGGGCTCTACCTCAGCAACCTTAAGGTTTGATAGAAATCCTTTTGCCTGCACATCATCTGGATCGCTTATCCAACTAACACCAATAATACCAATGGCTCCTTTGTTTTCTTGAACATATTTTATGACATCAGGATTACTTTTTAAAGCAAAGCAATTTTTGCCCATTGGCATGCCTTTAAGCACACTGTCTTCTAAAAGACGAATGGAGCCAGATTTAGGACTATCAAAAACCACCTGAATTTTACCTAAACCACTTTTGGCATTTACCTGTTTCCAATCTGTAAATTCACCATTCAATAAACTCTTAATTTGTTTCAAAGAAAAACTGGTATCTGTATTTGCTGGGTTTAAAATAAAGGCAATGGCATCATAGCCCAGTTTATGGTAATTGGCATGACTAATTTGTTGATCCTTCAAAACATCTAATTCTTCTGCATTTAACTCACGGGTTACAATTGCCATACGCGCACTGTCATTTAACATCATTTGAATGGCATCGTACTCACTCATGTATACCAAATTGAGTTTTGCATTTGTATAAAGTTCTTCAAAAACCATTTCCTCTGCTTCAATAATTGGCTTCAGACTTTCATCACAGGCAACGGTAATTGAACCCGCAGTTGGCGTATCTGATAGCTTTTCTGGAGAACCACCACAGGCAAAAACAAAGGGGAATAAAAGTAATACTAAAAGGTTTTTCATGACCACAATGCTCTTTTGATACGAAAGATGCCATAAAGTAACAACAAGGTGCTCAAAGCAATTTTTGCCCAAAGTTCAATGGTAGGAATAAAGGGGAAAAAGTATAAAACCACACCCATTACAACATAGAAAAAACCCATGATGGCGCTCAAGTAATTAAAAATCCCTTTCACCTTTTTATCACGCTCTTCTCTGATGTTATTTATTTCTTCACTCATGGCAAATATTCTTTTGGTTCGAACCGAAAAATACAAACAAGGGCCTAAACTTATTTGGCAATCAAAAGAATTGAGTACCAAATAAGTTCAGGCCCTATAATTAATTAATTTAATTGGAAACGAATTGGAATGGTTAACCTAACGGTTACCGCTTTTCCATTTTGTTTTCCAGGAGTCCAATTTGGCATATTGTTTACAACACGCAAAGCCTCTTCTTCTAAGCCCCAACCCCACTTTTTACCAACTTGCTCAACATTTACAATTTTACCATCAGGGCCAACTGTAAAAGCAATATTTACTTTACCTTCAATAGAGTTATCACGCGCCAATTGCGGGTAAATAATGTTTTTCTCAAGGAATTTATACATTTCTGCAGCTCCTCCCGGGAAATCAGGCATTTGTTCTGCAAAGGTTAAAATCTCTACTTCACCTTCGCCATCTCCACCTTCGGTTAAACTTGCGTCAACACCGTTAACATCACCATCAACAGTTGCAGCACCTGCATCTTTGTCCTTCATTTCTTCTTGAATTGGAGGTGGTTCATCATCTGGAACCTCTTCATCAGGTTTAATTTCAGGAGGTGTAAACTTCACCGTACTCTTTAAAGGAGGTGGCGGTTCGGTTGGTGGTGGTGGTGGTTCATTTTTATCAATGGGTGGTGGTTCTTCTAATGTTGAAACATCAGTTACCTTCACTGCATTTTCTTTAGGAATTTGTGATTTAATGTAATTCACAATAACAGGCGCAGAGATACTGGCGGTAAAAAGCACAACGGCAAAGATGATACCCTTTAAGGTATATTCATCACCTTTTTTGCGCAATACATAGGCACCATAAGCTTTGTTCCTACCGGTAAATACCAGCTCTACCCATTTGCTATCAAATATATCTAATTTAGTTGCCATGCTTAATTGGGTTTAACGGCCATTGCGGTTTTAATTAGTTCTTGTTCCACAGGTGTAATGTCTACAATTGCATAACGACCAATATTACAAATTAGCATTTCATCTAAGATGTCAACTAAGTTTTTGTATTTGGCTTTATCGTCTGCTTTAATAACAACAATTAATGCGTGTGGATTGGCTTTGATACCTGCAATTCTACTTTTCATTTCATCTTCCTTTATTTTGTTGAGATGGTACATCTCACGCAATACAGGAATAGAATCGTAGTTATCGGCATTTGCCTTTACAAGTAATTCTTTGTTTTTATTTAACAAGGTAGCACGAATACCACCTTTGCTAAAGTTAGTGATAACAGGAGTTTCTGGCTCGCCTGTTATTTCATTGATAAAATAGTAAACTATTTGATCATTCTCTGCCAATAAAAGTGTGATGGCTTGAGAAGCTTTTACTTTTTGCTTATCAATTTCATCTACCTTTTTTACTGGCATGTTTATCTCCATCGTTTTCGGCTTGTTCATGGAGGTAGTTAACATAAAGAAAGTGATGAGCAAAAAGCCCAAATCCACCATTGGGGTAAAGTCAACACGGGTTGACATTTTCTTCCCTTTTGGTTTCCCACCTTTTTTATGGCCACCGCCGCCGCCGCCTTCTATTTCTGCCATTATCTTATATTATTTTTCAACCGTCTCAGTTGAGAGGTTGGTAATGAAATTAAAACGATTTACATTTTTATCCTGCAAAGTAGCAATAACTTGCTTCACCACAGGGAAATTTGCATCTTGATCTCCTTTGATGGCAACGCGCACTTTATTGTTAGATAAGCGAGATTGCCAAATCCAATCAGCCAACTCATTGTTTAATGAATCGCATGGTATTCCACTCTGATTAAATTTTGCGCGCTCTTCAGATTTCATTGCTAACAAAGTTTTCAGTTGACTAAAAGGCACACCGAAACTCGACATTAATGAAAATTCCTTGATTTCTTCTGCAGAAAACGGCACCTGTTTAAGGGCACTCATTTTTTTAATCAAGGTTTCTTTGTATAGCTGACCATCCATGGTAAAAAACACCCTGCTATCATTGCTAATAGTGATGGTCATAATATCCACATCTGGAAGCGGCACTTCAGCCACCGATGAGGGCGCATTAACTGTCACCGGCTCATCTGGTTTAAATTGTGTAGCCAACATAAAGAACGTCAGCAACAAGAAAGCCACATCCGTCATGGCCGTCATGTCTACCGAGGTACTCTTACGTGGTACTTTAACCTTAGGCATATTGTTATTTATTAAATATTAAACTCAAAAATCAAAATCACATGGTTTGGGTTCGACCCAAGACCGACTTATTTATGCTTTTCAGCGAAAGTCTGTACAATGCTGTATCCAGCTTCATCAATCGTAAAGGTAATCTTATCGATTTTTGTAGTAAATACGTTGTACATAATGATTGCGATTGCTGAGTTACCGATACCCAAAGCAGTATTGATCAAAGCTTCTGAGATACCATTTGCCAAACCTACTGAATCTGGAGCGCCACCAGTTCCCAAAGCCGAGAACGCACGAATCATACCCAATACCGTTCCCAAAAGAGCGATCAAAGTAGATACTGATGCCATGGTAGCTATAATTACCAAGTTTTTTTCCAACATAGGTAATTCTAAAGTAGTAGCTTCTTCAATTTCTTTTTGAATGGCCAATACTTTTTGATCTTTATCCATACCACTTGCGGTTTCCATTTCTTTGTATTTAACCAAAGCAGCTCTCACTACATTAGCAACAGAACCTTGTTGTTTATCACATTCTGCAATAGCAGCATCAACGCTGTTAGCAGTTAAATGACCTTTAACTTTACGAACAAAACCTTCTGAGCTACCTTTTCCTTGTGCTTTTGCAATGGTTAAGAAACGCTCGATAGAGAAAGTAATACTCATTAATACCAATGATAACAAGATTGGTACAATGAAACCACCTTTGTAAATTAATCCTAAAACGTGACCAATACCCTCTTCTATGGGGTGATTTTTAGAATCTCCACCTTCAAAGTTTGAGGGATTACCTAAAACAAACATGTAAATTAAAATACCTGTTGCAACCAGGATTGGAATTGTAAAAGCTGCAAAATTGCTTTTCAACGAGCTTTCTTTTTGAGGTGATGCTACCTTTGTCATGAGAATTGTATTTATATAATTAATTTGTTACAAAAAAAGTCAATATTTAGGAATATACAAGTTGCATCAGATATTATTTAATTGTTATCCTGACCCAACTTGGTTAATTAAACGAAAAATCTTTTAAAATATGTTCAAGATGGGCGATGGATAAAGTCCAAAGAACAAACTGAGTGCTAAACAAACCCACAAAACCAATTGGTAATTGATTGAATTTTCCAATTTCACCTCGTTTGCTGGCTTGCCATACATAGCAATAATTACCTTAAAATAATAGTAAACACCTATCATTGAGGCAAATATGGCAACCAAGGTTGTTTTAAAATAATCACTGTGTAATGCTTCTGTAAAAATGTAGTATTTACCCAAAAATCCAGCAAATGGCGGAATACCCGCTAAGCCCAACATGGCCATACTCATTGCAGCAGCGGCTAGAGGATTCTTTTTAGCCAAGCCATTAAACGAATCTATTTCCTCCGAATTTGCAGCTTTAAAAATAGGGATGGCAATAGCAAATGCAGCCAAAGTACTCAGGGCGTATGCTAAAGAATAATAAAACAGGGCACCTGCAGTTTGGTCTTTGGCACTTAAAATAAGCAACAT
>CAIYNF010000129.1 GCA_903927505.1 uncultured Bacteroidota bacterium | reverse complement strand
TTGTCGCATTCACCTGCGCTTAAGCGCCGTCGGATGCGATTTTTTTTCGGCTGCTTAACTGCCACCGTCATGTTGAGCTTGTCGAAGCATTTATTCTATACAGGTAAATTTTCTAAAAGAGAAAAATGTGGTTCGGCAAGCTCACCATGACGTTTCATTTATAACACATCATTCATTATTTAATTTCTACTAAAATAGAGCCACCCTTCGGCTCCGCTCAGGGACCGGGTCTACTTATTCAAAACTTGCCAAAGAGGTTAAAAGGGCGCTTGCGCCCTTTTAACCTCTTTGGCCCCAATACCACATGGAATCCGGTCCCTGAGCGGAGTCGAAGGGATTTCTCGTCAGGTAGATTTGCCTTTAAAAGAAAAATGCTTCGGCAAGCTCACCATGACGTCCCGGTAGTACGCAACATAAGGGAAAGAATAAAGTACAGCTCCACCACAAAACAAAACTATCGACCATGGTCAATGGACCATGGACAAAAAACAAGTTAAGCCACAAAATAAACACCTATAAACAAATTTCGCCAGAAGCCAGAAGCCAGAAGCTAGAAGCTAAAATTAAATTACCCCCAGCTCTTTACCAACTTTTTTGAAGGCGGCAATTGCCCTGTCTAAATGTTCGCGTTCGTGACCGGCACTTATTTGCACGCGGATGCGGGCTTGACCTTTTGGAACCACTGGGTAATAAAAGCCTACAACGTATACACCTTCTTCTAATAATTTAGCAGCAAAGTCTTGCGATAGCTTGGCATCATATAACATCACAGGCACAATTGGGTGCTCGCCTGCTTTGATATCAAAACCAGCATCGGTCATTTCTTTTCTAAAATATTGTGTGCTGCTCCAAAGCTTATCGCGCAAGGCCGTTGTTTCGGTAAGCATATTTAATACTTCCATACTTGCGCCTACAATAGATGGTGCCAAAGTATTGGAGAACAAATACGGGCGACTGCGTTGACGCAACATGTCTATAATTTCTTTTCTGCCACTGGTAAATCCACCCATGGCACCACCTAAGGCTTTACCTAACGTGCCTGTAATGATATCTATTTTACCCATTACATCTCTAAACTCATGGGTTCCTCTTCCGGTTGCACCCATAAATCCGCTGGCATGACATTCGTCAACCATAATTAAGGCATTGTATTTTTCTGCTAATGCAGCAATATGGTCTAATTGGGCAATGGTTCCATCCATGCTAAATACGCCATCTGTAACTATAATGCGGTTTCTGCAGTGTTGGGTATCTTTTAAACGCTCTTCCAAATCGGCCATATTATTGTGCTCGTAGCGGTGACGTTCTGCTTTGCACAAACGCACCCCATCAATAATACTTGCATGGTTTAAGGCATCACTAATAATGGCATCTTGCTCATTGAACAAAGGTTCAAAAACACCTCCATTGGCATCAAAGGCTGCGGCATATAAAATGGTATCTTCTGTTCCTAAGAAGCTGGCAATTTTTTGCTCCAGTTCTTTGTGAATGTCTTGCGTACCACAAATAAAACGCACAGAGCTCATGCCGTATCCATGGGTATCTATGCTGCGTTTGGCAGCTTCTAAAACACGTGGGTGAGAAGATAATCCTAAATAATTATTGGCACAAAAGACTAAAACCTTCTGGCCATTTTGCATGGTAACCTCTGCGCCTTGCGGGGAGGCAATAATGCGTTCGCGTTTAAATAATCCTGCTGATTCTATTTCAGCTAATTCAGCTTGTAATTGCTGTTGTAAGTTTCCGTACATAGTTGCGCAAATTTTGTACGAAATTATACAAATTTTTGAGCCTACATACAGAATTATACACCAAGGGTTTATTCTTGCACCAAGAACTTTGCAACGTATTGATTTCCTAGCTCATCCACACATTGTAGGACATATAATCCCTGGCTCAATGACAAAGTAGAAATTTGTGTTTCGTAACCTTGCATCTCTCCAACTAGGTGAATTTGGCCCATTAAATCTACTACTTGGTAGTGTACATTTTTCAAATTGCGATCGGCCTTAATGCGAATTTCTTCCCTGGCAGGATTTGGATATACCAACCAATCTGCACTTTGTTTTATTTGTGTTTGAATCCCACTGATTATACCTTTCACTTGTGTGGTATACATTCTTAAACCGCCGCGCAAATTTCCAATAAGCAATTCTGGAATGGAATCGCCATCCAAATCGCCTGAGGTAGCAGAAGTTTTGATACCAAAAAATAAATTACTCGGATTTACACCCGACGCATCAGAAAAAATATTTTCTACTTCATCACAAACCCTGCTGGCACTTGCTTCAAAATTATTGTACAGGAATACCCTTCCTTGTTCGCTACCTAATAATATTTCAAACCTGCCATCACGGTCCAAATCACAAACATGTGGAATAGAATATCCATCAAAATAAAAAGGCATGCCAGCACTAAATATTTTTTCGGCAGCGCTGCATTTACCAATAGAATCAATACTTGGCGAGCTTGTGAAATTTGGAACAGTGCTGGTGCCTGTGTTTTCAAAATAAGCCACAGAACCATTTTTTCTTCCTAAAATAATATCCAATTTTCCGTCTTTGTTCAAATCAAATAATTGCGGTGCGGCAGAGGTTCCTCCAAAAATTGTTAAATAATCATCGCTTACTTTTGCAAAGCTTAGGGTCGAACCAACACTGGTATTTTCAAAATAATGGAGTTTGCCATTTAAATCGCCAATAAGCAAATCTGGTTTTTTGTCGCCATTTAAATCGCCAAAGCTTGGCACCATGCGTTGAATTTTTGGCGCACCCGAATTTATTTGTAAGAAATTTGAATCAGTTAAAACAAAATTGGCATGCGTTTTAGAACCCGTATTTAAAAACAAAACCAAATGATCATTGCTGTTATAGGTTTGTGTGTATTCACCCTGTGTAGCAATTATTAAATCATTGTCGCCATCTGCATCAATGTCTACCAAATTAGGAATACTTCCTCCACCCAAATCAAGGGTTTGCCCAACAATGAAATTGGTGCTTTGGTAAGTAAATGCGGGCACATTGGCGGTTCCTGTATTTTTATAATACAATACTTGGTTGTTGTTTTTTGCACCTGCTTCTGCATTGGGAGCTACTACTAAATCTTTCTTACCATCTTCATCTACATCTATGATATAAGAGGCAGGAAAAATATCCACTTTTGCCTGAACAGAATTATTGGGAAACAAGGTATCCTGCGCAATAATAGAATCTCTGCCCAGGCTATTCATTGTTTTGCCATTTTTTAAATACACCAAAGATTGAAAACCAACATCGCCATAAATTAAATCTTTGTCACCATCATTGTCGCCATCAAAAACAGTAAGCGTAGTACCATTGTGTTTGGCCGTTTTATAGTTGCGGTAACAGGGGCTATTGTCGTGCAACAAGAAGCCATTTTTATTTACCAGGTACGACATATATCCCCAGCATTCATCGCGGAAAACAAATTTGAGGGAATCGTTTCC
This sequence comes from uncultured Bacteroidota bacterium, assembly GCA_903927505.1. GTDB lineage: Bacteria > Bacteroidota > Bacteroidia > UKL13-3 > UKL13-3 > B1. The sequence goes on along the minus strand of CAIYNF010000129.1, from coordinate 1,576 downwards.
ATAGCCCATTTCCTGACTTAAATTTTGGTAATAGGTAATTACATTTTTGCCAAATGGCATCAACAATACATCTATATCACCATCATTGTCTATATCATTAAAGGCAGTATAATCTGTGTTTGAAAAAGACAAATTAGACGGGGGCAGCACATCAAGACCCGTATCCATTAATTGGTTGAGGTCTTGTTGCCAAATAAATTCGCCTACTTTTTTACTTACGTTTCTAAGTACGCGAATACCATTAGAGGAAACGTATTTGCTTTTATCTGGTTGTGCATTGTAATCTATTTCGGAAAAAATATCGTCTTTACCATCTTTGTTATAATCACAAATAAATACCCATTTGTATAGCGGTGGAAACTGACTTTCGTAGGCAGGTGCATATACGTATTTACCATTTTTAAATAAAAAGGTCATGGCTTTACTCCCTACTCTATCAAACACAAAGAGGTCTTTGGTTCCATCTCCATCCAAATCAATTTTATTGAACTGAGGTGCATTTAAACCACCAATAAAAGGATAGGCCAAACTATCTGCAGCAGATAACCTAACAGTTGCCTTATTGCTTAAATTAAATTGTACGGGCTGAGCCAAAACAAAGAGGGGTAATAAAGCAATTATAAAAAGTAAGTTGGTTTTTTTCATGCTTGGGCTATTTTTGATGCAAGTTAGAAAATTGAAACGAGAATAGTTTCTTTAATAAATCTTAAAATGACGCTAGAAGAAATTTACCAAATATACTTACAACACCCTGAAGTATGCACAGATACACGCAAACTGAGCACAGGTTGTTTGTTCTTTGCCTTGAAGGGTGAAAACTTCAATGGCAATTTGTTTGCAGAAAAAGCCTTGCTGGTAGGTGCAGCGTATTGCATAGTAGATGAGGCAGCGCACGCCAAGCATGAAAATTGCATTTTGGTAAACGATGTATTAAAGACATTACAAGATTTGGCAAAGCATCATAGGCAACAACTTAATTTACCTGTAATTGCCATTGTTGGGTCGAACGGAAAAACCACCAGCAAGGAATTAATAAGTGCAGTGCTGCAAACCAAGTATACCATTTTAAGCACACCAGGAAATTACAATAACCATATTGGCCTGCCGCTTACCTTGCTGATGCTAAACAAAACGCACCAAATAGCGGTGATAGAAATGGGTGCCAACCACCAATTGGAAAATGCCTTCTTATGCGAAATTGCTTGTCCATCACACGGTTTGGTAACCAATAATGGCAAAGACCATTTGGAGGGATTTGGCAGCATGGAAGGCGTAATCATTTCCAATGCCGAACTCTTTGACTACCTCCACCAACACCAAGGCATTGCCTTTGTAAATGCCAATGATGCCGTATTGATGCAAAAAAGTGAAAGCTTGGAAAAGCGCATTTTATATGGCAGCGCGGCAGTTGAAACAGTAAACAATACCAATTGCCAATTACATGCAAGCAGCTTTCAACCAACCATTAATTTTAGTTTAGAGGCTACAGCAATTAACAGTCCATTGAGTGGCGACTATAATTTCGACAATATTTTGGCTGCAGTAAGTATTGGATTGCATTTTGGTTTGAACCCAA
>CAIYNF010000128.1 GCA_903927505.1 uncultured Bacteroidota bacterium | reverse complement strand
ATTTGTGCCGGCATCTTTGTAGCGCACTTTTGTAAGTGTTTCCATGGGTGAAATTATTTGGCTGTACTTCTGCAAATTAAGGTTTCTTACCCACATTCCGTTTCTTTGCAAATCTTCTTCACAACCTAATACAACTGTATTTGTTTCGGGTTTAATTTCTAAAACAAACATAGGTTCGCCCAAGGCAATTTCTAAACCTTTGCGCTGCCCTACTGTATAAAATGGATAGCCACGGTGTGTACCTAAAACTTTTCCTTCCTTGTTTACAAAGTTGCCCCCATTCACTTTTTCTTCTAATCCTTCAACTTTGCGTTTTAAGAATCCACGGTAATCATTATCAGGCACAAAGCAAATTTCATAGCTTTCACTCTTAGCTGCTAGTTCGGTAAAGCCTCTATCAATAGCCATTTGCTTAATGTCTGTTTTATGAAAACCACCCAAAGGGAATTTGGTTCGAGCCAAACTTTCTTGACTCAAACCCCATAATACATAGCTTTGGTCTTTGTGGTGATCGAGGCCACGGCTAATTATATAACGGTTGTTTTCCTGACGAATTTGCGCATAATGTCCGGTGGCAATAAACTCACAATCGAGTTGTTTGGCACGTTTAAGTAAAGCTTCCCATTTGATATGCGTATTACATAATACACAAGGGTTTGGCGTTCTTCCAGCCAGGTATTCTTCAATAAAATTATCTATTACAAAATCACCAAATTCGTCTCTAATATCTAAAATTAAATGGTGAATGCCGTATTGAACCGCAATGGCTCTGGCATCGTTAATGGAATCAAGACTGCAGCAGCCGGTTTCTTTTTTGCTACCTCCACTGTTTTGGTAATCCCATGTTTTCATGGTAATTCCAATAACTTCGTAGCCTTCTTCGGCTAACATAACAGCCGCAACGGTACTGTCGATGCCGCCACTCATGGCGACTAATATTCTTCCTTTTTTACTCATGGTTCAAAACAATTTAGGGTAAAAAGCCCAGGTGATTGAATGAAACAAAGATACAGAAAAATTTGAGGTGCTAAATTATTCCTTCCAAACAGATGGAAAAAGAATGTAGGCCAATGAAATAACCAAAATATTAAAGGCCATTAAAATGCCTAGATCCTTAAATATAAGCGTTGAATCTAGGCCATCCATAGCACGCATAGCTGCTTTAATTACAATTAATAGCAAAGGAATAATGATGGGTAAACTTAAAACAGGCATCAATAAATTACTATTACCAGCCTTAGAGGCAATGGCAGAAAGCATGGTAAAGGTGCTGGCAAAGCCAAGGCAACCCAATAAAGTAACGGCAAAATAAAGGCCTAAAGATTCAATTGGATCGCCCATTAATAGGATAAAAGTAGCTAAACACAAACAGGCTAGAACCAGGTTTAATATGGAGTTATAGATAAACTTAGCTAAAAGCAATTGTTGGGGTTGAACCAGCATGTGGTAATAAAGGTTGCGGCCTTTACCCTCTCCAATAAAGCTTTTAGCAATGGCATTGATAGAAATAAACAGCATTACAATCCAAAATACGCCATTCCAAGTATGGTTGCTTAATTGCTTTACCGCTAAATAAACTACAAATACAGATGATAAAACCTGAAGAAGGATTCCATTTAAGGCGTAACGCTGCCTCCATTCAAGTAAAAACTCCTTTTTTATTAGCTGTATAATTGGTGTCATTTTAAATGCTATACAACAAAAATACAAAAGGAAATTGGTTTTACATTAACAGAATTGATTGATGCAAGTTTCGGCCTCAACTTCGTTTGTAAAAGACTAAATGGGAATGAAAGCGCTATTTCTCAAATTATTTTATTTTCTTCTAGCTTCATTTATGCATTTACCATTGGACGTCCCAATTCCTTTAAACGCTTCAAATGAGAAACAATGGCTTTTAATAGTGTATCGTTTTGAAGATAAGGTACACCATATTTATTTGCGGTTGCTTCCACAATTTTGGCAATTTTAGGATAATGTAAATGACAAACATTGGGGAACAAGTGGTGCTCAACTTGGAAGTTTAATCCGCCAACATACCAATTTAACAGGTGATTACGCGGTGCAAAATTTGCAGTGGTCATCAACTGATGAACCATCCATTCGTTATCTGTCACATTGTTTTCATCTGCTGTAGGTTGCACTACTCCTTCAACAATATGCGCCATTTGAAAGATGAGTGAAAAAATAAACCCAGCTACCATATGCATGGCTGTAAATGCAAGCAAAACTTGCCACCACAATAGCGGAGTGAAAATAATTGGAAGCCCTATTAATACAAAAAGGTAAACAAGTTTAACTCCAATCAGTAGAGAAAATTCAAATTTTGGCTTACCCAAATGCTTTTCCATTAAACCAGTTTCATAATATCCTATAAGTCGCGGTAAATCGCCGAGCAACATGGAGAAAGTCATCATGGTATACAAAGGTAAAGAATATAAATATTGGTATTTATGAATTGGTTTTAATGGTGTTTGTTCAGAAAAACGCATGATCCAACGGGTTTGGATATCTTCATCTAAGCCATCAATATTGGTATAGGCATGGTGAAAAATATTGTGCTGAATTTTCCAATTGAACACATTGCTTCCAATAATATACATGCTCCAACCCATCACGGTATTAACCCATTTGTGCTTTGAATAAGAATTGTGCAATGAATCATGCATAACACTCATGCCCACCCCTGCAGTTCCTATCCCAGCTAGTATAAACATTAATAAGGTCCAAAGAAAAGATAACTGAAAGTAGTAAATAGCTAAAATAGGCAAAACATATAAAGCATAAACTGAAATAGTTTTTATTACCATCATATAATTACCTTTTGGTGAAAGGTTATTATCTTTAAAATATGCATTTACATTGGCGCGAAGCTCTTTGGCAAAATCTTTTTGATGAATTTCCTCGCTGTGAAATTTGATTAGTTTCATAGTTGTTTAATTATATGCATAAGCTTACTAAGGCTTATATTAAATTAGTTGGGAATGTAGTTTATTCGCATTAACAAATAATAAACATCATGATAAATAGTTTTTTCTTTACATATGGCGGTCTAAATGTTAACTACTAGTTATTGGAATATACATGCCTCTAAATAAATTATACTAATTTTGTTTTTTAGATTGAAATACCATGAAGAAAATATTAATAGCCAATAGAGGTGAAATTGCTTTGCGTGTTATGCGCACTGCCAAAGAAATGGGTATTAAAACCGTAGCTGTTTTTAGTGAAGCCGATCGTAAAGCTTTGCATGTGCGCTATGCTGATGAAGCTGTTTGTATAGGCCCACCTCCTAGCGCTCAAAGTTATTTATTAGGTGATAAAATTATTTCTGTTGCCTTAGAAACAGGCGCAGACGCCATTCATCCGGGATATGGTTTTTTAAGTGAGAACGCAAATTTTGCCCGCAAAGTAAAAGAGGCAGGATTGATTTTTATTGGGCCTTCTGCCGAAAGCATGGAGGTGATGGGCAGTAAAATTGGGGCCAAACAAGCGGTCTCAAAATTCAATGTTCCATTGGTTCCTGGCACGCAGGAGGCTTTAAGAGATGTTACCGAAGCAAAGAAAATTGCCAATAACATTGGTTATCCTGTTTTGGTGAAAGCCTCTGCAGGCGGCGGTGGTAAAGGAATGCGTGTGGTAAATGCTGAAAGTGAATTTGAAGAAGCCATTCGTTTGGCTCAATCTGAGGCCCTCACTTCTTTTGGTGACGATAGCGTATTTATTGAGAAATATGTTGGTTCGCCTAAGCATATTGAAATACAAATTTTGGGCGATCAACATGGTAATATTGTTTACCTTTTTGAGCGTGAGTGCAGTATTCAACGAAGACATCAAAAACTAATTGAGGAAGCACCATCTAGTTGCTTAACGCCTGAAGTAAGAAAACAAATGGGCGAGGCAGCAGTTAATGTTGCAAAAGCTTCAAATTATTACGGAGCTGGAACTGTGGAGTTTTTAGTGGATGAAAGCTTGAACTTTTATTTCCTAGAAATGAATACCCGTTTGCAAGTGGAACATCCAGTTACAGAACAAATTGTTGGCTTAGACTTGGTGAAAGAGCAAATTCGCATTGCGCGTGGTGAAACATTGGGATATGCGCAAGAAGATTTAAGTATAAAAGGCCATGCTATTGAATTGCGCGTATGTGCAGAGGATCCAATGAATAATTTTTTACCAGATATTGGTAAATTAATTAGCTATAAAACACCTCAAGGTTATGGTGTGCGGGTTGATGATAGTTTTGAAGCAGGAATGGAAATTCCAATTCAATACGACCCTATGATTGCTAAGTTAATTGTTTTTGGAGCAACACGTGAAGAAGCTATTCAGCGTATGATTAGAGCTATTGCCGATTATCAAATTAGCGGTATTGAAACAACATTGAGCTTTGGAAATTTTGCCATGCACCATGAAGCTTTTGTAAAAGGTAAATTTGACACCAAATTTATTGAAAACTATTTTAGTCCTGAACTTCTTAAAAAACATTTGCCTGAAATTAGTGCTGCAGCAGCTTATAGCGCAGGAGGAATCTTCTTTCAACAAGAAGCCAATATAGCCAAGCCAATTGAAAACGCTGGCAGTAATTGGCAGTTGAAACGTAAAAACTAATTGTATGTAGACCTTATGAAAAACAAATTTCTACCCCAAGCTCTTTTACTATTGGCATTTTTGTCAATTTTTTCAAATGTATTTGCACAATCAAAAATAATTTTAGATAAACATTCTGCAGGTGGTTATTGCAATCAATATTTTGATTTAGATGAAAATGGATTTGCCCTAGTTTTTAATAAAGATAAGGATGCAGATGCTGGTGCTGGTAGCAGCGCAAGCATCCTTAACAATGTCTATTACTACAGTAAAGACCTAGTTAAACGTGCTAATTTTAAAGTAACCAGTACAGGTAATTTTAGTTTGCATGCTTCAAAAAATAATATTTTTGTGGTAGACAGATTAAGCACAAAATACCATGTAAGGGTTTTGGATTATGCTGGAAAAGAAATTGCCAATAAGAAATTTGATTTAGAACAAATTGGTTTGAACCAAGACTTAATAAGCAAAATTTATTTCACCTCTATGGGTCAAATGATTTTTGAAGTTTATGATGGTCGCCAACAGTTGCACATTTATCAAATTCATTTAATTGAGCAAAAAGAGGATATTTTAACAGAGATTGACATTGCCTTGCCAAGTGCCAATCCATTGGAAAAAATGGCTTTTACAGGTAATTGGACATTTTTGGGTGAGAGTATGGGGTACTTTATCCTTGCCAGAAAAGGTTCTAATTCGGAATATGATCCAAGTGCAATTGCCTATCATATTGCCTTTTATGACGAGAATTTTGGGCTATTTAGGGAATTGCTTTTGGATAATTTTTTATTACCAAATACAAATTTAATAGGAAAAGAAGCTACCCTAAGTCTAAATACAAGTTTGCAATCCTTTGTGGTTAGTGGACTAATTAATAGAGATGACAAACCTGGTTTTATGGTTGCCAATTATGGTATGGAACTCAATTCTAATGTGATGCGCTTGTTTTGGTATAAGGAGTTAAATATACTTCAAAACGAGAAGTATCACCTCATTGAGAATGATGGAATATCTGTTCCAAATCCACCAGTTATTATACAGAATGGTCAGCAAATTCAGGTAAGCATTGTAAAAGGGCGAACCAATTTACAGGAGGAAGCCATTAACCAGTTGTGTTTATTTGATGCCAATGGTAATTTAGCTATGAACGCCATTCAAATGGGCAATTTTGAGGGCTTAAATTTGGATGGATTTTGCGTAGACAATGATGAATTGTATAGCAGAATTAAGAAACTTCAAATAGCTACTATACTTAAACCCTATTGCGATAAAAGCACCTGTGAGGTATTAGACATTGACATTGATCCAAGCGGAAATGAATTGGCTATTGTGCGCGATGGTAATATTAATGTAAATCAAGTAGCCATATACAGGTTTACCAAGAAATAAGTTTACACTTGCAGTTCCAAAAAACAATACTACTTTTGCGCCTTCTTATATGAAAATCCTAGATAAAGCTCAAGATAAACCATTAGAATGCCCTGTTAGTCCAACTGGGCGCAGCAAGTTTAAAGCCGTTGTTAAACGCCTAGGTTTGATGGGATTTGTATTCTTCCTTATCAAAGGAATACTTTGGCTAATTGTGCCCTACCTTATTGCCAAAGGGATATTTTAATTGCGTAGAAAAGCTTCTGCAATCAATAAATCTTCTGGTGTGGTAATTTTAATATTTCTATAATCTCCTGCAATGAGATTAATCTCAATATTCTGTGCTTCTAACACACTTGCATCATCCGTGAAATTATCGTCTAACGCAGCAGTGTATGCATCTTGAATGATTTTACTTTGAAATGCCTGGGGTGTTTGAACCAAGAAGTAATTGGCTCTGTTTACGGCAAAATTCTTTTCTAATTCTTGTTTCCGGAGAGAGTCTTTCAGAGGAACAACAGCAATGGCATTTCCTTTTTCTTCTGCAATTAAAAATGCTTCATTGATTACTTGGGTCGAAACCAATGGTCTTACCCCATCATGAATGGCAACCAAGGCATCTTCTGGAATACTTGCCAAACCATTTTTTACAGATTGAAATCTAGAATCCCCCCCTACAGCCAATTGATGTGGTATACTGAATTGATGCGATTTGCATAATGAGGACCAATACTCCATATGATCTTCCGGTAATACCAGTGTAATATGAATATCATCTACCTGCCGAAATGCCTTTAATGTATGCATTAATACAGGCAATCCAGAAAGCTCAATAAATTGTTTGGGTAAATCTGCTCCCATTCGTAAGCCCTTTCCACCTGCAACAATTAAAGCATATTTCTTCATAAGAATAGAGTAATTGAAATTGAGAAAATGGGCTTTGGAAAGCCTTAGATAATAATCATTGCATCACCGTAGGCCAAGAAACGGTATTTCTTTTTAATGGCTTCGTTGTATGCTTCTTCTAATAATTCAAATCCAGCAAACGCTGCACTTGCCATTAATAAAGTAGACTCTGGCGGATGAAAATTAGAAATCAAAACATTGGCAATTTTAAATTCATGCGGCGGAAAAAGGAATTTGTCTGTCCAGCCACTCAATGGATTTAACCTATCTGCAGATGATACTGACGATTCCAAAGCACGCATAACTGAATTACCAACCGCTACAATCTTTCTTTTTTCTACAATAGCGGTATTAACTATTTCTGTTGTTTCTCTAGGAATTTCATAGAACTCAGAATCCATTTTATGTTTGGTAAGGTCTTCTACTTCTACTGTTCTAAAAGATCCTAAACCATTGTGCAAGGTAAGTTCGGGGAAACGAATACCTTTAATTTCTAGGCGCATCATTAGTTCACGACTAAAATGTAAACCAGCAGTTGGAGGAATTACAGCACCTACGTTTTTAGCAAAAATAGTATTGAAACGCTCTTTGTCGTTTTTATCTACATCTCTGCCCATGTATTTTGGGATAGGCATTTCACCTAACTTGTCAATTAACTTGCGCAATTCTTCGTCGGTACCATCAAATAAGAAACGGATGGTTCTTCCACGACTGGTAGTATTATCAACTACTTCAGCAACTAAATCATCGTTTCCAAAATACAATTTATTACCTACACGAATTTTACGGGCTGGATCAACCAACACGTCCCATAATTTCATTTCCTTGTTTAATTCACGCAACAAGAAAACTTCAATTTTAGCACCTGTTTTTTCTTTGCTACCATATAAACGCGCAGGAAAAACCTTAGTATTGTTAAGCACCATCACGTCTCTGTCGTTGAACATGCCTAAAATATCTGAGAATTTCTTGTGCTCTATTTTGCCTTTTTCGCGGTTAATAACCATTAATTTTGATTCGTCACGCGCATCGGTTGGATGCTTAGCTATCAAGCTTTCGTTAAAGGCAAATTTGAACTGAGATAATTTCATTTATTAAATATTATATGGTTTGAAGCAAAGTTTCCAGATCAATTTTGCTGTAGGGACGCAATTCATCCTATTTAAGCAAAAAAATCGGAATGCAAATGTAAGGTGGATTGAAGGAAATTCAACCCAAAACCTAATATTTTAGCTAATTAACTCATTTAGTGTTAAATAGAAAGGCGCCAAGGCTTCAAATCTAACGAATAAATCGCCCGATTGGAAGCCTTGACGCCCTAATTTGCTTATTTCTCTAGTCCTTGCTTAATTTTCAAGGCAATCAAAACAGCATGCGCTTTGGCTTCTTCGCTTGCGCCAAATGCTATTTTTTCAATGGCTTTAATTTGTGCCAATGCTGCTGCTTGCGAAATGCCATCGTAGTTATTGCTATTAACAATAGAAATCAACCTATCTAAATAGGCAACTTGTAAATTATACCTAAAAGTTGGAATGGCGCCATTATCGCCTTTAAAAATTGCCTCCGTTAAATCATTCATCATATTTACTACAGAATAGCTGTTGCCATAATTACGACTATCAGATAAACGTTTCAATACAGTTACATTGGTGAGGTGTGCCAATAATGTTTTTTGGTAACCTAAAACACGCTCATTGATTTTAGGATCTTCATTGCTTCCAAAGAAATTAAATCCACGTCTTTGCATTTGTAAGTATGGGAACAAATTTGTTTGAACCCCAAATGAATTGGCCGCAAATGCATATTGCGACAATGCTTTCATGGCACGTTTTTGTTCTGCCAGAGGAACCGGTGTATAAGCTTTTCCAGCACCTGGCTGCGCAATAAATGCCCTGTTTACATAAACACCACCAATGTATTTTACAATTACATTGCTGGCTTGGAAATATTCATTTTGAACTACATTATAAGCTTGTCTTAATTCTTGATAGCTTTGGTTTGGCTTGCTGTATTTCTCTTTTAATTTACCCATTAATTGAAGGCTCAATTGCATGCGTTCAATGCCATATCCAATGGCATCACCAGATAAATCATTTACGTTTACTCTAGGATCAATACCACTTCCTACCCCACGCATGTCATCTGCATCATTACCAAAAATTAAGAGTGTATCATTTGCTTTTGAGAGCAATGCCAACATTCTCTCTTCTTCAGATTTGCTGTTATTAAGTGAAGGTGCATAACCAAACTCAATTGCCCAAAGGTCGTAAGGCCCCGGACGCGTAGTGAAATAATCACCTTGTTTACTTTTATCTAAAGCTACGTTTGCAGCCGGATAGTCCATAACAGAAGCTGTTAAACCATAAGTACGTGTAATGCTTTTATCATTAATTTGGTTTGGCTTTAACATCTGACTGGCTTTCATGTTATGGTTTAGTCCCATGGTATGCCCCATTTCGTGCAATACCAAATAGTATAGCGATTGCTTCATGTAATCGCGTTTTTCTATTTCGCCAATTCCTTGGATGTCTAAAACCTGTCCGCCAAACAAGGTGGTTTGATGCAAATAATCTTGGGCATTACAGAAATTTTTCAATTTTCCATTGCTAGGCAATTCGGTGCTATTTTCTGTTACAAATAATTTCTCTTGACGCAAACGGTTGGTAACAAAAATGTATTCAAACATAATATCTGCACCTAAAATCTGACCAGTTCTAGGATCAACAAAACTAGGGCCATAGCCACCAAATGGCGGTTGCGGCGAGCTTGTCCATCTTAATACATTGTACCTAATATCTCCAGCATCCCAGGTTGCGGTATCAGGTTGTTCTTTGATAATTACAGCGTTTTTAAATCCTGCTTTTTCAAATGCCAAATTCCATTTTTCTCCCGCTTCTTTAATGGTTGCTCTAAATTCCAATGGGGTTGTATTTTCAATCCACCATACAATTGGTTCAATGGGTTCAGACAAATCGGCATTGGTATCTTTTTTCTCTAGGTTCCAACGGTGAATAAAATCGTGGTAAGCAACAGGATTGGTGCTGGTCATGTCTTCTTCTTGCTCAGAAAAATAACCAATACGTGGATCGTCAAAACGCGGTTTAAAATTGTTTTTAGGTGCTTCAATGAGGGTATGCTGAACGGTAATACTCACTGCTCTATCGTCGGCAATTTCTTTGCCACCACCATATACTGGAGAAGGGTTATCATATACATATTCTACTATTAAATCTGTATTCTTTTCGTAGTTTCTTAAGCTAATGAATTTGGTTTTGTCTTTGCTCAACGAACCAAGCTGAAAGCCCATAGAACCAGGCATTGCCGAAGGTTTTATTTGTTGCAAATTCTCACTTAAAAACAAGGCACTTGCATCAATAAGTATTTCGCCTTTTTTATTGTCTTCTGCAATAATTTTTTGGCTGCTTAGGATGGCATTGCTAATATTTGCTGTGGCTGCTTTGCTAACGGGATTGCTTGGGTCGAAATAAAACCCTGTATTAATTACCGTAAACTCAATTCTATCAAAATAGCGTTTAATGGTAAAGAGTTTATTGTCGCGGAAACTACCTCTAAAATGCCCTGCAGCTACTACGCCATCAACGGTATACGAGAAATAAATATATTCCTTTTCAAGTTGGTCTTTTTTAATGAGCATCATCACATTGCCGCTGGTGCTATCTTGAAACAATGGAAACAGGCCATCTAGTTTTTTGCTGGCTTTTGTTTTATCGGCAATGCTTGCCGTTTTGTTTGTTGGGGCAGCGCTTGTGCTAGGTTTTTTCTTTGCTTTGGCGCTCATACAGGCACCAAATACAAAAGAAGCACTGAGTGCAAGTAGCAAGATTTTTTTCATAGTTAACAATATTTAGGAGCAAGAACCGAAATTTATTCTAAAATTACTATAGCAATTTTCAATTTCTTGAAAGGGGTATCAATAGCGCGGATCGGGTTTGGTAGCTAACTTGGCCATTTTGCTCACTTCTAAGGTATAAAAGCCAAATTCTTCTACTACTTTTCCTTCAATTAGGTATACGCCTCTGCCTGCAAATGGGTATTTAGCGAGGCTTTGCGCAAAGTGTGTGGTGTCAAAGAATTGGGTATGCACATCGTAAAAAGTACCAAAAGCCATATAGTCGCCACGTATTGTTTTAATAGATTTAGTTGTTACATAATTTCCAAGCATTTTAACGGTTCGACCCAAATATTTGCTGATATCTTGGGCCATTACATCTCCCCTATAGTTTGTTTGTAGCAAGTCAAAATCATTGATGCTTATAGGAAATCCCAGCAGTTCAATTTCATCGTAGGCATCTTCTATGCTGTTGTGTACCAGTGCGGGCAAGTTAAATTCTTTAGGGGCTTTTGTAAACAAAATAGACTGCATGGTTTCTTGTACCAAGTGTTGCATTGCCTTTGGTTCGATGCTATTTTTACTGCTTTTATTTACATAGGCCATTTCTGCGTGTTGGGCGCGTTCTCCCAGGTTGGTATAGGCTTGCCACATTAAGTTTTTCTTTCCTACACCACAAAACCTAAAGGCCCCAACTTTAATGAGAATTTTGATTTGCGTAACACTAATGGGTACCCTGTTGGTAAAATCTACAAAGCTTGAAAAGGGGCCATTTAGTGCGCGTTCTTCTAAAATAGCTTCAATTGTTTTGTGTTCAATGCTTTCAATATGGGTAAAGCCAAGGTATACATTTTCGCCTTTGATATTGGTAAGCAGTTCTGATTCGTTAACGCAGGGTAACAGCACCTTTGCCCCTGTTTTTATTAGCTCATTTACATATACCCAAGTGCGGTAAAAGCCTCCAAAATTATTGATAACGGCCACCATAAACTCCATTGGATAATAGGTTTTGAGAAACAAACTTTGGAAGCTCTCTACTGCAAAAGAAGCAGAGTGTGCTTTGTTAAAAGAGTAACCCGCAAAGCTTTCCATTTGTCGCCACACCTCTTTGCTCAATTCATCTGAATGACCTTTTTCTTTGCAATTGAGAAAGAACTTATCCATGATTCTTTGAAACTCTGCTTTAGAACGGTATTTGCCGCTCATGGCCCTGCGCAATACATCTGCATCGGCAAGGTCTAAGCCAGCAAAGTGATGACAAACTTTCAGTACATCTTCTTGAAAGACCATTACGCCAAAAGTTTCTTCCAGCTGTTCTTTCATTACAGGGTGTAAATATTTTACTTCTTTTTGGTGGTGAAAATTATGGATATATGCTTTCATCATACCAGATTTTGCCACGCCCGGACGAATAATAGAGCTGGCTGCAACTAGATGAATGTAGGTGTCGCACTTGAGTTTTTTCAATAGGCCGCGCATGGCAGGACTTTCAATATAAAAACAACCGATGCTGTTTGCGTTTTTGAGTTCTTGTTTGATGCGCGGGTCTGTTTTAAATTTTTGCACTTCATGCACATCTACTTTAATGCGTTTGTTTTGCCAAACCAGTTCAGCCGCATCTTTGATATGGCCTATTCCGCGTTGCGACAAAATGTCAAATTTTTCAAAGCCAATATCTTCCGAAATATGCATATCCCATTGCACGGTAGGTAAACCCACGGGAGGTAAATCAAGGGCAGAATATTGGTAAATGGGTTCTTCAGAAATAAGCACACCACCTGCATGAATAGAACGGTGATTGGGAAAATCTTGCAACTGCTCCCCTATGCTCATTATCTGTGATATTAAGGGCGAATTGCGGTCTGCTTTTTCTGGATAATCGGCGAGCATATCTATTTCTCTTTTGGGCAAGCCATATACTTTGCCTAATTCACGGTAGATAGAGCTGCTTCTAAAAGTAGAGATGGTGCCCAACAATGCCGTATGATCACGCCCATAGCGCTTAAAGATATAGGCATGTACTTGCGGCCGTTCTTTCCAGCTGTAGTCAATATCAAAATCGGGTGGAGAGGTTCTTTTAGGGTTTAAAAAACGTTCAAAATACAGGTTCAATTCAATGGGGTCAACATCTGTGATGCGCAAGCAATAAGCCACCACACTATTGGCACCGCTTCCTCTGCCTACATGGTAAAATCCTCTCGACATAGAATACCTGATAATGTCCCAGGTAATAAGAAAATAGGCAGAGAAGCCAAGTTTGTCTATGATGTCTAATTCTTTTTGCACCCTTTGTTTGGCCACGGTATTGTTGGCGCCATAACGGTATGCCAGGCCATCATAAGCAAGGGTTTCGAGGAGTTGCTTATCGTCGTAGGCCGAAGAAGAATATACTTTTTTATTTTTATGTGTTTTAAAATCGAAGTGCACACTACAACGGTCCATGAAGGCAATGGTATTGCTTAAGATATAATGGTGGTAGCGGCAGGTATGAATAATATCGGGTTCAGACAAGAGGTATTCATCTGGCGCGGCAGCATTGTTGTTGGTATCGAGCCTACTTAGCAATATATTATTGTCTATGGCACGCAGGTGCATGTGTAGCGCGTAACTAGCGGCATTGAGAAAAGTTACGGGTTGTTGTAGAATGAGTTTATGTTTGGTATTACTCATGTCTTTTCGTGCCAGTTTAGCAAATTCAGAAAAGCGAACCCCAATCAATTCGTGGTCGAGCAAAACGCTTGGGTAATTGGCTAAAGGGTAAACCACATAGCTATTTTGCAGTTGTTTGAGTTGCGGGGCGTAGGGTTTTCCGTATAAATTATAATCAGATAAGAGTTTATTTATTTCTGCAATACCAGCGGTATTCTTAGCTACAGCAGTAAAAAGCACCCTGTTTTCTTCTCTAAATTCAATGCCAGCAATTGGTTTGATCCCATGTTTTTCGCAGCATTTTACAAATTCAAAAATACCCGTGGAGCAATTGATATCTGTAATACCCAGTGATTGTAATCCAAGTTGCTTGGCTTGCAAAACCAATTCTTCTACAGAAAAAGTGCCATAACGCAGGCTATAATAGGTGTGTGTGTGTTCCAAAGCATATTGTTAATTTAATTAACTTTTATTAGCTAATTAAAATAACAAAAATAAATTTAACATCCAATATTTTTTTGTTTTTGATGCACTTTTGTCCTCATAATGAATCAGAAATATGTTTTATGATTGTACGTCAAAAAATGAACATAATGCACTATATTTGATTGTGTTAATATTAAACAATACTGCTTCATGGCAACATTTAATTATTCAATTTCATACTTAAGAAACGACCCCACTTTTTTACCTTTATTATCTGATTTATATTATACTACAGATATTGGGCAAGAAGGATTTTGGCGATATGATTTGCACGATACAGTAAGTGCTGATAATACTGGAATTGTAATAGTTACTTTTAATGGCTCAAGATTAAAACGAATATTTGATGGATTGATTAACGTAAAGTGGTTTGGAGTGAAAGGCGATGCTTTTCCAGACAATTTAACGCCCACAAATGATACAACAAATATCCAAAATGCAATAGATTCTATGCAGAAATATTATTCTAATGCATATCCAAATGCTGCCAATCAAACTATTTCTGAAAGTTCTGGTGGCTTATTTTTCCCAGCAGGATTTTACCTTATTGATACTATTTCTATAAAAGCAGATAACTCTTCAGCTCAAATAAAATGGAGGGGAGAAACATTAAGAGTAAACCTGGTAGGAAGTGGAATGCTATCAACTATATTTGTGGGAAACACATCTTATTTCCCCTCCGAGGAAGAACCAATTGCTTCATCAATTATTACAACAAGAAATTTAATTGAAGTATTTAACCCATACACAAATTTAAAAGATTTCGGAATTGCCGGAAGTCCTTTAATCGAGGGTTCGTATTATCATAATAACTTAGAAATAGCGCCACCATTTTATTATGGACCAGGATATGAATTTATAGGAATTTATGCCGAAAATTGTGCTTTCCTAAACATTGAACGAGTTTTTGTTAGGTCATGCCAAACTGCAATAAATTTTAAAGGAGTACTTACATCCAATATAAACAATTGCGTTATTGGCGGAGAAAATGAATGGACTGATACTTCTGATCCAGATCCTCAGGAACACACGTTTTACAACCCAAGTCAAGCGTGTTTCAACGGAATAATATTAGATAGCTCTGCGTCTTATTCTGCAAACCAAATTTCTATATTTGAATCTAGAATTGTTTGGTGTAGGAATTGGGGATTGCAATATTCCAAGGGCTCCATGTTACATATTGAGAATTGCACTTTTGAAGTAAATGGATGGTATTTAACTAATTCTGAAACTACTAAATATGTTCCGGTAGATGGCGACCCAAATACTGGAGCGTTGAGAATTTATCCGAGAAATTCTGCACCACCACCACCACCCGAAAATCCAGATCTGCCAATTACAGATGTAATAAACATTTCAAAGTCATGGTTTGAAGCCAATTTGGGGTATTCTATTTATTGCCATTATGAAACCAATGATCAATTATTAATAAATCTAATTGGAAATACTTTTATAGCTGCTAATAATAAATATACCAAAATTAATAAATTACATTTTGGTGTTAAAATAGACTTAAGTCCAAACTTACCATCTAATTCAAAAACAGTAAATGTTATTGGTTGCGTTAGTAAAATTGATAGAATTAATGTAAACGGGGTGTTTAATAATACTTTTGTAATTAAATGCGCAGAAGCGAATATTATTGGATCTGATTTATTTGGTCTTGATATTAATCCAATCAATCAAATTAGTTTTAAAATAAATAAATTATAAATAAAAATATGTTTGAAATATTTTACTAAAAAAAACAAGAATGAAATATTATTTAGACAAATCAAAATCCATTATTATGCAATTTTTTTATTTTAAAAAATTGGCACTAATAATTTGCCTTACAATCATTATCAATATTTCCTGCAAAAGGCCAACTTTATTTAACAACCCTCCAGACCCAATTAAATCAATCGTTTTACCTTATGTTGGTTTAATTTTATATCCAAATGAATTTATAACTCTTCCTGACCAAAGTTTTGTCATTTTTGGAAGATATGACAATTCAAAAAAACTTTATTTACTAAAATACGACCAAGATTTAAACCTGTTGGATTCAGCAATTTTTGAAAGTGATTCATATTTTAATCCTGGTGCCTTTGTAAGAGGAGAAAAGTTTTATTTTACAATGGGAGAAGCACTATATGAAATAAATTCATCATTGGAATTGGTAAAAATTAATGTGAACATTGAAAAAAACATAGGTTTTGATAATTCATACTATGTTAATTCCGAAACATGTCTTGGGCCGGATCAAACAATTTTATTTGCTGCAAATGGTAAAATAGGTGGTATCACTAAATTTGTTCTTGCTGCCTACGGGCAAGATATAACTAATCCTTTATGGGTGGTTGATACTTTACAAATGGGTGGAGGACCAGATTGTGTAACTGCTATTGGTTATTGTAATAAAAAACTTTTTGTTTGGGGATTTAATGTAATTAATGTAAGTGTTTCAAAGAGCTACCGGAAAATATATCAATGGGGAGGATCCACTCTATATGAAGAACTTCTCGAATCACAATATGCAGGTGGTTTTTATTTCAAATTATTGGATTCTAACTTATACGCACTACCCGGAATGAGTCTTGTTTTGGAAGATAATACCACCAAATATTTAGGTATTTATGCTAACCAAATTTTCATTAACCAGCTGAATGGTTATACTGTTTTTAGTTCTTCTCAAAATAATCTAAATAGAGGATATGTTTGTAATTTGAGCAAGGATTATAAAGTGCTAAAAAAATATCCAATTCCATATGAAAATGGAGTTAATCAAAGTTTTGGACCTGCCGGCCCAGATACCTGGATTTTTGCAAGTAGTTTTCATGACGAGAATAATATTATGAAAATACGACTCACCAAATTGAATAAGGATTTAGAGTAAAATAGTTATGCCATTTGCTGCAGGGGCTTTAAATGCAAGCAAGATAAACTTTAGACATTATCATGCATTTATTTACGGTGATCTATCCCCTTTCCTACCGCTTTTTTCCCGTACCAAAATTTAATTTGGTCTAAGGCTTGGTAGAGTTTTACTAATTCTTCGCTGTCTTCAAAAAGATCTATTTGTTGGGCGCCATACACCAGCTTGCTTAGCTTTACACCAATGAGCCGAATGAGCAAGCGGCGGTCGTACACTTTAGCCAGCAATTCTTTTGCGGCTTGTAAGATTACATGGTCGTAAGCCGTATACGGAATGCTTTTTTGCATGGTATGCGTTTGAAAATCTGAGTAGCGAATTTTAACGGTTACTGTGGCGCAGAGCTTGTTTTGTTTGCGCATATCAAAGCAAATATCTTGTACCATTTTTGCCAAGGTATGTTGGAGTAATTTCATGTCTGTGGTATCTGTTTCAAAGGTTCGTTCCGAACCAATTGACTTTTGTTCGTGGTAAGGCTCCACAGGTCTATTGTCGATCCCATTGGCTTTCTCCCAAATTACTTTGCCGTTTTCGCCCATTACTTTTCCCAGCAATTCAATGGGCATATTGGCCAAGGTTTCAATGTATACAATGCCCATATCGCGCAGGGTATGGTATGATTTATCTCCAATCCCGGGTATTTTTTTAATGGAAAGCGGAAACAGAAAAGGTTTTACAAAAGCTTCCTGCACTTCTTTTTCGCCATTGGGCTTGGCTTCTCCGGTGGCAATTTTAGAAACGGTTTTGTTTACAGATAAACCAAATGAAATGGGCAAACCAGATTCGTTGATAATGCGTTGCCGCAATTCATGCATCCATTTGTAGGTGCCAAAAAAGCGGTCTAAGCCCGTTACATCTAAGTAATGTTCATCTATAGACGCCTTTTCTACCAAGGGCGCCGCTTCTTCAATAATTTCTGTTACGGTATGTGAGAGTTTGCTGTATTTGTCCATATCGCCACGTATCCAAATTGCTTGCGGACATAAGCGCCGCGCTAGTTTGGTGGGCATGGCCGCATGTACCCCAAAGGAGCGCGCCTCGTAACTGCAACTGGCCACAACACCCCGGTCGGAGAAACCGCCAATAATGACAGGCTTCCCCTTGAGGGCTGAATTTTCTAGGCGCTCCACCGAAACAAAAAAGCTATCGAGATCCATATGTGCGATAAGTGATTGCATTTGTTAATTTAATTAACTTTTATTGGTCATTTATATTAACCAAATAAAAATAGAATGGCAAGTTTTTTTTGCAGCATGCAGACAATGAAGGCGATGTAATTTTTGCATTTTTTGCAAAATCTGTTCTTGTAAAGGGGGAAGTTTTTCTTTTTTGTATATTATTGAACCAATAATTTATAAGTAGATGAGAAACATCTTTTTTACCCTGTGTACTTTGTTGCCCTGCCTGCTTTATAGCCAGGCGCCAATAGCTACGCAAACCAATGTTGCCAGCACTTCCAAAACCAAATTTATTCAAGTTGGCGCTGGGTTCGACAATGCATACTTTACAGATTTTGCCACCTCGGCACTGCCCTATTCAACATCGGCTATGCGTTTTGACCTTGCTTTCTTAAGGAGCTCGGCACGCAGAGAAACAAAAATGTATTTTGGCTTTTCATCTGCTACCTTTAAACTTGTTGCCGATCAACAAACATTTGGCAGCACCGTAAACACGCCTTATTTGGCTTATACCCGCTTGTACCAAGTTCCGCTCAAGCTGGGAGAAAAATGGAATTTTAAATTGGGTGGTAGTCTAGATATCACAGGCAATATGCGTATGAACCCCGGTTTACAAAACAATGCCTTTGGTTTAGAGATGTTCAATACCTTGTTTGGTTCGGCCAAAATGAGCTACGATATAAGCAGAAAAAAAGAGAAGCAAGGGCGCTTTTTACTTATTTCTTACCACTTAAAGCCTAAAACGCGCATTCTTTCATACCAATTGAATTTGCCGCTCATGAACAATACTTATAGAAATGGGTATGCCTACACCAATGCCAGTACCATTAGCAACCAAACACGGCTCACCGATGGGTATCAATACCATGCTTTTTCTGGTTTTAGGATGAGTTCTGCGCTTCATTACGATTTGTATTACCCCAATGGCAATATCCTGCGCTTGGGTTATAATTGGGAAGCTTACCGCACTGCTGGCGATTTTGATCGCTTTCAAATGGCACATCATTATTTTCAATTGGCTTTATTGTTTAAAACAAATTAGAACCTCACATGAGAAAAATATTTTATACCCTTTTCTTGTCTTTTCCCTTTTTCTTGAGCTCTTGTGAAAAGGCATTTATGGAAGAATCTTCTGTAGATAAAACGCCGCAAAAAAACTTTGAATACCTCTGGAATGAATGTGATAAAAAATATGCATTTATGAGCTACAAGCATATTGATTGGACCAGTGTGAAAGCCAAATACGCGGCACAAGTTTCTAATTCTATGAGCAATGATCAGTTGTTTACAGTATTGGCGCAAATGCTCAATGAGCTCAGGGATGGACATGTTAATCTCATTTCTTCATTTAATATTTCACATTTTGATGTGAGTTTATTAGGTCCAAAAGGCATTGATGAACGCGTTGTGAAAGAGCATTATTTGAGCTCAAATTATTATACCACAGGTCCGTTTATGCATGATTTTGTAAAGGACCATGCCGCTATTGGTTACATTCGTTTAAAAGCGTTTACAGGTACTGTTACCGATAACCAAATGAATTTTATGTTGGATAGGTACAAAGATACCAAAGGCATTATTTTGGATTTGCGTGCCAATGGTGGCGGGGCTGCCAGCGATATCTTTAAAATATTAAGTCATTTTGTTAGCACCAAAACATTGCTCTACCATACCTCTATTAAAAGTGGTGCTGGGCTTGATGATTTTACCACTGCTGAAGATTGTTTTATAGAACCCAGTAAAGGAACCTTGTATTTAAAAAAGGTAATTGTGCTAACAGATAGAGGCACCTATAGCGCAGGAAGTTTTACCAGTACTGCTACCAAAGCAATAGACTCAATGGTTTTATTAGGAGATACAACTGGAGGTGGCATGGGTATGCCTAACGGCGGACAATTGCCCAATGGTTGGACTTATAGGTTTTCTATTACCCGCACCTTAGATATCAATGGCAATAATTGGGAAGATGGTGTGCCACCAGAAATTCCAGTACAATTTAGCACGAGCCAAGCCGTAAATGGAATAGATAATATAATGGAACGTGCTATTTTAGAATTCTAGAAAATATTTTTTACGCCTTTAAATGCCCACCAATACTGATTTGTTGTTGGAATAAGGGTGTTTTTATTGTTAATATGATTAACACATACTTGACAATCTAACTAACATTGTTTATCTTGCGGAGGCATTTAGAAACAGCCAATTCAATTGCGTTTGTTTCTTTATGTAGCTAACAATAAACAATATGTACCTCTCAACCAACATTAAGTTTCTAAGGAAACGAAAAAACTTTAGTCAGGAAGAAATGGCTATGGCTTTAGAGTCGAAGCGCTCTGTTTTGAACAGCTATGAGAACAATATTGCCTCGCCACCAATTGATATGGCGGTGCGTATTTCTGATTATTTTAGAATTAGTTTAGACACCTTATTGCGCATTGATTTAACACGTTTGCCAGAATCAAAAGTGGGCGAGCTAGAGCGCGGTTTAGAAGATTATATCAAAGGGAAATACCTGCGTATTATTGCTACAACTACCAATTCAGACAATATAGATAATATAGAATTGGTTTCTGAAAAGGCGCGTGCCGGTTATACTGCTGGCTATACAGATATTCAATTTATTTCTGAATTACCGCAATTTAGTTTGCCTTTCTTAGACAAGCGCAAGAAGTACCGCAGCTTTCAAATTAGCGGAGATTCTATGCTTCCTATTCAAGATAAAACCTATGTTACCTGCGAGTATGTAGAAGATTGGAGTAGCTTAAAAGATGGCCTTTGCTATGTTATTCTTACCAAAGAAGATGGCATTGTGTTTAAACGCGTTTACAACGATATAGCCAAAAGCAGAAAAATTGCTTTGGTTTCAAACAACCCTATTTATAAACCCTATGATATAAATATTGAAGATGTATTAGAGATCTGGAAATATGTGATGGATCATAGCAGGACATTAGATTGATGATTTCAATCTGATTGATTACAGCAAAAAAGCAGCTCTAGGGCTGCTTTTTGTTTTGAATACTTTCTGTAAATTATTGCTTCACAATTTGCCTGCACAATTGTTTTCCTTGGCTCTCAATTTGCACAAAATAAATACCCGCTTCTAAATTGCTTAAGTCTATTTGCGCTTGCCATTCTTTGCTTAAATTATTTGCTTTTTCAATTACTATTCTGCCTTGTAAGTCTATAATTTTTACTACATCTATTTGCTTGTCGCATTGAACTGTAATGCTTGTATTTGTTGGGTTTGGCGCAATTGTTATGTTTATTTTATTCAACTCCTCCTCTACTCCTTCAGGAATAATTCTTGTTGTTAATTTTTTCCAGTTAAAGCAAGAGTAAATTGGAAAATGATCGGAGGTATTGTTGCTAAAACCGCTGCAATAAGTTGGCGCATCACTGAATACTTTTGCCGAACCTTTGTAGTAAAATGAATCGAGTGCGTGGCTAATTAATTGGTGGTCTATCATGCTATTTTTAAAAGCATAAGATGATTTGCCAGCATCTTCTAATTCTTTACTTGGGAAAGTATAATTGGCTGTGAGTAAATTTTTAAAAGGACTCTCCGCTGAATTATAAATAGAGGCGCTTAATTGATCGTTCCAATCACCTAACACAATTACTTTCTTGCCTGTGAGGGTGCCTTCTATATAAGTTTTTAAAGCTGCGGAGGCGCCTATCCTTCTATTGTAAGAATCTACATCTGCGTATGCTTTGAGGTGAATTACCAAGAAATACAATGTATCTATTTTGGTTCCCCCAATGGTTTGTAAGCAAACTTGTAAAGGCGGACGAGAGGCATAAAAATAATTGTCGCCAGAAGTTACGTTTAGGTTGTATGATAAATTTGGTATTACAGAGAACATGCTTTTACGCCAATAGATGCCTGTTTTTTGCGTTTGCGAAAAAGAAGAAATATAGGCATCGTATTTAGCGGCTAATTGCGTGCTCAAATTTGCGTAAGCACTTGCTTCACTAATTTCCTCCAATGCAAAAACATCCATTTCTGTTTTGTCTAACAAGGCTTTTACATTAGCAAATTGCGTGGCTTCATCACTTGGGCCATTGGTTACATCGCCAAACCATTCAATATTCCAATTGGCAATATCCAGTAAAGTATCGTTACCTAATTTCGGGAAATTTTGGGCAAATAATTGGTTCGAACCGAAAATTAAAAAAAACAATAAGAAGCATTTATGGGCACTAAACAAGGATCTTTTCTGCATTTTGTTTGTTATAATAAAGTAGCCAAAGATAAGCGCAAAATCCAAATAGCAGCGTTAAAATTGTCTGAAAACCATGGATAACAATGGCCAAGGCATTGCCGGTAAGTAGGTTTATTCCAAGTAGCGCTAAGGCTTGACTTACCACAAAATGATAGGCCCCTGCAGAACCCGCTTGTATGGGCAAAGTACGCGCCACCACTCCTAATGCCATAATCAGAAAGGCATCGTAGGCACTTAATTGGGCGGCATCTTCAAACATAAAAAACCACAAGTAGGTCATTAAGTAAAAGCCAATCCAAATGCTGCTGGTATGAAAAACAAATTGCCATTTATTTTTCATTTGCGTGAGTTGAATGCTTGTTTCAATTAATGATTTGATCCAGGTACTTATTTTATCATTGCGTTTTTTTAACCAGAAATAGAAGGCAGCAAAACACAGAACAAACACAAAGAATAGCAATATTTTGTTAGCACTGAGTAGATTTACGCCATGGGTAAAATGAGCCAATAAAGTACCATGGTTTATAAATTCAAAACCAAAGGCAAGTGCAAGGAGCATAGCCAAGCAAATAAGGTCGGTAATGCGCTCAAACAAAATTGTGCTTAGGCTTGTATTTACTGGTACATTAAGCGCGCGCTTTACAATTAATGCACGCGTAATTTCACCTAAGCGGGGTACTACAAAATTAACCAAATAGCCACTTGCAAGTGATGCAAATAAGACATTAAAAGGAACATGTACATTTGCCCCTTTATAGAGAATTTTCCAACGCAAACTTCTTGCCACCATTACCCAAACTGAAACAAAAAATACGGGTAAAATTACCCAATGGTTTCCTTGTTGAATAACTTGCCATAGTGCATTAAAATCTGTTTTTCTAAAACTAAAATACAAGAGTACAATACCCAGAAGGGCAAACAATATGGACTGCCAAATAACAAGACGTTTGGAAACCATTTTACTTAATGCGGTACAAGTTTAATTTATAGGTACCATCCGAAAATAGCAGCCAATTGTCTGCTTCATTAAATAGATTTCCAAATGCGTATGGGCCGTAAACCTGCATTGGGAAAGGTTTGTAGGCCTCACTCTTTTCATTTTCAATTTTTAAATTATTACTCGGGTCGGTATAAACCAGCTCATAGGTATTGCCAACTAAAAGCCATTGTGGTTTAGTATCAACTGCCAATTGGATATTTCTATTGAGCAATTGTTTGCCATTTTCATCACGAATTTCCACATGCGAATTGCTATAAAGTAAAGTTGCATTTTTGTTTATTCCATTTGAAATGCTTTGCACATGGTTGAAGTATGGTGCCGCAAATGTTTTGGTTTGTATAGGTTTTGAACTTGAATAATATATTTGGTATAATTGGTTCGAATCTATTGCTGTTACAAGGAAAGCGCCCGTATCTATTGATGTAATTTTTACATCAATAAACGACAATGTGCTATCAATTTTTATTTTATCAAAGACTTTGGCTTGGGTGTTTAGGAAGTTAATTTTACCCTTTTCATTCAGTGCCCAATAAACTTGTGCGCCATTGTAATTAAATGTTCCAACTGATGATTTAAAGTTTGGAAATACTTCTTTTGGATTCCATGATGGCAATAAGCGGCCCTGACTAGTATAGGCTGAAACTTTATAGTAAATGCCAGTTGCGAAAATCTGGTAATTTCTATCCTTATTTGGATCAAAAACAGGAACCGTGTAATTGGTGCCTGTAGGTATCCAAACGGGCCATCCTGCTATGTTTTTACCATTTTCATCTATGAGGTAAATTTGGTGATTGGTATTGAATAGCCATTGGCGTTTTCCATTGTTAAACAAATCCAGTTCTTCAATGCTAGAAATGATTTTTCCATCCAATTTGTTTTTCCAAAGCACTTTGCCTTCCCTATCAATCATATATAATTGTGATTTTGCATCTTGGGCCAAAATAACATGTGTACCTAATCCATAGTTATACATCACTTGTGGTGTTGCCATAAGGCAAGTATCTAGAGGAATTGCCCAAACTTGTTCTGTTTTTTCTGGTTTAGAGATATTAAATTTAATTAGAATTTGTGTGGCAAATATTTTATCGTTGCTGCCAGCAAATTGAATAGCCATGCGCTGCGCACGCTTATACGAACCGATATTTTGGTTGATCAAACTAAACCAATTGTTATTTAAAAAATTCAAAGCAAATTTGGGTGCATGGTCGTTCATAACCAAAATTTCCAAATTGGAATTAGGAGAAAGTTTATTCTCAAATTCATTGTAATTGGCTTGCTTACTCAATAACTTTTGTGCAGCCCAACGATTTTTTAATACGCTTAATATTTGTGGATTATTGGCAAAGAAATAATAGCCTTGGTAGTTGATATAATAACGTGCTTCCATTCCTTCAAACAAGTCTGTGAAATAAAATTTAAATGCATCTCCTAAATAGGCTTTTTCTATTCCTGTGTTTATTGAGGTGCTATCCACTATTTGCGCAGTAGTATCCGAATCCTTTTTTCTTTGTATGGCGCGTTCCATTTCTTGCAAAAGTTGTCTAAACCCAGTTTCATCAGCGCATTCAATAGCCGTTACATAACAACTGTCTTTCCATAAACCAGGCTCATCAATAGCTAATAAAGCTGCATGGTTACCAAATTTGCTTGCCAACTTTTCGGCAAATGGCATTTGAACAGCCTTTTCCAAGCTGTCTATATAAGCTTTATAGGGTGAATATAATTTTTCATTTAAAAGATATTCATTTACATTTTTATAAAAAGAGCTATATCCATTATATCCAATTGTGTAGGCAAAATGAATTCCATCGGGCAAAATTGGTCGTAAATTATTTTCTATTGGCGCTTGGCTATTTAACAAATCGAGGTATTGGAAATTTGTTTCATGTGTTTGGGCTGCACCTTTTAAAAGAACTTCTTCATCGTTGTAGCTAATTGTATATACAGCCCTTTCAGCAAAATTCTGTAAAATTGAAAATGCATTTTGGTAGGGTTCTGCACAAGTGCTTTGAATGAGATTACTTAAATTTTTATAATTACAATATACATTCAATCCAGCGCCACTATTTTTAACAAAAGAGAGTTTGTCTTCTTTTATAATTTCATTGCTGTGCTTGGCTATCTTTAATAGTGCCATCTCCACTAAACTGCCATCTGGAGAAAAGAGCATTAGCTTACTTTTAAATGCTAAGGTAAAATGATCTCCTTCTTTAAAGTCGGTAAAATCAAATAATTCTTGGCTCATGAATTTCCTTTTGGTTATTTTGAACCTATTGGGAAAATGCATTTGAAAAAAAGCCAATACATTGGCCGGATCAACATCCTTTTGCGTTTGAACAGCCATTAAAAAGGCAAGCGTTTTATTGTTAAAAGTATGAAATGAATATGTGGCTTGCCCATTGCTGAACCAATCCGACATGGTTTCATTGGTTTTAATTAGGCTGTCGTAAAATGCCAATTGTTGATAGAATGACGCAATTTTTTCATTAGCTAAAAGGTTTTGAATAAAAGCTGCATCGCATAAACTCCTTAAATCCTCGCTGCTATTTTTTGATTCTAAAATGATAGCCGCATTGTCTGGAACAATATATATTGGCTTAATGTTTTTATCTTCAATTTGGGCGAAATATAGGTATATACCTAGTGCTAGGACAATTGAGAAAACCACGCTTAAAATGCTCAATAACTGCTTGTTCATAATGAATGGTCAAAATTAATTTGACAAAATCACTTGTTACATTTAACTTGTTCACAAGTTCACACCCTTTGTTCATGAAACATACACATAGAATATATACACGATTAGGCTTTTTATTGGCAGCATTTGCTGTTGTTTTAGGCGCATTTGGCTCACATATTTTGAAGGAAATGATTGGAGAAGCAGAGCTCAATACCTTTGATATTGGGGTTCGCTATCAAATGTACCATGCCTTGGCTATTATTATTTTGTCATTGAGCCATAGAAAATTTGAAGAAACTAAATTAGACGTGTCGCTAGGTTTATTTATTGCCGGCATTATGATTTTTTCTGGCAGTTTATATTTATTGGCCACTAGAAACATTTGGGGCGACGATTCATACAGAATTCTTGGAGCTATTACCCCACTTGGTGGTGTTTGTTTTATTAGCGGTTGGTTATTGCTTTTCTTCAAAGGTTTTTTACCTGATGATACGGCGCTTGGATCTGAAGTTGCAAGCAGCGAATCAAAATCGAAAAGAAGGCACCGTAAAACTCACAGAAGTTCTTCAGCAGAAAATGCGAGCGAATAATTTTTTGCTTTTATTTTCTATCCAGCAACTCAATTAGCTTTTCCGAACCCAAAGAAGCTATTACTTCCAATTCAAATTTCTCCGACAATTCTTTTTCAAATTCTTCTTGTCGCACAAGCACCAAACTGCCTATTTGCAGTGCATCTATAGGTTTGTTGAAATAATTTTTACAGCCCGCTAAACTATCCTGCAGCAAACAATAGCGTATAGGATGTTCAAAATTTTTACTCATCACAAAAATGGTTTTGTCTGTGTTTTTTTCGGTTCGAACCGATTTTAAAAACTGTGGAAATTGAAAACTATCTTTCTCCTGTACATTTAAATAAACCACAAAAATTACCATACTGATGATTGCTGCGCTGATATATTTTTGCCATTGAATTGATTTTCTTGCAAGCCACCATGCAATAAAAATTGCAAACAAAGGATAAAGACTTCCATCATACCAAACCAGTTTTGTTTTAGAAAAGGAGATGATGCACCAAATACTTAAAGCCGCTGCTAAAATGCCGCTTATGAAATGCTTTTGCTTTCCTTTCGGTTCGAACCAAAACATAGCCAAAGCAAAAGGAATGAACAATATGAATGGCTGAAACCTATAAGCTAATAATTTGTAGCTATGGTAGTAGAAAGGAATTTCTTCTTTGTGAATATTGGTTTCTAAAAACACGCGCTCCCCTATTTCATTTTGTAAAACGGCTTGCAAATAACCAGGACTTAAATATTCACGTAAGGCGTAATAGCCAATAAATACAGATAAAAACGACAATAAACCCAGGTATAATTGTCTTTGTTTAAATGCCCATCTCCAATCTTCTTGGAAAAACATAAATATAAATAGACCTGGTAAGGCAACAATGCCATATATGCCTTTTATCAAGCAGGCCATGCTTACAAATAAAAACGCCCAATTAATGTCGCTTGCTATTTTATCGTGCAAAGCCCTGGTAAAAAACAAAACATAGACACAAATGGCAACGGCAACCATGGCATCAAAATCGCCACTGCGCGCCTCGTGCCAACCGGTGAAGCCAATACTGGCCATAAGAATTAAGGCAGCATAAAAAGCCCAATAAATATTTTGAAAGCGTTTTTGTATAAAATAAAATAAAAATAGGCATAACAGAAAACTAAACAAGGCAGATGGAAACCTTAATGCAAAAGTATTTACGCCAAAAACTTTTGTTGAAATTGCCATAAACCACAACCCCATGGGTGGTTTTGAATTATAAACATCGGAATTACCCATAAAAGTAACCACAATTGGATGGTGGCTCTGACTCATTTCGTAGGCATTTATACCATAAGTGGCCTCATCCCATTCTCTTACCACAGGATTTTGCAATTGAAAGAAAAAGGCAAAAAAGCCAAGGATTAAGAGTAAAATCCATGATTTTGTGGGAGTTAAAAGAAAAGCTGTTTTCATTTTTGTAAATCCGAAGGTAAGAAAGACAAAAGTGTTTTGCACAATAGCAGAGAAATACTTTCAAATGTTGTTTGAAAGCGTATTTTCGCAACAAATTTTATAAATAATGAATATTCATGAATACCAAGCCAAGCAGATTTTAAAATCATTTGGCGTTGCCGTTCAGGAAGGCATAGTTGCCGAGACTGCCGATGAAGCCCATGCTGCTGCATTGAAATTGAAAGAACAATTTGGAAGTGATTTTGTGGTGGTTAAAGCCCAAATTCATGCGGGTGGCCGTGGAAAAGGTAATATTATTGGAAAAGAACAACGTGGTGTTGCCGTTGCTAAAAATGCTGACAAAGCAAAAGAAATAGCAGGTAATATTATTGGTGGCACACTTGTAACCATTCAAACTGGTCCTAAAGGTAAATTGGTAAGCAAAGTTTTGGTTGCCCAAGACGTATACTATCCAGGTGCTAACGAACCTAAAGAATATTACATGAGTGTTATGCTTGACAGAGGTCAAAGCAAAAACATTATTGTTTATTCTACTGAAGGTGGTATGGATATTGAACATGTTGCTGAACATACCCCTCATTTAATTCACAAAGAAACCGTTGATCCTAATGTGGGTTTACAAGGTTTTCAAGCTAGAAAAATTGCTTTTACCCTAGGTTGCGAAGGTGAAGCTTTCAAACAAATGGTGAAATTTGCTACTGCTTTATATAAAGCATACGACAAATCTGATTCAGCCATGTTTGAAATTAACCCCGTTTTGCGCACCTCAGACAATAAAATTATTGCTGTAGATGGCAAAGTAAATATTGATGATAACGCATTGTACCGTCACCCAGATTACGAAGCCATGCGCGATACTTCAGAAGAAGATGCTACAGAAGTAGAAGCAGCAGAATACAACTTGAATTTTGTTAAATTAGATGGTAACGTTGGTTGTATGGTAAACGGTGCTGGATTAGCAATGGCAACCATGGATATTATTAAATTGTCTGGTGGCGATCCTGCTAACTTCTTAGATGTAGGCGGTTCTGCAAATGCTAAAACAGTAGAAGCAGGTTTCCGTATTATTTTAAAAGATCCAAATGTGAAAGCGATCTTGATTAATATTTTTGGTGGTATTGTTCGTTGCGACCGTGTGGCGCAAGGTGTTGTTGATGCATACAAAAGCATTGGTAATATTCCTGTTCCAATTATTGTTCGTTTACAAGGAACCAATGCAGAAGCAGCTAAATTATTAATTGATGAGTCGGGCTTACAAGTATACTCTGCAATTGTATTGAAAGAAGCTGCAGATCTGGTTCAAAAAGCAGTAGCTGGTACTTTATAGTTCTAAACTAAAAGCCTCAAAGGCTTGTTTTATATGCAGGTTTCAAGTTTTCGGTAATACAAGTTATATTACCTTAAATTTGAAACCTGTTTCTTTTTTGGTTCGACCCTAAATAATTAAAAATGCTACTTGAACTGCATCCTAAAAATCCCAATCCGCGTGAGCTGAAAAAGGTGCTTGACGTATTAAACCGTGATGGGGTAATTATTATTCCTACCGATACCATTTATGCCATGGCCTGCAAAATGGATTCGAAAAAAGGAATTGAACGCATGAGTAAAATTATGGGAAAGAAGGCCGAGAAAGTAAACTATTCGCTCTTGTGTGCAGATTTAACGCATATCTCCGACCTCACCGCTCCTATTGACAAGCATATTTTCCGCTTGCTTAAAAACAATTTACCAGGTGCTTTTACTTTTATTTTAAAGGCCAATAACCATGTAAGCAAACTCTTTGCTGGCAATAGAAAAACAATTGGTATTAGGGTGCCAGACAATGCCATTGCGCAAACCATTATCAAAGAATTGGATTCGCCATTGGTGGTAAGCAGTATTCACCATGAGGATGTTATTATAGAATACATGACCGATCCAGAAGAAATTCATGAGAAATTTGAACACCTGGTAGACCTTGTTATTGATGGTGGTGCGGGCGATACAACTCCTTCAACCATTATTGATTGTAGCAACGATGAACCTATCATTGTGCGCGAAGGAAAAGGAAATTTAAACGATTAATTTAATACCGTTCAAACAAATCTGGCCAATATTTATAATATAAATGTTGGTTATTGGGGTAATACAACTGCGGTGTATGTTGTAAGTCTAAATTCCAATCTTGGGTATAAATACGCTCTCTTTTTATTTGTGCTAAGAAGATGATGGGAACCACACCAACAACCAATCCAACAATTAAGGCTGTTCCTTTAGAATAGGCCATGCCATAACCCAATGCAACTATCATACTTGCTGCCAACAAGGATTTATTGCTGTTTTTTCTGTCCTGAAAAACCAAGTATTCTATTTCATTGTATTGTAGGTGAATGCTGTCGTTAAACACCAATTCCAATCCATTTTGTTGTGTGAGGCGCAGGTTAAATAGTAATCCTGATTTGTCTATTGCCTTTGGAAATACATTTGTTTGATTGGGCTTAGATTTTAATTTCACCACACAAGTTCTGTGCATGGCATAGCCTCTGGTGGTGCCAAAGTTTTTATTGGTAAAAAACACTTGGGGTTTCTCCATATTCTGCGCCATGAGCGGCAAACTATACATAATCAATATGAAAAATAAAGCTCTCAATTTAGCGGCACATTAAAAAAATCGTAATTGGAAATATTAATGCGGTCTTTTGTTTTCATATCAATACCAATTTTTATAAGCGGCAATGAAACAAAAACACCCGGTAAGGCATAATATTCATCATCTATGGCATCTACCACAGCGGTAATGGTAAAAATAATGCCATAGGCAATCACTCCCAATCGAAGTAATTTATAGGCAATAGGTTTTTGCACGTAAAAGGCCGCAATATGCGATAAGGGCAAGTGTATTACCTTTCCTTTTCTACCTGGTGCTTTTACATTTATGGTATCATTTTTATAGGAAAGGAAAATAACTTTGGTACTATACCCTGCAGGATCATCAAGGGTTTGAACAAAAAATGCCCTGCCCGGTTTTAGGGAATAAACTTTATTGATATTCTTATTTTCCATAATAAGCACCTGCGCTGCTAGGTGTCCAATTGACCAAAATAAAAAGACCAGAAAGAATATGCTTTTCCTAGTCATCTTAATTAATTTTAAAGCTTAAGCCAAGGTGCAAGTTGATATATATTCCCTTTGACATACCAGGAAAATAAACGTTTGATGCATTGCCATTATACAATTGCGCTTGAAAGGGCGCTTTACCAATTAAGCACTTTCCAGTATTGATGCCCGTTGTCCATGTAAGCCTGGGTCCAATGTCGAACCAATATTGTAACTCTACTTCCACACCTTGGTAAAAATGTGTTTCCTGGTAAGTATTTGTTATGGAACCATACAATGGATCGCTGGAGGTTTTCATAATTAACTGATCTTTTGAATAACCTGTTGGAAGACCAATGCTTAAGAAAAACAATTTACTTTCTCTGTTAAAAACCCTTGGAATAAAAACAGGCGTAAGGTAATAATAGCTTGAATTAAATTTTAGCACAGACCAGCCTAAAGTATTGTTATAGGGCTCTTCATACACGTAACCCTCATCATTTTTAGCGCCAAGTCCAGCTTTTATGCCAAAGCCAATAGCATCTTTTTTTATATGGTAATAGGAGCCAAATAGCGGGGCGTTCCAATTGCTAATGACATGTATGCCAATAAAATTACCCGGCTCTTCCAATAGCAAGGATTGTGCGCTGCCAGAAAAACAAGCAAGTTGTAAAATTAAGATATGTAGGAATAGTTTTTTCATTCCACTACCACATGGTCTTTAACTAAATACTTACTACCCCAGCAACTAGAACCAGTAGAATAATCATATTCTGTTGTTGTATTTACTTTAGCAGAAATGGCGTTGCTCTCTCTAATTTCAATCCCATTATACGTTTTGATATAATTGTTCTCTGTTGGGTCTTCATTGCTTGCGGCCTTCACAGAAAATTGCATCATAAAAGTAAAGGCATATTCATGGTTACTGCTCCTAACAATGGCTCTGCTTGGCAAGGTTCCCGAGATTCTCAACTTAGCAATTTTGGCTTCAATGGTATCTGTAATATTTACATCTGGATAGGTGATTACATGAATTACTTCATTGGTATCGGCAAATTTTATATCGGTAGAATAAATATAATAGGTATAACAGCCATCACCGCCTCCACCACAGGAGGAGAGTAATACAAGAGAAAAAAGTAGGAGCAGTATTTTATTCATTGTTTTGTTACAGCAAGGTACACCAATTATTTATACATTTTAGAAGGCCTTTGCTTTTTTATTGCGGTGAATTAAAAACCCCATTCTTACGCCACCTTCCATGGCAAAAGCAAATTTATTATTGTGGTTAATATGAATGCCGGTTCCCGCGCCCACGTCATAAACTTCCACTATTTTATCCTGCCAACCATAGCCTAAATATTCTGTATAAGAAATGGTTTCATTGATTACTTTTTGATAGCCATATCCCAGGCCTAATCCGTAGCTCAAATCCAGAGAAATTCTGTTCTTAAATACCCATTGTTTTCCTAAACTCAAAAGCACTCCGGCACTTCCCCGAGCAAAACGTTTATCCATATTTCTAATGGTGTATTTTGATTGCCCGTTGATGTATTGATAAGCGCTGGTATTAAAAAAAACTTCATTGAGTTCAAAATAATTGGCAATAATTGATGGTCGCAAATACCAACCACTTAAAAGATGTTGCTTTAATATAAGCTTGGGTCTAAAAGTGGTTAAATAAAAGGTATAGGCAAAACGCGCAAACGCCCCTTTCCTATTTAGGTATGCATCTTGCGCCAAACCAGCACCAATAACACCAATGCCAATTTCCATGCTTCTCCTGGCAGCTAAACTACTTTCAATGGCTAAATAGGTACTGCCATATAAAGGGATGAAAGGATCTATTTTTATGGCAAAATTTCTGTTTCCTAAAAAGTTAGCTTCAATTGTTTGTCCTTCCATTAACCTAATTACAGTACCGTTTGCATATACAATTCTGGCTACTAAATCTGTTTTAATCTGTTTTGGGTCGAACCGACTTTGGCTATCTGTAGTGGTGTAATAAACCTCACGTGCAGCAATTTGTAGTACTTTAACGTGCAGGGTATCTCTGTTTGGATGAAGGATAATGAGGTCTTGCGCCCAAGAGGATTGGGTAAGCAATAGAAAGAAAAATAAGAAACCAATCTTTACCTGTTTCACTATGGAAAGATAAAGAAATATTTGAAAAATGAAATTGAATTAAATTATTTGGCTTGTCCGCCAATTAACAAACCAATTTTTAAACCTGCTTGATAAGAAAGCGCAACGCTATTGCTTTCTGGGGAGAAATTTGCAAAGCCAAAGCCACCTACGTCGAATCCAGTTAATGATCCCAAATAATTGTTACCTGAGCTAGGAACCAAATTACCGTTGTAGTAATAGTCCCATTTCTTTTTGCCAATACCAATACCTGTAAAAAGGTCTACGCAAAAGATATTGGAGAAAACCCATTGCTTGCCAAAGTTGAGCATAAAGGCGTAGCCGGTAACTTTTATCACTTGTTTATCAGGTGCACTGCCATTGCCCCAATAATCTCTGCTATATCCAAAATTATCGTGGCGTAAAAAGATTAATTCTGGTCGTAGGTAACCACCTTTTAATATATGCGCATAGCGCATTCCTTTGAGGTAATAATCTGGTGTACGTATTAATTTTAGTCCCAAACGTATAAATCCACCATCTGATTCTGAGAAGGAGTAAAAGAAATTATCATAAGAAGAAATACCAATCACTCCTACTCCTATTTCTGCGCTCATACCAGGTTTAAGCGAATATTCAAATGAACCTGAAAACACTTTACGCACAGGACTTAACATATCCATTTTAATGGCCATTTTGCGCTGGTTTACATAATTTTCTTGGTTAGAAAATTCGTCCTCAGCAAATTTCATGATGGTGCCATTTTCAAAAATAATCTTTTTAATTCTCTCCTTTTTCTCCACCATCATGGGCATGTTATCGTCTACAGGCCAAGTTTTGTATCGAATATCATTTACCCCTAATTCAATTACTTTAACCTGAAGTGTATCAACACTTCCACGCAATACCATTTTATCTTGCGCTTGACTATTTGCAGCAAAAAGAGCAATAAAAAAGAAGAAAAGAATATATTGTTTTTTCATGCTTTACAAGAAACTAATCCATTTTTTTAGCACCAATAAGGATGCCTAATTTTAATCCACAAGAACCGGCCAAATAAACTGTGCCATCCGTGCTGGTTGCAAATCCTGTTCCAGTTGGGTTGTAATGGTTATAATCGTAAGAAGAGCCACTACCATAATAATATGGATTGTATTGAGAGGAGCTTTTAGTTATAGATGTAACAGTTGAAGAAACTTTTTTCTCATCTCCAATTCCTAGACCAATTCCTGCAAAAGCATCTACTAAGAAAATATCTGAAAACACCCATTGCTTGCCAAAATTCAATAAAAAGGCAAATGCTGAATTTCTATACTTGGTTTCTCTATTTTCTTTAACAATATCATACATATTTGTAGTTGTATTGAGACTTGAAGAATAAGAAGTACCTGTTACAATGGTATTGTAAAAATTAACAGCCAATTCAGGTCTTATATAAGCGCCCTTCATTACATGCGCGTAACGCATGCCTTTTAAATAATAATCTGGTTGGTTAATAAACTTGTATCCACCTTTAAAGAATGCGCCAGAACGAGAATTGTAATCGCCACCATTATTTAGGTTTGACCCCATGCCAATAAAGCCAACACCCACTTCCCAACTTCTGCCTGGTTCAATTGATTGCTCAAAGGCAACAGAAGTACTTCCATATAAAAATGAGAACATATCTATTTTAACAGCCATTTTGCGTTGGCTGCTGTAATTATTGGCGTTCATAAATTCATTTTCAGAGAAACGCATTACAGTTCCATTGGCAAGAATAATACGTTTTACGCGGTCTTTGCTTTCAACCATTATTGGCATACTTTCTTCAACTGGCCAAAGCTTGTATTTAATTTCATCAGTACCAATTTCAATGATTTTCACTTTGAGTGAATCGGCCTTAAATCTTAAGATCATTACGTCTTGTGCTTTACCTATGAAAGGTATTAAACAGAAAATAACCAATGGTAGAAGAATTAATTTTTTCATGATTGTATTGTTACGGGTATAAAGATAGTATTAAAATTTGCTAATATGCAAGTAATGAGGCAAAAATAGGCCATTTGAATTGCCTGTAATAATTGATTGATGCAAGCGCCTTCATTTTCTTTTGCAAATTTTGCAAATGTTTTTATACGGCAAAAATGCTATTCAAAATAGTGCGTTGTTTTTCAAATCCCACAAGAAAATGCATCTTTGTGGGCATGGAAAATCCTATATTGGTTGAAGTATTTAGAGGTGGTGTATTAGAAAGTTTTCACCGTGGAAGTATATGCGTGGTGAATGAGGAAGGAGAAATTGTTTTTCAATTGGGTAATCCCCAGCAAATATGCTACCCACGCTCTGCCATGAAATTTGTGCAGGCTATTCCATTAATTGCTATGGGTGGCGTTGAAAAGTTTGGATTTACAGAAGAAGAAATTGCTATTTTTTGTGGCTCCCACAATGGCGAATCTCGTCATTTAGAGGTAGTGCGCAGCATATTACATAAAATAGGTTCAACAGAACAAGATTTGAATTGTGGCGCACAGTATCCCACTCATAAAAAAGACGCAGATCAGTTGGTTCGAACCGATACCAAGCCAAGTGCCGTACATAACAATTGTAGCGGCAAGCATGCAGGAATGTTGGCTTTGTGCAAATTATTGGGACATTCTACCACTGATTATTTAGCCCCCAAACACCCCATACAATTGTTGATTTTAGAATACGTTTCTAAGTTTTATGCTTATCCCATTGAAAAAATGGTTTGTGCCTTAGATGGTTGTTCTGCTCCAGTTTATTCCATTCCTGTTTATAACCAAGCTTTGTGTTTTATGAACTTGGTAAATCCGGTAAATTTTGGCGAAAATGAACAAGTGGCTTGTAAAACCTTAATGGCTGCTTTAGGTAAATATCCATTTATGGTGGCCGGTTCAAAGCGCTATTGTACTGATTTAATGGAGCTATGCGCACCACAAATAATTGGAAAGACAGGTGCTGAAGGCGTTTTTTGCATGGGCTTTCCTGAACAAAAATTGGGTGTTTGTATTAAAATAGACGATGGCAAAATGTTACCCCAATACAATGTGGCACAAGCCATGGTAGAGGCTTCTGGCTTGTTTAGCAAAGAACATTTGATTACGCTACATCATTATGCCACAGAGGAATTAAAGAACTTCAACAAACTATATACGGGAGAAATTTCTGTGAAGGCTGAATTGTTTGCTCCTTTCGGCTTGAATTTCAAGTAATAAATTAATCGGGAAAACTTGTGGAAAAACAAGTGAGATAAAGCCTTGAATTATTTGGTTCGAACCGCCTTTTAACGTATTTTTACGCTTTAATTTTATTTCAAAAAGATGAGTAACGAAGCAATTGATAACAGACAAAATTATGATGCCAATAACATTCAGGTGTTGGAGGGATTGGAAGCTGTGCGTAAAAGACCTGCCATGTATATTGGTGATGTTGGTTTTAGGGGATTACATCACTTGGTATATGAGGTGGTAGATAACTCAATTGATGAGGCCTTAGCAGGTTATTGTAAAAACATTTTTGTAAACATCAATACCAATAACTCCATTACAGTTGAAGATGATGGTCGTGGTATCCCTACTGGTATTCATGCCAAAGAAGGCAGGTCTGCTTTGGAAGTTGTAATGACTGTATTGCACGCGGGTGGTAAGTTTGATAAAGACACTTATAAAGTTTCTGGTGGTTTGCATGGTGTGGGTGTAAGTTGCGTAAATGCACTTTCTACATTACTTAGAGCTACAGTATACCGTGAAGGAAAAATATACCAACAAGAATATTCTTGCGGTAAGCCCTTATATGATGTAAAAGTTGTAGGCGAAAGCGATAAAACAGGTACAACCGTTTATTTTGAACCAGATTTAAGCATCTTTACTGAAGGTGTTTATAAATATGAAACCTTGGCCGCAAGGATGCGTGAATTGTCGTTTTTGAACCGCGGCATTAGCATTACACTTAAAGACAATAGACCAGACGAAGCAGGAAATTTACGTGAAGAAACTTTCCATAGTGAGGGTGGCTTAAGAGAATTTGTAAACTTCTTAGATGGCACACGTGAGAAATTATTACCTGAACCAATTTATGTAGAAGGTGAAAAAGGCGGTGTTCCTGTTGAGGTAGCCATGATTTACAATACAGGCTATACAGAGAACTTGCACTCCTATGTAAATAATATCAATACCATTGAAGGTGGAACCCACGTGGCTGGTTTTAGAAGGGCCTTAACACGTACTTTAAAAGCCTATGCCGATAAAGAAGGTTTGCTTAAAAATGTTAAGATTGAAATCAGTGGTGACGACTTTCGTGAAGGATTAACTGGTGTAATTTCAGTTAAAGTACAAGAGCCTCAATTTGAAGGTCAGACCAAAACTAAATTAGGTAACAGTGATGTTACTGGAGCGGTTGACCAATGTGTGGGAGAAATGCTTAATAATTATTTGGAAGAAAACCCAAGAGAGGCTAAGCTAATTGTACAAAAGGTTATATTAGCTGCAACTGCTAGAGCGGCTGCACGTAAGGCACGTGAAATGGTGCAACGTAAAGGCGCTTTAACAGGTAGTGGTTTGCCTGGTAAATTGGCAGATTGTCAGGAAAACGACCCGAGTTTATGTGAAATTTATTTGGTAGAGGGAGATTCTGCTGGCGGAACAGCTAAGCAAGGAAGAAACCGCGCCAACCAAGCCATTTTACCTTTAAGAGGAAAAATCTTAAATGTAGAGAAAGCAATGGAGCATAAGATTTACGAGAACGAAGAGATTAGAAATATGTTTACAGCATTGGGTGTTACCATTGGTACGCCAGAAGATGCAAAAGCATTGAATATAGTAAAATTAAGGTACCACAAAATCATCATCATGACGGATGCGGACGTGGATGGTAGCCATATTAGAACCCTTATTCTTACATTGTTCTTCCGTTACATGAAGGAGCTAATTGACTTTGGTTATATTTATATAGCACAGCCACCTTTGTATTTGGTGAAGAAAGGTAAAGAGGAAGAATATTGCTGGACAGAATTACAGCGTGATGATGCTGTATTGCGCTTAGCTAAAGGTGGAAACCCTGATAGCGTAGGTATTCAAAGGTATAAAGGTTTGGGAGAAATGAATGCCGAACAATTATGGCAAACTACCATGAATCCTGAAACACGCACACTTAAGCGTGTAAGCTTAGATTCAGCTGCAGAAGCAGACCATATCTTTAGCATGTTAATGGGCGATGAAGTTCCACCTCGTAGAGAGTTTATTGAGGCCAACGCTAAATACGCAAAAATAGACGCTTAAATTTCCTGTGTACCCCCACAAACGATGGGGGAAGGAAATAACCGAAAGGTTGTTTATATTAGAAAGTCCTGCACCGCAAGGTGTGGGACTTTTTGCATTAATTATTTGAAAGGAGAATTCTTTTCGGCAGCTATTACTTTATAAACTTGCTGATCGATGTAGTTGGGAAATATTTTATTGATCCAATACATTAACTTTCCTGTAAGGGTAATTACTTGGTATTTTTTTCTTTTCAATACCATTTGAACGATGTAATTGGCCACCTCATCTGCTTTCATTAAAGAGGCTTCATTGAGCGGACTTTCTTCCTGAGAAATTCCATCTTTATTTAATGCGGCACGACGAATATTACTTTCTGTGTAACCTGGAAAAATACTACCTACATGAAGGCCTGTTTTTAAATTTTCTACCCTAAGAGATTCCATAAAACCAAGCAAGGCGAATTTTGACGCCGAATAAGCAGTTCGGGCTGGAAGTCCTGTAAAACCAGCCCATGAGTTTACTGCGACAACACTTCCTTTTTCTTTTAACAAATAAGGTAAAGCATGTTTGGTGCAATAAACTGCGCCCCAAAAATTAGTTTGCATTAGGGCTTCCATTACTTTTAAATCCATGTCTTGAAATAAAGCACGCATACTAATACCTGCATTATTTATGAGCACATCTACCCTATTAAATTTTTCTATGGATTGTTGAATTAAAATCTTGCAATTGTCTTCTTTGCTCACATCACATTGAACACTTAAAACTTGTATTCCTTTTTGTGTAAGGCAAGCTTCTATAGCTTTTAGTTTTTCAATATTTCTTGCAGCAATAACAATATTGGCATGAAGCTCAGCAAATGCAAAGGCACAGGCTTCACCAATGCCAGATGAAGCACCTGTAATTATTATAGTTTTTCCTTTTAATGGCATGTATTAAAGACTAATAAAAGGCTTAAACATTTTTATGCTTTCCAAATAATAGGCGTGCCCACCACTTCTGTTTCAGGAA
The DNA here is from genome assembly GCA_903927505.1 of uncultured Bacteroidota bacterium. GTDB lineage: Bacteria > Bacteroidota > Bacteroidia > UKL13-3 > UKL13-3 > B1. The sequence continues at coordinate 66,973 of CAIYNF010000128.1, read as the reverse complement.
AATCTATATCCATTCCATCTAAAGTTTCTTCAATGGCATCCTCTAAATAAACGGTGGTAACCATTGCTTCATTTTCCCAACAATCGTCGATAGCGCCTTTATAGGATAGTTCACGTTTGCGGTTAAATAAGAATACTTCAGGATTCTGTTCTGCACCAAATTTCTTGGCAACATCTTGAGATTCGTCTTTTAAATATAAGAAATGTAATTCTTCTAATTTAAAGCGATCTGCAATTAATTGCAGGTGCTTAAAATCATCTAATGGAGATTGAATGGAGTCGTTTGAATTGATTGCAATAATTGCCAAATTGTCTTCCTCGTAGCGTTCAAACAATTTAATTAACCTATTGCTATATGATTTTGTAATTGGGGAATCATTGCAAGTAAATATTACAACTAAGGCGTATTTATCAGCAAAATCGAAGTGTGTATATGTTTTGCCATCGTAACCTATTAATTTAAAATCTGGTAATTTATCGCCTATCTGTAACATATATTGTATTGTATTTGTGTTGCAAATTAGCAAATTGCATTGAATACAACAAAATACTTACTTGCGTAATCCATAATCATTGCTGAAATTCGCTGCAAATGCAAGTCAAAGAAGTATTTAGTAAAAAAGAGCAAAAGGAATTCATTGATTTTCCAAAGCGATTGTATGCCAATCATCCAGATTGGATTTGCCCATTGGATAAAGATATTGAAACTGTTTTTGATCCAAATCAAAATAAATTTTATGATTTGGGCGATGCCAAGCGTTGGTTATTAATTTCAGAAGAAAAAACTATTGGCAGAATTGCTGCATTTTATAAAAATGAATCCGGCAAACTATCAGGTGGAATGGGTTTTTTTGAGTGCGTAGACAAGGTCAATGCCGCCCATCTATTATTTAATACAGCTGAAGATTGGCTTCGAACCAATCATTGCAGCTATATGGATGGCCCAATCAATTTTGGAGAAAAAGATAAATATTGGGGCTTATTGGTTTCCGGATTTAAAAATCCTTCCTACCAAGAAAATTTCAATTTCTCCTATTACCAGCATTTGTTTGAGTCATATGGCTTTGTAAAAAACTTTGAACAAACCACCTCAGAAATTGGCATTGATGAGTTTAAGTCGGAACGTTTTTTTAAACTCTCTTCCCGTGTATTGGCCAATCCTGCCTACAGGTTCGAGCATTTTAAGATGAAAGAATTGGACAAATACGCATCAGATTTTATACATATTTATAATAAGGCTTGGGCGAGCCGAGCAGATTTTATAGCCATTACAAAAGATAAAATAGAGAGCACATTAATTTCACTAAAACCAATTATGATTGAAGAAGCTATTTGGTTTGCCTATGCAAATAATGAGCCCGCAGGTTTTATAGTAAATGTATTGGATGTAAACCAAATTTTCAAACATTTGAATGGAAAAATGAATATTTGGTCGAAATTAAAATTCTTGTACTTACTCCATTTTGGTGGTGTTAACAGGGTTCGAGGAATTGTTTTTGGTGTTATTCCTGCCTATCAAAATTTGGGTTTGGAAACAGGAATGATTATTAAGTTTTATGAAGAAATGAAAAAGAATCATCCGCAATATACCCAAGCAGAATTGTCGTGGATTGGCGATTTTAACCCCAAAATGCACAGCTTGTTTGAAGCTTTGGGCGCAAAGACTACAAAAATACATTATACTTACCGGTACAATTTTAAAGGCTAATACATTGAAAAAGTTTCTCTATACCTTCTTGTTTTTTATGCTTTTGCATCTAAGCGTAAACGCGCAAGATGCATACCGCATGCGCAAATTGGCCTCTTATAACAATCCTTCTTTGCCCAAAGTAGACGGTACAGATATTTGGAACGACCTGACGGGTTATTACGATCCTATTAAGAACAGAGAGTATATTATTTGTGGAGGCACGGATAGTATTTATGTTTTTGATATTACGGATGCGGTGAACATGAAAAGAATAGCAGCGGTTGCAGGTGCTTCTATTTTTGCAAAAAATCGCGATTATGAAACCTACCAACATTATGCTTATTGTGTTTCTGATCAAGGAAGTGGCATAGGTGCGTTACAGATTTTTGATTTGCAATACCTCCCCGATTCATTTCCTGAAGTATACCATAGCAATGCCCTTGGAACTTATACGCATACCATTTTTATTGATTCTGTTAGTTCGCGCTTGTACATGAGCAGCAATTCAAAACCAGGAGGATTTTCTGCCATGGATATTCTTTCTATCAGTGACCCAGTTCATCCTACATTTTTGGCTGAATTAACTGTTCCTACTAAGTCGGGAGGATTTCCACTTTTTAACTTGGTGCATGAAATGTTTGCAAAAAACGATACGGCTTATTTAAGTTGTGGGGAAGCAGGTTTGTATATTTTTGATTTGAGAAATCTTGCAGATCAACGATTAATTGGTAGTATTAACTCCTATCCAGATCAAGGTTACAACCACAGCAGTTGGCTAGACAAAACTGGTAAGAAAATTATGTTTACCGATGAGAACGCAGGATTAGATATTAAGATTTTTGACATCAATAGTCTTAGTAATCCAAAGTTTATTAGTCAGTTTAACAGCAATACCTACACAACATCTCACAATGCGTATTGGTATGGTAATTTTGCATACGTTTCTGCATACCATGACGGAGTAGTAGTTTATGATATTACAGATCCTAGCAATCCAATTAAGGCAGCTTGGTTTGATACACATCCTGTTTCGCCTGAGGTTTATGGAGGGTTTAAAGGTTGTTGGGGAATTTATCCCTACCTACCCAGCAAACATATTATTGCAAGTGATTTAACGGCAGGAATTTTCGTTTTTGAAATTGATAGTGCATTGCTTGGATCAACAGAAATTACAAAACCACAAGCAGAAATTACTGTTTACCCAAACCCATGTTCAGGAAAAATAAAAGTGAATTATGATGGAATTCATTTAGATGCAATTACCCTTTTGAACACCATGGGAGATATTCAAATAAATGTGCCAGTTGATGCAAATACAAGTGAAATAGACTTGTCGCATTTGCCGCAAGGCCTTTATATTATTGAGTGTGGCGCCGACGGGCAGATTTTAAGAAAAAGGATTTTCAAATATTAATGCAGCAAAAAAAACACATATCGTTTTATCTCTTACTTGCATTCTTATTTTTCAGCAAGCTTGGTTCTACCCAAAATATTTCTGAAAAAATTTCACTTTTAGGACATTGGAATAAACCTGAGTTGCCAAGATTAAACGGCTATCAAATTTGGAACGATCTTACTGGTTACTATGATTCAATAAGCAAGAAGGAATATATTATTGCTGGTAGTACAGACAGTATTTATTTTTTAGATGTAAGCAATCCAACACAAATAAAAGTTTGCGATGTGGCAGATGGAAAGGCCAAGAACGTTGTAAATAGAGATTATGAATGTTATTCCCATTACGCCTATTGTGTGAGCGATAATGGCAATAAAGGCAGCTTACAGGTTTTTGATTTGCAATACCTCCCCGATTCTGTTTACAAGGTTTACGACAGTGATTCAATGTCGGTTAATACCCATAGTATTTTTATAGATGCAAAGAGTAAACGTTTGTATTTGGCAATTAATCGTTTGAAATTAGGCGGTGTAGTTGCATTGGATATAATGGGATTGGAAAACCCGGAACATCCCATTTGGATTGGCCGTTTGGAGGTTCCTACTTATGCAGATGGTGGTCCGCTTTTTAGAAATGTACATGAGGCTTATGTAAGAAACGATACGGCCTATTGTTCTGTAGAATACCAAGGTTTATGGATTTTTGATTTAAGAGATTTAAAAAAGCAAAGGCTTATTAATTTTATTAAAGAATACCCGGAAAACGGTTACAACCATAGCAGCATGCTAGATGCAACAGGCAAGAACATTATTTTCACTGATGAAATACCTGGAGGATTAGCCATCAAGCTATTTGACATTTCAGATTTCAATGCACCTAAATTGGTGAGTTTATTTAGGTCGAACCCAAAGGCAACTGCGCACAATGCTTATTGGATTGGCAATTTTGCTTATGTGTCTTATTACCACGATGGCTTTTATATTTTTGATTTGAGCGATAAAAGTAAGCCAAGTATTGCTGGGTACTACCATACATCTGCTTGGCCACCTAGTTCTTATGATGGTTATAAAGGTTGTTGGGGAGTTTATCCTTATTTGCCATCTGGAAATATAGCAGTGAGTGACATGGGTGAAGGCATATTTATGTTAAAGGTAGATTCTAGCTTAACAGGCATTCACAGATACGAAGTAAAACCTGAAATTGAAATTTGGCCGAACCCATTTAACGACAAAATTCACCTCAACAACATTCCTAAAACAATTGAACAAGCTGAACTTAAACTATATACTAGCAATGGAGAATTGGTATTGCATAAAATTTTATATGGCGCTACCTTTGAGGCCGAAACGGCAATTTTGAAAGGAGGCATGTATTTTGCTTTGATTCAGGCTGGCGAATTCCAATGGGTTCAGAAAATATTGAAACAATAAACAAAATATATTTGAAACAGTATTCTTATTTCCTTTTACTATTAGTCGGTTTTGGTTCGAACCCAATACTGGCGCAAACCGATAGCATAAAAACGAAAGAATACCCAAGTTTGTATATTACGGAATATGCGCAAGACCGCAATTTACCTATGGTTTATGAGGATACCGTTATTAGGCGCAATGAAATATACCACCCTTATTATAAAAAAAATAGCGTCTTTCAAGACTTAGGAAATATTGGCACACCGGGAAGAAGTTTGTTATTTGAATGGAATAAAAATACCGACTTTGTATTGGTTTTTAATCCTTATCAGATTTATTATAAAACACCACAAGAAACACGCTATTACCAAACTAAAAAACCCTATGCTGATTTCTCTTATACCCAAGGACAAAAGGAATTGCTTTTGTTCTCTGCAAAATACGCAATGAACTTTTCGCCGCGATTTAATATTGGTGTAGATTACGACAGGGTAACATCTGGTGGCTTTTATTCTAGGCAATACACCAGTGGTTATTTTACCAATATCAATTCCAATTACCAATCTAAAAACAAACGCTATGGAATATTGGCCAATATTATTTGGAACAGAGGCGTTTTAGATGAGAGTGGCGGATTAAAAGGAGATTCTTTATTTGAAACCTTGCGTGGATCTAATAAAGCAGCACCCGTAAGATTATATAATTGCCAGAGCAGGTTCAAAAATCAAACCCTTTATGCCAAGCAATATTATTATTTAGGCAAAATGGAAACGGTGGTAAAAAATGAAGACACCAGTTATGTTTTGAGTAGGTTGGGATTCTTGTCTCATACAATTCGCTACGACCAAGACGCATTCTTTTTTGACAATCCAAAAGGCAACAAGGATAGCATATTATTTCCAACAGCAAACATTGATACCACAGGCATTTTCTATGATTCTATAGCAAGTAAAACACTCTTAAATAGGTTTGCCTATGCCTATTGGACCAAGAGCAATGCGTTTCAGCAAAGCTTTATTGAGTTTGCTATTTCCCATAAAAACATTCAGGTGCAACAAATGGGTTTAAGCAATTCCTATAACAATGTTTGGGGTGAAGCAAAAATGGAGCGCATTCCTAAAACTGAAAATAATTTGGGTTTAAAATTGGCAGGTTCTTATTGCATGAGTGGTTATAACCAAAATGATTTTAAACTAGGTGGTGATGCCAAAATATTATTTAAGAAATTAGATTTGGTTGGTGGTTTTTATAACCAACTTTTTGAGCCAGATTATACTTTTACTTATTATAGATCGGCACCCTTTAGTTGGACAAATAAGTTTTCAAAAATAAATGTCACACAATGGCGTGTGGGTATGGGTACCAAAGCTTTTAGGCATAATTTCACTTTGCAGTTTAACCAATATGTAATAGCTAATTGGGTTTATTATGGCAAAGAAGTGAAGCCTATTCAAAGCAGTGATATTTTATTGATAAATACTTTAGAGGCTGCTAAAACATTTCAATTTGGATGGTTTTATTTTGAAAACAAATTGATCTTTCAAAAAAGCAATTTGGCTATTATGCGCTTGCCAGAAATGAGTGCTAATTTGAGGTATTATATCAATGGAAATTTATTTAGAAAGGCCTTGAATTTTCAATTGGGTGCTGAGTTATTTTACAATACCAGCTATTTTGGAAATGCCTATAACCCAAGTGCGCGGGCATTTTATTTGCAAGACCAAACCCGCATTGGCAATTACCCAATGTTTGATGTGTTTTTTACCGGGCAGGTAATGACAGCCACTATTTTTGTTAAATATGAACACATGAATATGGATTGGATTAATTCAGGCTATTATTATACCCCTTCTTATCCCCTGCCGGTAAAGGCTTTGCGCTTTGGCTTGCGCTTGCGTTTGTATAATTAGTTGGTTCGAACCAATTAATAATACATCATTTTCATACAGAATACGCTGCCGCCAGATTTCATAAATTCACTTGTTTCCACTTCGTAAATTTTATATCCGCATTTCTCCAAAGCATCTTTGGCAGCGGTGCTTCCGACTTGGATAATTGCAGCTTTTTGATTTGTATAATTATTTGTTACCACATGGGCATTTAAACAAAATGTTTGAATGGCTTCATCCATTGGGATTTCAAAAATATCATCAAAGCATTGTTGAATTAAAGCAAATCCTTCTGCAGTAAATGCTTCTCTGCATAGCATTACTTGGGTTTCAGAGAGTGGCACAAAACAAGTATCGAGGTGGTAAAAGTTTTCGTTGATTAATTCTAAGGCAATAATTGGAACGTTTAATTCTTTGCTTAATTCCTCGTATGCATCTGTTTTACTGCGATGCCCATAACCACCATAAAGCAATTGTTTTCCGGGATGTGGAATGGTATCGCCCATACCTTCAAATAAATCTGTTTGCTTAAAATGCTTAGGGGTATAGCCCAAGTTTTTAAAAAAATCCTCAAAAAACGGCACTTCATTCTGGCGAGATGCATGACGCATTTTGCTCATCCAAACTGTTTTTTCGTTGCTATTAGTCAAATAAGGAAAGCTCTGGTTGGCACAAAAAACCATGTCCTCACAGCCTTTTGCCCCATCAATAACTTTCAATTCTTTTAGCAATCCTTCAACGACAAGTTTTTGGTATATTGATTTTAAATCATCCCATTGTTGAATGGCTTTATTCTTATTCAATGAGGAAGCCATTCCTTCCATGTGGATATTTTTTACATCTATAATGTCAAAATGTTCGGGGTTACACATCAATACTTTCAGCGGTTCTTCCCTCCTTTTTAGGTCATTTATAATAAATGGCAATTTTCCACTTTGGTATACTTTGAAAGTTTCCCGACTTGTCATAAGTTCGAATATTATTTATTGCGAAAATAGCAATTCAAACAGAGTAATTAACATCAATGTATCATATGAATAGTAAATTAGTTTTAAAAGGTATATGCCTTTCCCTTTTGGCATTTGGAATGCGTTCTTCCAGCGATGCCCAAACCCAAAGGCCAGCAAAGAAACCTGCTTACCAAACAGCGCAAGAAAAAGCCATGCGCAACCCAGCTGAAAACGAGAATTTATTTAAAAGAAACCTCAATAAAATGATGCCATTAGGTATTATTTCTCCTGGCGAGTTTGAAGAATCTCAAGCGGTGGCAATTAGCTGGTCGTTTGATTACGACATTAACGGAAACCCTTCTGGTATGGATCTTACATCTGTTTATGCAGATGTTTCTGCGCAGTTGGCAAATGCCATACAACAAGAGTGTACTGTTTGGATTAAAGTTTTAAAAAACAGTGATACTACGCTTGTGAAAAACAATATGGTAACGCGTGGCATGCCATTAACAAATTACAAGTTCATTGTAAACAACGGAGATGATTGGTGGACGAGGGATTACGGCCCTATGGCATTTTACTCGAAAAACTTAGATAGTATTGGCTTTGTGGATATGAAATATTATGCTGGAAGGGATTTTGATAATTTATTCCCTTCTCAATTGGCAGCCGCTATGGGTTATGAAAACTATGAAACTTCCTTGAATGCCGAAGGAGGAAATTTAATGGCAGATGGATTTGGACGTTTATTTTACAGTGATGTAATTCCATCAATAAACGCCGAAGTTGGCGTTCATACCAGTCCTTGGAGCACCCAACAAACCAATGATACTTTGTTAAAACTATTTAATACACCAAACCTTACAAATTTAGTTTCATTAAAATGTGATGGCGGCACTGGGCATATAGATTTATATGTGAAATTAATAGATGAGCAATCTTTAATTGTGGCGCAATATCCATCTGAAATTACTGCTAACGACAAAAAGATTATTGAAGACAATTACCAGTATTTAAGTACCCTTAAAAGCACGTACAACAGGCCTTTTAGGATTATACGAGTAGAACATCCAACAGACGACAATGGCTTACATACCACTAAAAGTTGCGCGCAGTTGAACAATGACGCGCGTAATTTTATCAATGGCTTAACGGTAAATGGTAGTTTTATTTTTCCCTCCTATTACGATGGATTTACCGGGAATGCAGCACAACACAGAAGAATAATGGCATTTTATAAGCAAACTTTCCCTGGGTATAAAATTGTTCCAATTGATAGCAGAGATTTATCGCCATTGGGTGGTGCCATTCATTGTATTACCATGCAAATTCCGGTTGAAAATCCAATCCGTTTTTGGCATCCAAGTGTTGATGGAATAGTTCCAGCATTGAATAATTACCATATAATAGCAAAGATTGATAATAAAAGTGGCATTAAGGAAGCCAGTTGTTATTGGGTAAAAAACAATGCAAGCGCTTGGAATAAAAGTAACTTAACAGATAGCAGTGGTTATTGGATTGGTGATATTGCCAATGCAAATTTACAAGGAAGTGATAGCTTATATTATTACTTGGAAGCAAAAAGCAATAATAACAAAACCTCTTACAAGCCTTTAAATGCTATGAAAGGCGGTTATTATCAAATGAAATTAAAATACGCAACTGGTATTGAAACAAACACCATTGAAAGTAAAAATCATTTGTTCACAGCTTGGCCAAATCCGGCAGCAGAAAGTGTTACCATAGCTTTTAAATTGGTTCGAACCGAAAATGTAAAAGTTGTAATAAGGGACATAAATGGCAAGGTGGTGCACACACAAGATATGCCACAAAGTGCGGAAGGCTTGCACCAATATGAGTTAAATACAAGCCAATTTACTACAGGATTATATTTATACCAATTGCTCTTAGATGAGGTACCTTTGATGAGTAAGAAATTAATCATACAAAATAATTAAGCTGATGAAAAGCAATAGAAAAGAATTTATACGCAACTCTACACTTTTAGGTTTAGGAGTGCTTGGTTTGGGCGCAAATGCAAAAGATATATTTGTTAGCACCTTTACAAAGTTGGATGGAAGCCTTATGCCAAACAACGGAAGGTTTGAATTAGCTCCATTGGGCTATGATTATTATGCATTGGAACCTTTTATTGATGCACAAACAATGGAGATACATTATTCAAAGCATCACCAAACCTATGTGAATAAATTAAATGAAGCAATTGATAAAGAACCAAGCTTGAGAGGCAAGAGTTTAGATGAATTATTATTGAACCTATCTGGTTTGCCAAGTGCTGTAAAAACCGCTATTAGAAACCATGGTGGTGGACATTGGAACCATAGTTTCTTTTGGAAATCGATGAAAACAGGAACACAAATGGGCCCAAATTTTACTAAGTTAGCTATTGCTTCATTTGGCAGCATTGAAACTTTTAAGAGCACATTTGAAAAGGTATCATTGGGTGTTTTTGGTTCGGGTTGGGCATGGTTAATCCTTCAAAATAATCAGTTAAAAATTAGTGCTACTAGCAACCAAGACAATCCATTAATGGATGCCGGAAAAACGCCAGAAATGATACCAAAAGTGATTTTAGGAATTGATTTATGGGAGCATGCTTACTATTTAAAGCACCAAAATAAGCGTGGGGCTTACGTAACTAACTTTTGGAACGTAGTGAATTGGGATGAAATTGAGCTACTTCTGAAGTAAAATAAAATTTAATTTGAATTTTGCGCGCCAATTGCTAAATTTGCCCTCCTTAAATGGTGGTTTTAGCTCAGTTGGTTAGAGCGCCTGATTGTGGTTCAGGAGGTCGCCGGTTCGAGCCCGGTATTCCACCCAAAAAAGCCCTTACGAAAGTGAGGGCTTTTTTTATTTCAATAATTTGAAACTGAATAGTGATTAAAACTAATAAATAAGAAAAAGTTTACTGCTCTGTATCCTCTTCAATCATTACAAAAACATCTTCGTTATCTGCTTTCATGAGGTATTTTTCGCGGGCAAATTTTTCAATGTTTTTTCGGTTACCAAACAATTCCTCTTTTTCCTTCTTCACTTTTTTAATTTCAGTTTGGTAGTAATTGTATTTCTGCTGAACCTCTTTTAAATCTTTGCTGTATTGAATTTGATCGAAAATGCTGTTGCGTTCATTCACTAATAGCAAGAACAAAAATGCCATAGCTGTTAGAAAATATTTATTCCTAACAGCTTTGATATACTTGGGATTTAGCCTTATTGCCATTTTGATTATTTGGCGTATTTAAATTCTTTACCAGGGAAGTAAGCATTGTTACCAAGCTCTTCTTCAATTCTAATTAATTGGTTGTATTTAGCAATTCTATCTGTTCTGCTTGCCGAACCAGTTTTAATTTGTCCGCTGTTTAATGCCACTGCTAAATCTGCAATTGTGGTATCTTCTGTTTCACCACTTCTATGACTCATGATATTGGTATAACCAGCTCTGGTAGCCATATTTACTGCATTGATGGTTTCGGTTAATGAACCAATTTGATTTACTTTAACCAAAATTGAATTGGCAATATTTTCTGTAATTCCTCTGCTCAAACGTTTTACATTGGTTACAAATAAATCGTCGCCCACCAATTGACATTTGTTGCCAATTGCTTTGGTTAATTCTGCCCAACCTTGCCAATCGTCTTCTGCGCAGCCATCTTCAATGGAGATAATTGGATATTTGTTTACCCATTCTGTCCAATAAGCCACCATTTGACTTGGAGTCATTTCACGTTTGTCCGATTTCTTGAAAATATACATGCCTTTTTTCTCGTCCCAGAACTCGCTGGTTGCAGCATCCATGGCAATGTAAATATCTTTACCTGGTTTGTATCCGGCTGCTTCTATTGCGGTTAAAACGGTTTCAATTGCTTCTTCATTGGATTGAATATTTGGCGCAAAACCACCTTCATCACCTACATTGGTGCTGTAACCTTTTTTCTTCAAAACTGCTTTTAGGTGATGAAAAACAGAAGTTCCCATTTGCAATGATTCACTAAAAGTGTTTGCATTGGTAGGAACAATCATGAATTCTTGAAAGTCGATACAATTATCTGCATGCGAACCACCATTTAAAATGTTCATCAATGGAATTGGAAGCGTATTTGCATTCACACCACCTACATATCTGTACAATGGCATATCTGCTTCAATTGCTGCAGCCTTAGCGCAAGCCAAAGAAACGGCAAGAATTGCGTTTGCGCCCAATCTTCCTTTGTTGTCTGTGCCATCAAGTGCAATCATTTGATGGTCTATTTCATTTTGTTCGAACACATCTAAGCCCATCAATTTATCATTGATTTCGGTATTTACGTTTTGAACAGCTTTTAAAACACCTTTACCTAAATACAAATGACTAACACCATCGCGTAATTCTACAGCTTCGTGAATACCTGTTGAAGCGCCCGAAGGAACAGCTGCCCTGCCCATTGCACCACCTTCGGTTAATACTTCCACTTCTACTGTTGGATTGCCACGAGAATCCAAAATTTGACGGGCATGAATATTGATAATTGCGCTCATAATACTAATTTCTAGAGGGTGATTATTATTTTATTGAATCAATTTGGTAAATTTAATTAAGCCATCATTGCAATGAAATCATCGAATAAATAGCGACTGTCTTCAGGCCCAGGTGCAGCTTCAGGATGGTATTGGACAGAAAATGCTTTTTTGTTTTTTATACGAATTCCTTCCACTGAATTGTCGTTTAAATTCACATGGGTTAATTCAACGGTGGGGTGATTAAGTGTTTCGTCCATGCTTACGCCAAATCCGTGGTTTTGAGAAGTAACTTCACATTTACCCGTAATTATATTTTTTACAGGGTGGTTTAAACCTCTGTGTCCATTAAACATTTTAAATGTTTTTAGTCCTTGCGATTCTGCTAACATTTGGTGACCTAAGCAAATTCCAAACAAAGGAATATTTGCATCTACAATTTTCTTAACGGTATCTACCGCATAAGGCATCACAGCAGGGTCGCCAGGACCATTGCTGATCATAAAACCATTTGGTTTAAATGCCATCATGTCTTCGAATGTAGATTTGCAATTATATACAGCGAGGTAAGCGCCACGCTCAGTTAAACATCTTAAAATATTTTGTTTAACACCTAAATCTAGCACAGCTACCCGCTTTTCTGAGCTTGGATCGCCCAAATAATAGGTTTCTTGCGTAGAAACAGTACTTGATAATTCTAAACCTTCCATTGAAGGAACTGCTGCTAATTCTGCTTTTAATTCTTCTATTGTTTTGTTTTCAGAAGAAATAATGGCGTTCATAGCTCCTTTGCTTCTCACGTGACGAACCAATTCGCGGGTATCGATATCTGCAATACCAACAACATTGTTTAGTGCAAAATATTCTTGTACAGATTGATCTGCTTGTTTGCGTGAATAAGGCACATTGAAATTTTTACAAACCAGGCCTGCAATTTTAATGGTATCAGATTCTTGCTCCATATGGTTTATGCCATAATTACCAATATGCACATTGGTTTGAACCAAAACCTGACCAGTATAACTGGGATCTGTAAAGATCTCTTGGTAGCCTGTCATGCCGGTATTGAAACAAATTTCTCCTGTGGTGGAACCTATTTTCCCAATGGAGGTTCCTGTGAATACCGTACCATCTGCAAGAAGCAAGGTGGCCGGAAACTTATTGACTGATCGGTTCAAAGTAGTTTAGATTTGGGCAAATCTAGGAAAACAAATACTACCCACCAAAAGAAAGTATTAACAAGTGTTTGTTTATTTTATTACTTGCATTTTTTGCTTGCTTTTTACACCCTCCTTTTCAATGCAAATTATATAGAGTCCTGCTGCCCAATTATCAGTATCAACAATGGCTTCATCGCGGTTTTGGCTCGAACCGAAAACCAATTTACCCTCATTTGAAAACACTTGAAACGAAAAGTTTCCAGCACTTTGAATAGTAAATTGATGATTTGTTGGATTTGGAAAAATTAGGTCATTCATTGGTTTATTAACTTCTGAAATTCCTATAGGAACGCCTGTTTCGAACAAATAAGGAAATGCCCATTGCCCTGCATAATCTACTATTTTTCCTCTCACACGCCAATAATATGTTTTTTGTTTGGTAGCTCCTGTAAAAATACTTGAGGTACCTGCCGTTGTTCCTGAAGCAATAATTGTTGAAAAGTCTGATGTGTCTGAAACTTGTACATCATAACTAAATGCATTGCTTACTGCCGACCAAACCAGCGTAATATTTCCTAGCTTTACATTGCTGGCACCATTTGCAGGTAATAACAATTGAGGCCTTGCAATGGTGGGAGGATTTTGTGTGGTGAAATTAAAATTGGGCGACCAATTGCTGGTATCCTTTTCATTAATTGCACGGGCACGCCAAAAGTATTTAGTTGCATATTGACAGCTAATAGTGGCGTTTGGAGAGGCATTGGCGGCAAGCGACATAATAGGTGTACCAACAAAATTTGAATCTTTGCTTGCTTGGTATTGGAAAACTAATTCAGATGTACTTCCTTGAACGCCCCATTGTAAATTCACACTGGTAGCAATATTGCTTGCACCATTTATTGGATTTATAGCCCAAACAGGTTGGGTTGTTAAAAAGTTAAATGCATTGCCCCAATTCCCTGTATCCACAGCATTGATGCAGCGCGCATGCCAATAATATTTGGTTTCAAAATTTAAGTCGGGACTAAAATTAAGCCCAACATAGGCTGGGGTAAAATCATCTGGAATATGCGGATCTGTGCCACTAATTCTAAGTGGAGAATTAAAATTAAGGGATGAATCTAATTCCCATTGAATCCAAGTAGAGCCAGTAATTCCAGTTACCAAACCATTGGTAGAAGTTCCTGTTCCAATATAATTGTTAGGAGGATAATAATTAAAAGGAAAAGCCGCTGTTGTAAAATTATTGGTTGTTGCTTCGGCCGTATCTGTTCCTTTTAAAGCAGCTACACGCCAAACATATTTTTGTCCGTATAACAAAGAAGTATCCTTGTAATGGTAATAAGATCCGTCGTAATTAAAACTATCTATAATACGAATATAAAAAGGACTGTGAGTACTTGTAAAAGCAGCACCAGTATCTATTTCCATAATATAACCTGTGCCCCAAGTTTGCTTCCTAAAATTTAAACGAGGGCGAACAGAAACATTGGTAGCATTGGCATAGGGTGCGCCAATATTTACCATGCCAGTATAGGTTTTAAAGTAAGCTGTGAGCGTGCTTGCTGCATCTAAATCGTGAAAATACGTTACCTTATAGTGGTACCATTTATTTAACTTTAATTCATTTTTATAGCTGTAATTTCCAATATTGGTAATGGTATCTTTTAGCACAATTGTTTCGGCAGAATCACCAAATAGTATGAAATGGTATTTTGTTCCATTTAAGGCACTCCATCCGAAGTTTGTGCTTAGTCCGTATACTGTTGAGCCATTTGAAGGCGAACTTAAATACCCATTTGTCTTTACCCTAATTGGTTGATTAAACGACCAGGTTGATACTTTTCCTTGGTATTCGCAACGAATGCGATAGAAGTAATCCTTGCCAAAAAATAAATTATAAATGGTATCGGCATTGTAACCTGGAGGAATAATATGGTCTATTAATCGCGAAGTATTGTAACTCATAGTAGTATCTAACTGCAGGTGAATGCTAGACAAACCAACATTGGTCCAATTGGGAGTTATTTTTGGGTCAACCATTAATAGGGTGCTTGGGTTTCCATTTAATGTAGGTTGTGTATGGATGGTATATTTATATATACCCGACCATTGGAAGGTATCGCCAAAACTGCTGTAAGATTTGGCGCGCCAGTATAAATTTCTACCATATCCAAACAGAACAGAATCTGTAAAATTGGTATTGTTTTGGGTTCTAACTACCTTGATGGGTGAATTTAAATTGATGTTAGTATCAACTTCTATGATATAATTTATACTTGCCACACTGCTAGCGCCCATAGGCCGTAAAAGTACAATTGGACCTGTGGTATTGTTTGCTGGAGAGTTTAAAGTTTGCGTAGCATTTGTGGTAGTAAAAGACCATGTGGAAGACCATACCGAAGTATCTGCTCCGGAGTAAGCACGGGCACGCCAAAAATAGGTTTTTCCAATTTTTAATAAAGGCGAATAAACATACTGGTTTTGGGTTGTATCCTTAATTAAACCTAAACTATTGAAACTACTAAGGGTATCAATTTGAAATTGGTAACCCTTTGCCCCTGTTACGGCATTTACATATATAAAAATATCAAATTTACTGAAAGACGATCCATTTACAGGGCTATTATTAACTGGTGCATTGATGGCATAGCTTTGGTTCGAACCGAAAAACACAAAAGCCAATAGTATATAAGAAAGTAGAAATTTCATAGAATTTCAAAGTTAAATATTTAATTATTAGAACAATCAAAATTTACAAACATTGAGCGGAAATTTCGTTTAATTATTTGCTAGAAATTTGCTTTAATTTGATTTTATTTTCAAAAGCAAAACATGAATAACTACCAAAGCACCCTTGCAGAACGCTTTATGCGCTATGTTCAAATTGATACTACTGCTGATCCAAATTCGGAGACACAGCCAAGCTCTATGAAGCAAAAAGACTTAAGTGCCGTTTTAGTTTCAGAACTTAAAGCAATGGGAATTGCAGATGCGGAATTGGATGAATATGGATATGTGTATGCAACTATTCCAGCAACTGGAAATTCAAAAGCGCCTGTAGTATGCTTTTGCGCGCACGTAGATACAGCGCCAGATTGCAGCGGCACAAACGTTATTCCTATTCTTCATAAAAATTATGATGGTTCGGATATTGTATTACCCAACGAACCAAATGTTGTAATTAGTAAAGAAAAACACAGCTATTTAAAAGAGCGCATAGGTGATGATATTATCACTGCATCTGGCCATACATTGCTTGGTGCCGATGACAAAGCGGGTGTTGCCATAATTATGGATTTGGCTAATTATTTAATGGCTAATTCTAGCATTCCGCATGGTAAGGTGCGCATTTTATTTACACCTGATGAGGAAATTGGCAGAGGTGTAAACAAGGTGAATATGGAGAAATTAGGTGCAGATTTTGGTTATACGTTAGATGGCGGAGAGCGCGGACACTTAGAAGGTGAATCGTTTTCTGCAGATGGCTGTACCTTGGTTTTTAATGGTATTAGCGCACATCCAGGTTATGCAAAAAATAAGATGGTTAATGCACAGAAAGTAGCAGCATATTTTATTAGCTTATTACCAAGTGATTCTTGGTGTCCAGAGCAAACTTCAGGCTATGAAGGTTTTGTGCATCCCGTGCACATGGAAGGTGGATTGGAAGAAGCAAAAGTGCAATTTATTGTACGTGATTTTGATACAAAAAAATTAAGCGAGTACGAAAATCGTTTGGAAGAAATTGCAAAAACAGCTATTGCCAAATTCCCTGGAGCTACTTATTCTATTAGCGTTCAGGAGCAATATAGAAACATGCGCGAGATATTAGACCAGCAACTACATGTAATGAAATTTGCAGAGGAAGCTTACCAATTAAGTGGCTTAAAGGCTTCTATTCAAAACATCAGAGGAGGAACAGATGGATCGCGCCTTTCGTTTATGGGATTGCCATGCCCAAATATATTTACAGGAGAAATGGGGATTCACAGCAAGCAAGAATATGTAAGTGTGCAGGATATGGAAAAAGCTGTGGAAGTTTGTTACAATATCCTACAGGTTTGTATGGAAAAATAGTAGTTAATTTATCATAGAAGCGATTATGAAATTGCTTCTATGATATCTTGGCGGGTGATAATATGGTAATCGCCCATTAAATCTTTGAGCATTACAGCTGCATTGTCTTTGGTAATCATTTTACTTACCTCTTCCATAGCTGTATCTGTTGCCACAAAAGGGAATGGCGCCAACATTACGTCTTTTACCAATTTGGCTTTTACATGTTGGTCTTCCAACAACAAACTAAACAAGGCAGTATCATTCAATGAGCCTGTAAATTCACCTTTGCTATTGGATACAGGCAGCTGAGAAATGAAATATTTACGCATTAATTTCAGCGCAGACTCAACGGTTTGGTCTTCATTTGCTGTTACCAGTTTAAGGTGTTTATGACTTTCAATTAAATTGATGGCACGTGTTTGGTCGTTCAATAAAAAGCCACGGTCGCGCATCCAATCTTCATTAAACATTTTACCCAAGTAACGTGTGCCATGGTCGTGAAAAATTACCACTACCACATCTTCTGGTTTAAACATGTGACGCATTTGCAATAAGCCCGCCATTGCCGAACCTGCTGAGTTACCCGCAAAAATACCCTCTTCACGCGGAATTCTTCTGGTCATCATAGCTGCATCACGGTCGGTCACCTTCTCAAAATGATCAATAATTGAGAAATCAACGTTGGCTGGAAGGAAGTCCTCTCCTATGCCTTCGGTGATGTATGGATAAATTTCATTCTTATCAAAGATGCCCGTTTCCTTGTATTTTTTAAACACAGAACCATAGGTATCTATTCCCAAAACTTTGATGTTTGGATTCTTTTCTTTTAAATATTTTCCAGTGCCACAAATGGTACCACCTGTGCCAACACCCACAACCAGATGGGTTATTTTACCTTCTGTTTGTTCCCAAATTTCCGGGCCAGTGCCTTCGTAATGCGCTGCAGAATTTGAAAGGTTATCGTATTGGTTAGGTTTCCAAGAGTTTGGTATTTCCTTAATTAACCTACTAGAAACGCTGTAATAAGAGCGTGGATCTTCTGGTTCCACATCGGTAGGACAAACAATTACTTCTGCACCAAAAGCTTTGAGGGCATCAAATTTTTCTTTGCTTTGTTTATCTGTTGTGGTGAAAATACATTTATATCCTTTTATAACTGCTGCAATGGCAAGGCCCATACCTGTATTGCCACTTGTACCTTCAATAATGGTATAGCCTGGTTTAATGGTTCCAGCTTTTTCGGCATCCTCAATCATTTTTAGCGCCATACGGTCTTTGATAGAATTACCAGGATTGGTTGTTTCTATTTTAGCTAAAACGGTACAAGGAAGGTCTTTTGTAATTTTATTGATTTGAACCAAGGGAGTTTGCCCAATGGTTTCTAAAATATTCTTTTTCCACATGGGTTCAAAGCTATGAAGATTTTATGGAAGTAAAAAACGCCTTAATTTATTTGGATAGATAACAAATAATAGCGCTTAACGTTATTGGAGCTGGATACAAATAAATTGGTATTTACAGCTCAGAAAGAGCTAATAAAAGATTATTTTTCGCATATTTGCCCAATAAGCCCAAATAGAATTGTTAAAATTAAATACAAAATTCGAACTCAATAAGTTTAACAGCCTACAGCTTTTTCAATTTCTGAGGTTCGGTACGTTTTTTCTTATTTCTATTTTACTGGCAAAAATAACTTACGGTAGGTTTACTTCTGGCTTTGGCACCTTAATAATTAGCAAGTATGAAATGCTGATGTTATTAAGCTCCAGCTTAACTTTCTTTTGGGTATCGAGTATTACCAATACACTCATTCCATTTTACCACGCTTCGGATGAAGAAAAGCAAAAGCGCATCTTATTTAATGCTTTTGCTATCCTCACTATTTTTAGTCTTGTTGCAGGTATCATAACCGCTGTTGTTGGACATTACAAATACCCAAAAGATGCCGATTTGTTTCAAATGTTTGGCTTGGTGGTGTTTCTAAATACGCCAACTTATATAGCAGATTATATTTTCTATTTAAAGGGCAAATACAAATCATTAATGATTTGGGGTATTGTAACATTTGGTGCACATATTATTTTATTGTGCTTGCCAATTTTCATGCGTCAGACCTTAAACCTAGCCATTAATTTATTGGTTATTTTAAGTATGATTAAGTTTAATTATACGCTTGTTTTGCTGATGAAATATTCTCTTATTTCCTTTCATACCAGGCTTATTCAAGAATTCATGAAAAAGGTTTTACCTTTTTTATTTTCAATACTATTGGCAGGAAGCATGGATTATATCAATAGTTTTATTGTTGAATATTACTTCTCTCCTATTGACTTTGCTGTATTTAGATATGGCGCCAAAGAACTTCCCATATTTTTAATTTTAGCCAATTCTTTAAGCAATATTTACAGTGGCGAAATTGCTAATTTTAATAAAAATGGGCAATTGCAAGAAGGTTTAGCAAAGCTCAAAACGAGTTCCACCAAGCTCATGCGGTGGTTGTTTCCTTCTACCATCCTATTGATTTTAGTAAGTAAATACTTTTTCGAATTAGCCTATAACCAAGATTTGGTGCAGGGTTATAAGATTTTTAACATTTATCTTTTGCTCATCATTAGCAGAATGTTGTTTCCGCAAACTGTAATAATGGGCTTAATGAAAAATAGAATTTTCTATTTGGTAAGCACCAATTATTTAATTATTAACTGCATCCTATCTTTTTGGTTAATAGGTTTTATGGGCATTGAAGGTATTGCTTATGCCACGGTTATTTCCTTTATGGTAGAAAAAATACTATTGGTAATTTATTGTAAAATGGAGGGAGTTCAATTAAGTAAATACACCTCTGTAACTGAATATGTTTTTTATTCTTTACTTACGCTAGCAGTATTCTTCTTGAACCTAACAGGGTTGATTTCATTTTAATTTCGGCTTTATTAAATCATATTAAAAACTGACCTAGGTCATATTCATAGGAGGTGTCTGCGGATAATTTTGTGAGAACTAATTATTATCCCTATGTCGATTTATCAACAAGCAGGAAAAATTCCAAGCAAGCGCCATGTGGTATTCCGCCAAGCAAATGGAAATCTATACCATGAAGAATTATTTGGAACAGAAGGGTTTGCAGGCATGTCGTCCTTGGTATATCATTTGTATCCACCTACCTTGGTAAAAGAACATGGCAAGGCTTATTCGGTTCGACCCGAAGTAGCCATTGAAGACAATTTGCAAGCTAGAAGTTATTTGGGTTATGATATTGAGCCCAATGCTGATTATATAAAAAGTAGAAAAACCCTTTTTGTAAACGACGATATGACCATTGGCTTGGCCGCTCCTAGCAAGAGTTTGACAGAATATTTTTTCAAAAATGCAGATGCAGATGAAATGATATTTATTCACAAAGGAAGTGGCACATTGAAAACCATGTATGGCCATATTAATTTTGAATATGGTGATTATATTATCATTCCAAGAGGTACAGTTTACCAATTACATTTTACCACACAGGATAATAAATTATTAATAGTTGAATCTCATGGTCCAATTGAAACACCTACACGCTACAGAAATAATTACGGCCAGTTTTTAGAACATTCACCTTTCTGCGAACGTGATTTCAAATTGCCGCAAGGACTTGAAACCATTGATGAACAGGGAGATTTTTTGATACAAATTAAAAAACGCGGGTTGATTTACCCTTACATTTATGGGAACCATCCATTTGACCTTGTTGGTTGGGATGGCTATTGCTATCCATATGCATTTTCAATCTTTAATTTCGAACCAATAACTGGTAGAATTCATCTGCCGCCTCCTATTCACCAAACTTTCCAAGGAAAGAATTTTGTGATTTGTTCATTCGTGCCAAGGTTATATGATTACCACCCAGATGCCATTCCAGCCCCCTATCACCATAGTAATATAGACAGTGATGAATTGTTGTATTACGTAGATGGAGATTTTATGAGCAGGAATAATATACAAAAAGGACAAATCACATTGCATCCGGGAGGCATTCCACATGGACCCCACCCAGGAGCAATTGAACGAAGTATTGGTAAACCTGCAACCAATGAATTGGCTGTAATGATTGATCCATTTAATCCGGTAAAAATAACGAAAGATGCCATGGATTATGAGTTGAAAGATTATTACCAAAGTTGGATTAGCAAGAAACCTGAAACAGTTTAACACGCAAATACGAATCAATGTGGATGGCTTATTTCATAAAGCTTTTTAAAATTGCGACAAACAAAAAAACTAAAATTTAAACCATGCAAAACGATTTAACTGAAGTTGAAAACTTCACTTACAGCGGCGCTAAAATTTTTGATAAGGCGCAGGATTTTTTACCTATTAATGGAACAGATTATGTTGAATTATATGTGGGCAATGCCAAACAAGCAGCACACTTTTATAAGACAGCTTTTGGTTTTCAAGACCTTGCATATGCGGGATTAGAAACTGGATTAAGAGACCGCACTTCTTATGTTTTGCAACAAGGAAAAATTAGGTTGGTTTTAACTACTCCTTTTATTCCTGATAGTGATATGGCCAGGCATTTGCGGGAGCATGGCGATGGCGTAAAGGTAATTGCCCTATGGGTTGATGATGCTTTTGATGCCTATCAACAAACTACTTCTCGCGGTGCAAAATCATATATGAAACCAACAACCTTAAATGATTCAAATGGCGAAGTGCGCATGAGTGGAATTCATACCTACGGCGAAACCGTACATGTTTTTGTGGAGCGTAAAAACTATACTGGTTTGTTTTTACCTGGCTATGAAAAATTGGAAACTGCTTATCATCCCGGTGATACAGGCCTGCGTTATATAGATCATATGGTTGGAAATGTAGAAATGGGAAGCATGGATGTATGGTCGGAGTTTTACGCCAATGTGATGGGGTTTGCCAATTTGGTTACCTTTGATGATAAGGACATCTCAACCGAATATACAGCCTTAATGAGTAAGGTTATGACCAATGGAAATGGTTATATCAAATTCCCTATTAATGAACCAGCTATTGGTAAGAAAAAATCTCAAGTAGAGGAATATTTGGATTTTTATAAAGGTGCGGGTTGTCAACATATTGCCGTTGCTACCAATGATATAGTTTTCACCATTAGTGAAATGCGTAAGCGTGGTGTAGAATTTTTATACGTGCCGGGTTCTTATTACGATACAGTGAAAGAGCGTGTTGGAATTATTGAAGAAGATTTAAATGAATTGAAAAAATGGGGAATTATGGTTGACAGAGATGAAGAAGGATACTTGCTTCAAATCTTTACCAAACCTGTTGAAGACAGGCCTACCTTGTTCTTTGAAATTATTCAAAGAAAGGGTGCGAAATCATTTGGCAAAGGAAATTTCCAAGCATTGTTTGAATCTATAGAAGCAGAACAAGCAAGAAGAGGCACCTTATAAATTAAACTAATATCAAATAAAAAAGGCTGGACAAATTGTCCAGCCTTTTTTATTATTTCATAAACTCAAGAACCATATCAACCATGTTTTTGGAGCCCATGATAGCTGGCACTCTTTGATGTATTTCTGATGGATCAACATCCAATATTCTTTCTGTTCCTGTAGTGGCTTTGCCACCTGCTTGCTCTGCAATAAATGCCATTGGAATACATTCAAACATTAATCGCAATTTGCCATTGGGCGCTTTTGCTGTGGGTGGGTAAATAAACACACCCCCTTTTAATAAGTTTCTGTGGAAATCGGCAACCATTGAACCAATATAACGCGCTGTATAAGGTCGGTTCGAAGCTTTATCTGATTCTTTTACCCACTTTAAGTAATCAGTAATTCCTTGTGGAAATTCTCCTGCATTACCTTCATTTATTGAATATACTTTTCCATCTGTAGGGGTAACAATATCTGGATGACTTAAGCAAAACTCCCCAATACTTGGATCGAGGGTAAAGCCTGAAACACCTTTACCTGTTGAGTAAACCAACATGGTTGAAGTACCATAAACAATATAACCTGCGGCTACTAATTTGTTTCCTGCTTGCAATACATCGTTTAAAGTTGGTTCGGAACCAGGCTCAGAAATTCTGCGGTAAACAGAGAAAATAGTACCTATAGAAACATTTACATCAATATTGCTCGAACCATCTAAGGGATCAATACAAATTACATATTTGCCATTTTTAGAATAGGCTCCGCGCAATGGAATCATATCATCGTTTTCTTCACTGGCCATTGCACAAACTTCACCACCTTTTTCTAAGGCCCAAATAAAAGTCTCATTACCAATAATATCAAGCTTCTTCACATCTTCTCCTTGCACATTTACAGAACCGTATTCGCCCAAAATTTGGGTTAGACCAGCTTTGTTAACTTCTCTGCTAATGATTTTTGCAGCGATACCAATATCTCTTAATAAACGCGATAATTCACCTTTAGCAAAAGGAAAATCTTGTTGCTTCTCAATAATAAATTGTCCAAGGGTTGTAATTGACATACGGGGAATGATTAGTGGTGCAAACCTAATATTAATGCAGTATTTTCAAAAGAAAATGTTTTGTAAAGTTGGTTTAGCGTTTTATTGGTTTTTGGCCAATAGCGCACTTTTTATTATATTGCTATATATGAAAAAAATATTTTTGTTTTTTGCCATTATAGGATTACTCAATTTAACATGTAAAAAAGCAGCTAGTCCAATAGTTACGCCTGAGGTTCCCACAGAAAAAATCATTGAGATTAAAACCAAATTTGGGAATATGTATATGTGGCTATACAAACAAACGCCCCTACATCGTGCTAATTTCTTAGGCTTGGCAGATACCAATTATTTTGACAATACCACCTTTCATAGAGTGATTCAAAATTTTGTTATACAAGGAGGCGATCCCAATTCTAAAGATTTAGACACCACCAATGATGGCGATGGTGGTCCTGGCTATATGATTCCAGCAGAATTTATTGACAGCCTTAAACACGATTATGGTTCAGTAGGTGCGGCGCGCGACAATAACCCTGCTAAATCATCAGATGGTAGTCAGTTTTATATTGTAACCAACAAAGCTGGCACCCATTTTTTAGATAAAAACTATACCGTTTTTGGTAAAATAATTGCGGGAATGCATGTAGCAGATAGCATTGCTAAAATGCCAAAGAATGCCAGTGACAGGCCTTATTCTGATATAAAAATGGATGTCAATATTTTAAATAAAACCGAAGAACAATTAAAAACGGAATTTGGGTTCAAACCCTAAAGGTTAAGAAGCCAAAAATTTGTTCACCATTTCATAAAACTCTTTTGGTGCTTCTGCATGCACCCAATGCCCAACATTTGCGATACTTTTTAGCTGGTAAGCAGGGAAAAGTTGTTCAAAATCTGTTTCATCTTCTGTATTGATATACCTGCTATTCCCACCTTTTATAACCAGTGTACTTCCTAAAAAAGGAGTATCACTATTTATAGATCGTATGATTTCTTCGTAATCGCGGTGCAATACATTTAAATTCATTTTCCATTTGTAACTGCCATCTTCAGCCCTATCTAGGTTTTTCATTAAGAACTGCCTTGTACCAAAATCTTGCACAAAAGGTTCCATCCTATTCTCCGCATCTTTTCTGCTAATTACTTTATTAAGCTCCACTGCAAAAATCGCTTTAAAAACATCGTCATGGCCACGTATGTATTGTTTGGGAGCTATATCAACTATTATGAGTTTATTCACTAATTCTGGGTAGCGAAGGGCAAATTCCATTGCCACCTTACCTCCCATTGAATGCCCAATTAAAGATACTTTAGATAGCTTGTTCTCCCCAATAAATTGCTTCAAGTCTGCTACCATTAAAGGTATTGAATGAAATTCCCTGTGGGGAGATTTTCCGTGGTTTCTTTGATCGAGGTTATAAACATGGTATTTGGCGCCAAATTGTGTTGCAAAACTATGCCAATTGTCTAAGGAGCCCATAAAACCATGTAAAATCAATAAAGGTTCGCCCTGCCCATATTCTTTGAAGTGAAGAGATGTTTTTTCCATTCCGCCGCAAAGTACCCATGTTTGTCACCACTAAACAAATAAATTATTCGGATTAGGGTCAATTTTAGTGCTAATTTTTCCTCTTAAACCTGTTATTTTTATTGGGTTTAAAACTTTCTATCAATAGCTTTGTATATTATTTAGATTTAGTATAAATAAATCTAATTTTTATTTAAATTTGCCATCAAATAATGAAGCATTACCCATGTCGGAACCAGAAATAGGCATTATAGACCAGGTTGTTAGCCAAGAATACAAATACGGTTTCTCTACAGATATTGAAATGGAAACAGCCCCTATTGGGTTGAGCGAGGATACTGTTCGCTTTATTTCAGCAAAAAAGAATGAACCCGAATGGTTGTTAGAATGGCGATTAAAAGCCTATCGCAATTGGTTGAAAATGGAAGCGCCTACTTGGCAAAATTTCTCCTACCCAAAAGTAGATTACCAAAAAGTAATTTTTTATGCTGCACCTAAGCAAAAAATTACCTTAGATAGTTTGGATCAAGTTGATCCAGAATTGCTAAAAACATTTGAGAAATTAGGCATTAGTTTATTGGAACAAAAAAGATTGACAGGTGTTGCGGTAGATGCTGTATTTGATTCGGTTTCAATTGCTACAACTTTTAAAGAACAGCTCAAAGAAAAAGGAGTCATCTTTTGTGCAATTTCAGAAGCTGTGCATGAGCACCCTGAATTAATAAAAAAATATTTAGGATCGGTAGTACCCGCAACTGATAATTATTATGCAGCCTTAAACAGCGCTGTATTCTCTGATGGTTCATTTGTATATATTCCAAAAGGGGTGCGTTGCCCAATGGAATTGTCTACCTATTTCCGCATCAATGCTGAGAATACAGGTCAGTTTGAACGTACTTTAATAATTGCAGACGACGAAAGTTATGTGAGTTACCTAGAAGGTTGCACCGCTCCTATGCGTGATGAAAATCAATTGCATGCAGCAGTGGTTGAGTTGGTAGCAATGGAGAAAGCAGAAATAAAATATTCTACGGTTCAAAATTGGTATCCAGGCGACAAAGATGGTAAAGGAGGTATTTATAATTTTGTGACCAAACGAGGAAGTTGTGAAGGTGCCTTTTCAAAAATTTCTTGGACACAAGTAGAAACCGGTTCGGCCATTACGTGGAAGTATCCTAGTTGCATTTTAAAAGGTGATAATAGCGCTGCTGAATTCTTTTCAGTTGCCGTTACAAACAACAGACAAGTAGCCGACACTGGTACAAAAATGATTCATATTGGTAAGAATACTAAAAGTAGAATTGTATCAAAAGGCATCTCTGCCGGCTTCTCACAAAACAGTTATAGAGGCTTGGTAAAAATCAACAAGAATGCAAGCATGGCAAGGAATTACACCCAATGCGACAGTATGCTTATTGGTGATAAATGCGGCGCACACACCTTCCCATATATTGAAGTAAATAACAATACAGCCACTTTAGAACACGAAGCAAGTACAAGTAAAATTGGTGAAGACCAAATATTTTATTGCAACCAAAGAGGCATAGCGCTGGAAGAAGCTATTTCACTTATTGTAAATGGTTTTTGTAAAGAAGTGTTGAACCAATTGCCAATGGAATTTGCAGTAGAAGCACAAAAACTATTGGCAGTTTCTCTTGAAGGTTCGGTAGGATAATATAAGGTAGCTCAAAAAAAGCACCAATAAAAATAATAAAATAAATATGCTTTCTATAAATAATTTAAAAGCTTCCATTGAAGGAAAAGCTATCTTAAACGGAATTAATTTAGACATTAAACCAGGTGAAGTACATGCCATCATGGGGCCAAATGGTGCCGGCAAAAGCACCCTATCCTCTGTATTGGCTGGTCGTTCCGATTATGAAGTAAATGATGGTTCTGCCCTTTTCATGGGCAAAGACCTATTGGCATTGTCGCCCGAAGACCGTGCAAGAGAAGGATTGTTCTTAGCATTTCAATACCCTGTTGAAATACCTGGTGTGAGTAGCACCAATTTTCTAAAAACTGCCATCAACGAAAAACGTAAATACCTTGGGCTCGACCCAATGGAAGCAACGGATTTCTTGAAATTCATGAAATTAAAAATGGAAGAGATGGAAATGGATAAATCATTAACTTCTCGTTCATTGAATGAAGGCTTTAGTGGTGGAGAAAAGAAACGTAATGAAGTATTTCAAATGGCCATGTTAGAACCTAAATTATGCATAATGGACGAAACCGATTCTGGTTTGGATATAGATGCATTAAGATTGGTTTCGGCAGGTGTAAACAAGCTTAGAACGCCAGAAAGAAGCTTTTTAGTGATTACCCATTACCAACGATTATTGGATTATATTGTACCTGATTTTGTGCATGTATTGTACAAAGGAAGAATTGTAAAAAGTGGTGATGCTTCTTTGGCCAAAGAACTAGAAGTTAAAGGTTACGATTGGATCAAACAAGAAGTTGAATCTGCTAAATAGATTCATAGCACCAAGAAAAAACAAGATGAATTTATTGGATCAAATAAAAAGTGATTTTTCCGCTTATGCTGCGCAGGCTGAGAAAGATTCGTTTTTTGAGACACGTAACAATGCATTTTTAGAATTAGAAAAATGTGGCTTACCTACCCTCAAAAATGAAGAATGGAAATACACCAGTATTAGAAAAATTTCTGAAGGCAATTTTACCCAATCTTGCGTAAGTGAATTAGATGCTAAATCACTGTTGGAAGCAGGTATATTAAATACCATCGCGTGTAACAAATTGGTATTTGTAAACGGATGTCTTTTTCCTGAACTATCTGTTTTCCTAGAAGAAGATGCGGATATTGTGATAAGTAGTATAGCCAATGCCAGAAAAGGAAACGCTGCAATTATTACCCAACATTTTGGAAAATATGCCGCTGTTGAAGGTCAGGGTATGGTTGCCATGAACACCGCTTTAATGAGTGATGGTGCTTTTGTTTATGTGCCAAAAGGCAAAAAAATGAAATACCCTTTGATGCTTACCAATATTACGGATGCTACGCAACATGGAATTTTTCAACAACCTAGAAACCTTATTGTAATTGAAGAATCTGCACATGGCAGTATCATAGAAAATTATATTGCCATTGGCGAACATGCTTCCTTTACCAATGTGGTGAATGAAATTTTTGTAGATAACAATGCCAGTTTGGAGCATTACAAAGTGCAAAGAGCAAAAGGTGAAACCTACCACAATAATTTTACGCAGGTATTTCAAAATGGAAACACAAATATTAACCAGGTAACGCTAAGCTTAGATGGGCAATGGATTAGGAACAATTTGCACTTCTATATGAATGGGCAAAATTGCAATAGTTTATTATATGGTTTATACATTACAGATGGCTCTCAGTTTGTAGATAACCACAGCCGCGTTGATCATGCCATGCCGAATGGTTACAGTGATGAAAAATACAAAGGAATTTTAAGAGACAATTCTACTGCGGTATTTAATGGCAAAATTATGGTGCATGTAGATGCCCAAAAAACCAATGCTTACCAAAGAAATATGAATATTCTTTTGAGCAATGATGCCACTGTAAATACAAAACCTCAATTAGAAATTTTTGCAGACGATGTAAAATGTACGCACGGAGCAACAATTGGCCAATTAGATGAAGAGCCCATGTTTTACTTGCGTAGCAGAGGAATTTCAGAACTTGAGGCAAGGAAATTATTATTGAATGCATACGCCGCAGATATTGCCGAAAAGATAAAAATTCCTGAGTTGGTTCAGATTTTAGAAGAAGAAATTGAGCGTAAATTATAATGTTTTATAAACATTACAAACTAAAATGAGTAGCACCTTATTAGATATTGATAGCATTAGAAAACAATTTCCTATCCTGCACCAAAAGGTGAATGGCAAGGATTTGGTTTATTTTGACAATGCTGCTACTACTCAAAAACCACTTACTGTAATTGATGCCTTAAATACTTATTACAGTCTACACAACGCCAATATTCACAGAGGTGCGCACACTTTAGCGGATAGATCAACAGGCTTATTTGAAGCTACTAGAAAATCGGTTCAGGCTTTTATAAATGCCAATGAATCTGAAGAAATTATTTTCACCAAAGGCGTTACCGAAAGTATCAATTTGGTGGCGCAAAGTTATGGTCGTAAGTATCTTACTGCTGGCGATGAAATTATTTTAAGCCAAATGGAGCACCATAGCAATATTGTGCCATGGCAAATGATTGCAGAAGAAACAGGAGCTGTAATTAAAGTTATTGATATGCATTTCAATGGAGAATTGGACATGCAACATTACCAATCTTTGCTTTCGGTTCGAACCAAAATTGTAAGCTGCGTGTGGGCTAGCAATGCCTTAGGTACAATTAACCCAATTAAGGATATTATTGATTTGGCGCATCAATTCAATGCTGTTGTTATGATTGACGGCGCACAAGCTGGCTCACATATAGAAATTGATGTGCAGGACTTAGCTATTGATTTCTTGGCATTGAGTTCGCATAAATTATATGGCCCAACAGGCTTGGGTGTTTTATATGGAAAGAGAAAATTATTAGAAACTATGCCACCCTACCAAGGTGGTGGAGAAATGATAAAAGAAGTAAGTTTTGAAAAAACCACCTACAATTCCATACCTTTTAAATTTGAGGCTGGCACGCCCAATATTGGCGATGTAATTGCTTTCAACGAAGCAATAAAATATGTTACGGTTTTAGGGAAAGATGCTATTGCCCAATACGAGCAAAGTTTATTAACCCATTTTGTAAATGGCTTATATGCCTTACAAAATACCTTTGGAGAGAAAGCCATTTCATTCATTGGAACAGCAAAAAATAAAGTAGCTGTTCAATCATTTGTAATGGAAAACAAACACCATTTTGATATTGGACTTATGCTAGATGCCAAAGGAATTGCAGTTAGAACTGGTCATCACTGTACCCAACCCTTGATGCAATTTTATGGTATTGAAGGAACGGTGAGGGCATCATTTGCTTTTTATAATACAGTTGAAGAAATTGATATATTATTGGAATCACTAAAAAAAATGCTTGAACGCGGTTAATTTATCATGACAATCACAGAAATTCAAGACGATATTATTGCAGATTTTTCTTTGTTTGAAGACGACATGGAAAGCAAGTTGTTTTATTTGATGGATCTTGGCAAGAGGCTTCCACCAATGACTCCAGCGCATCAAACCGAGGAGTATATTGTAAAAGGTTGTCAGAGTAAAGTGTGGTTATTTCCTGTATTTGAAGAGGGTAAATTATTCTTTGAAGCAGATAGTAATACAGAAATTACCAAAGGTTTGGTAAGTTTATTGGTTAAGATTTGGGGAGGTAAAACACCCGAAGAAATAATGAGCAGTGAGCTCTACTTTATTGAAAAAATTGGCATGAGCCACATGATTGGATCGCAGCGCAGCAATGGCTTTTCCAGCATGATCAAACAAATGAAAATGTATGCTTTTGCACTTAACAAAGCGCAATAGTTAAAATATAAAAAAATTAAAATTAATGAAAAATTTCGTAGAAGTTCAAAACGAGGCCATACAGGTAATTCAAACTATTTTTGACCCAGAAATTCCTGTCAATATCTATGAGTTAGGATTGATATATGAAGTAAATGTATCACACGAACTAAATATTGAAATTGTAATGTCGCTTACCTCCCCTTTTTGCCCAGCGGCGCAAAGTATGCCAGCAGAAATCAAAGAAAAAGTTGGTGCTATTGAAGGAGTAAATGAAGTGGAAGTTCGTGTAACTTTTGATCCACCTTGGAGCCAAGATTTAATGAGTGAATCGGCAAAATTACAACTGGGATTTTTATAATTCCCTTTTTATCTCAAACGGATTCTCCTACCCTTCTTAATTTTAGTTTTGGCTTTCATGCCATTTAATTTAGATAGTTTTTTAACACTTACATCATAGCGGTTAGCAATCTTAATTAGTGTATCACCTTTGTGCGCCTTTATGTATTTGGGAGATTTGATGCTCTTAGCACGCAATTTTGCTGCTTGCACATCATACAAATGTTTAAAACAACCTTTATCAACTTGAAAGGTGTCGTTTAAAAGCGATCCAGTTGGAAAATGAATAATGGTAGCTGGGTCTATTTTTTCGCCTTGGAAACGTACTTCAAAATGCAAATGCGGCCCAGTTGACCTTCCAGTACTTCCTGCCAATCCAATTATATTTCCGCCTTTCACAGGCTGACCAGGATAAGCCAATAATTGAGAAAAATGCGCGTACAAAGTTTCAAGTCCATTGTTATGGCGAATTAAAACCACATACCCATAATCTGAACTACGCTTGGCAATGCGCACTACACCTTCAAAAGCCGCGTAAACAGGATCACCCACTTCCATTCGGATATCGGTTCCAAAATGAAATTTCTGACGTCTTCCCCAATTTCTAAAACCAAAATTTGAAGTTACATCACCAATTGCCGGTGGGTGAAAAGAACAATCATCAAAATCTGCCAATACCAAACGAATGGTATCTTCCATTGTTTTTAAATCGGTCTTATAGGGATTGATAGTGATCGTATCCCAAGAATCATAAAATATATGTGCCGGCGCATAGGCCGTATCAAACATAAAATTTCTTGGTCGAATAAAATCCCAATATTTTTCCGAACTACTTACAACAACACTATCGTATTCTGCAGCTTCTTCCTCATCTTCTTCCGGCTCCTCGAAAATCTCTGTAGAATCTGAACCTTCCGTAGTTTGCGCTTGTAGTTTATTTATAAAACCAACTGAAACAAAAAGGAAAATATATATAAATAACTTTAATCTCATGCTGCTATTTTTTGGTTCAAACCAAAACCTCCAATGCTTGCAATTTATCACATTGCAATTGAGTTTTTAATGCATCGAGATTAATAAATTTTACTTCATTACGTAGTTTATCAACAAATTCAATACTTATCCTTTGATTATAAATTGTTTCACTAAAATTAAATATGTTAACTTCTATAGTTCTTCCTTTTCCCTCAATGCTTGGATTATTGCCAATATTGAGCATTCCACCAAATTTCTGATCACCAATATTTACCCTTACGGCATATACTCCATCATGTGGAATTAATTTATAGGTATCGTTAATTTGGATGTTAGCTGTTGGAAAACCTATGGTTCGACCCAACTTTTTCCCTTCAACAACCAATCCTGAAAGCAAATAGGATCGGCCCAAAAAGCGAGCTGCTTGTGCCACTTCGCCATTTAACAAAGCTTCTCTTATTCTAGTTGAACTTACAGAAATTTGATCAATATCTTGTTCGGATATTTCCTTTATTTCAAAACCATAATTAGGGGCAAATTCTTTCAAATGAGAGAAGCTTCCCTCTCTATTTTTGCCAAAACGGTGGTTATATCCAATCACCAAATGTTTTGTTCCGATCCGAACCAATACATTTTTTATAAAATCTAATGAGCTTAAACGGGAGAATACTTTTGTAAAAGGCAGAATTAATAAATGATCAATTCCTGCCGATTCTAGTAATTTTATTTTCTCCTCAAGCGTATTTAAAAGCAGCAGACCGTGGTCATCAGGAAACAAAACCATTCGAGGGTGTGGGTCGTAAGTAATCACTACTGTTTCGCCATTTTTCTCTTTGGCAATGCCTATTAATTTATTCAGAATAACTTGATGAGCCGCGTGAACACCATCAAAGGTTCCCTGCGTAACAATGGCATTTTCAAGGGCTGTAAATTCATCTAAACTATGGTAAACCTTCATATTTATTTTTCGATATAAAGATTAATTTCAGCTATTATTTTTTGAGAAATTTGCATGCAAACTTGTTGTATCATATCCTCTCTACTTTTTAATTCGTGCTTCACTTGGTTGAATTGTTCTCTGAATGCAACAGGCTTGCTAGGCATATAATTTCCCGTAGGCAATTCTGGATACAATGTTTTAACAGAACCATTATAAGTTGCATAATGCACTTCATCTGAAGCTTCTTCATTGATAACTTCACTTTCCACCACCTGTCCTGTTTGGGTTGAAACCAATTGGTAAAACACCCTGTAATACAAACGACGTTTTTGATGCGTATCACAGTATTTTACCTTTCTAAATCGGGTTACGGTTTGAGGTAATCCGTTAGGAATATTAGGTGGAATGGTTTCAGCGTATGCCTCATAAGCCACAATTGAATCTTTAATCATTCCATCATCTTCATATTTCAAATCGCTGATAGCGGTCATTAAAACGTATTTTAATCCTATTAATTTGCCTGCTTTTGCAGCACTTTCTGGATCTACAACCCCGCTCATTCCTAATTGCTGTTCACGCAACATGCTTTCTATAGATGAACGATCCACAACCTTTAGAAATGGGTTTTTACTTTGCACCAAAGAGGCAACCAATTGTTGGTATAAACGCACATCAAATCCTTGGTAACGGGTTTGATTTTGAACTGGCAAAACACCAAGTCCAACACTCGCTTTAGCCAAAACTTCATCACGCAATTGTTTGGCATTTTTATAAGTTAAATCTTGGTTTGTTACCTTGTTGAAATCACGGTAAGCTTCTTTGTAATTCTCTAATTCCATCATTTTTACACCATGTTGGTAGAGTGGTTCAAGGATACTTTTTAAGCGCAAAACTGTAGCATTTTTGTAGCTAGGATCAATTTCTGAAATGCTTGTAAACACCACTTCTGCTTGTTCAAATTTATTGTTTTGCATTAAATCTAAACCCCTATCATAAAGCTTACTTATGTAATCGTTTTTAATGTCCTCATAAATTGGATCGTACATAGTTGGCCATTCCAAATCAACGCCAACAGATCTACATTTCTCGTAATACTTTTTACAGGCCAAATATTGTCGAACCGATTTCTCTGCATCGTTTGAAACTACATATTTGCCAAACTCACCAAATTTGTTTATTAGAACAATATTTCCAGATTTCTTTAATGCCTGTGCAGCTTCAATTTTACTTGGATTTACAAGCAAAGCATTGTAATAATTATTGGCAGCTCCATCATTATTTCCCAATTCAAATTGCTTATCGCCTTCCTTCATAAATTTCTTGCTTGGATCGCAAGAAGTAAATGAAACGAGCACGAATAAAAAGAAAATATAATTTTTAAATTTACCTAAGGGCGTCATACTTACAATAATTTTTCAAGAATTACGAATAGTTTAAATTTACATTTTTTCAGGAACTTGAATTCCTAACAAAGCAAACGACGAACGAATCACATTTGCTGTAAGTTCGCATGCAGCAAGGCGTAACGATCTTTGCGACAAATTACTTTCTTTCAATATTTGATGGTCGTGGTAAAATAAACTATAGATTTTTGCCAATTCAAAAACATAGTTACAAATTACGCCTGGGCTCAAGTCTTTACCTGCCTCCTGAATGATGATGGGATAAGAATATAATTTTTGTAGCAGCTCTTTTTCAACTTTCGACAATTGAATGGCGCTCGAATCATAGTTTCTATCCCAATTGCCGGCATTGCGCAACACAGAACGAATACGTGCATGCGTATATTGAATAAAAGGGCCGGTGTTTCCTTGAAAATCAATGCTTTCCTCTGGATTAAACATCATTTTTTTCTTCGGATCCACTTTCAACAAATAGTATTTAAGCGCACCCATTCCAATGGTATGGTACAATGACTTCAAGTTTTCTTCCGACTCACCTTCCATTTTACCCAATGCCTTCGTAGTTTCTTCGGCGGTGGTTTCCATTTCGTGAATCAAATCATCTGCATCCACTACTGTTCCTTCCCTGCTTTTCATTTTGCCATGCGGCAATTCTACCATACCATAACTTAAGTGGTAAATTCCTGGAGCATAGCTTTTGCCAAGCTTTGAAGCAATTAACTGCAATACTTTAAAATGGTATTCTTGTTCATTTCCTACCACATAAATTGATCGGTTACAATGAAAATCACCAAATTTCAATTCGGCAGTACCAAGGTCTTGGGTAATATAAACTGAAGTGCCATCTCCACGCAAAACCAATTTTTGATCGAACCCATCTTCTGTTAAATCAATCCAAACAGAACCATTTTCTTTGGTAAAAAATACGCCTTTACCAAGGCCTTCTTGAACAATTTCTTTCCCTAATAAATAGGTATTTGATTCATAATAAAAATGATCAAACTTTACGCCCAGCTTTTCATAGGTAGTGTCGAACCCCGCATATACCCAAGTATTCATGGTTTTCCAAATGTTCACTGTTTCGGCATCATTGGCTTCCCACTTTACCAATAAATCTTGCGCAGCTATTATACAAGGCGCATTTTTAGCAGCATCCTCTTCGCTCATTCCTTTTAAGCGCAGTTCTTCTATTTCTTTTTTGTATTGTTTGTCAAATACAACGTAATATTTTCCAACAAGGTGATCACCTTTAATACCAGTTGTTTCAGGAGTCTCGCCATTTCCATATTGCATCCAGGCATACATACTTTTGCAAATGTGAATACCTCTGTCGTTAACCAAGTTACAGGTAATCACTTTATGACCATTGGCTTTTAAAATTTCGGCAACGGAGAATCCCAACAGGTTATTTCTAATATGGCCAAGATGTAGAGGTTTATTGGTATTTGGCGATGAATATTCAACTAAAACAGATTCTTTGCTATTGGGTGTTTGAAATCCAAATTGACTATTGGCATCTGTATTTTTCAAAAAATCAATCCAGAAAATCTCTTTGATACTCATATTTAAAAATCCTTTTACCACCTGAAAAGTTTCTACCGATGAAAAGTTTTCTGTTAAATACTTTCCAATAGCTTCAGCTGTTTGCTCTGGATTTTTTCTAGAAATTTTTAAAAACGGGAAAACCACAAAAGTGAAATCACCTTCATAATCTGATGTTGTGTTTTCAATAACCAATTTTTCAGCAGCTATTTCATGCTGAAACAGAACTTTCAAAGCAAGGGAAAGCTGTTCTTTTAGTTGATTTTGTATCATCGCCATTTTAAAGTCTCAAATATAAACACACGGAAGCTAAAATTTATTGTAAATTATACATAAAGGGCATAAAAAAAGAGCGGCGCAATATGATTGCACCGCCCTACACCTAAAACTTATGAAACTAAATTCCGAAACCGGGATTTTCTATGGTAAAGGAAGGATGTGGCGGGTTCAATTCTTTAGAAAAAATTTCAACCATATCCTTATTGGTGATTATTCCCACAACTTTACCATTTTCAACAACTGGTAAAGCTTGAAATTTCTTAAACTGCAACAAACGTAAGGCATCTGAAATTTTAGTATCAGTACTTACTGTAATTGGATCGGGAGTCATGAAATTTTGCAATAAATGCTTTTCATCCAATTCATTAATATTTAATGATTTTCCGTTAATTAACTCATCATGTAAAACGCGCATTAAATCTGTAACACTAACAATCCCAACTAATTCTTCATTATCTGTAACTGGTAAATGCTGTATTTTATGTGTTGCAAAAAAATGCATTACCTCACTTAATTTATTGTGTATACCCGCAACAATAACTTTGGGCGTCATAAATGTGGCAACTGTTAAATCACTTGTCATTTCTTTGTACTATCATCGCCTAAACGGCACAACAAAAGTATTTCAACAATGAAGTGTAACCTTTGACCTTAATCACAAAACAAAATGATTAATGTCAGTAAAAAATGGGAAGTTTAAAATCAGACGCGCATCAAGCGTTCTGCGGCTTTCTCTAGGGTTTCATTGCTTTTTGCAAAACAAAAACGCAATACATTATTGTCGTTTTTTTTATGGTAAAAAACAGATGTTGGAATACTGGCTACTTTGTGCTCTTTGGTTAAACGCACGGCAAAGTCAAGGTCGCGTTCTTGCGTAATCTTCGCATAGTTGAGCATTTGAAAATATGAACCCTTGCACGGCAATAGCTTAAAGTTTGACCCCTTAATGAGCTTTTGAAAATAATTCCTTTTGTCTTCATAAAATTGATTTAATTGAAGGTAAGCATCTGCATCATCTATAAAATCTGCAAGTGCATACTGAATGGGTGTATTGGCACTAAAGGCCATAAATTGGTGAACTTTTCTAAATTCTCTTGTTAAATTTTCTGGCGCTAAAACATAGCCCATTTTCCAACCTGTGGTATGATATGTTTTCCCAAAAGACGATATGATAATGCTTCTCTCAGCTAATTTAGGAAACCTGGATACGCTTTGGTGTTCGTTGTGATCGAAAATAATATGCTCATAAACTTCATCACTTAACACTACAACATCCGTATTATCAAGAATCTTCTGCAATTGCAGCATATCTTTATCCGTTAAAACAGTTCCAGTTGGGTTATGTGGGGTATTGATCATAATCATCCTTGTTTTAAAGTTGATTAGTTTCTTTACCTCATTCCAATCAATTGAATAATCAGGGTATTTCATTTCATAAAACACCGCTCTACCCCCATTTAATTGGATGGCTGGTACATAACTGTCATAACATGGTTCTATAACAACAACCTCATCACCTTCTCTTACAACTGCGCTAACGGCAGCGTATATGGCGTGTGTACCGCCTGGAACAATTGTTATTTCTGTATCTGGATTGTATTTAGCGCCATACAATGCTTCTGTTTTAGTAGCAATTTTTTCACGCAAGGAAATAATTCCAGGCATAGGAGCATATTGGTTGAACCCTTTTTCCATGTAGTGGTTAACCAATTCTATCAATTTGGGTGAGCAGCTAAAATCAGGAAATCCCTGAGCCAAATTAATTGCCTGGTTTTCGTTGGCATGTGCAGTCATCACCGAAAAAATGGTGGTACCAACATGAGGCAATTTACTCTTAACGGCTCCTGAAAAATTCATTCTTCTAAAATCGATTTTTTTCCAATAATAAGGCTTGAAACCAAGATTCCCAAGGTGAATTTATAAGCGTTTGAATGCGTGTTTTTTACATGTCAAAATTATAGGCACTTTCCAATTTCTTTAGTGGATTTAAGCACATTTAGAAAGTATTTGTTGTATTATTCCAATGTTTTCAATAATCTCGTAAGTACAAGATTATAGGAATATGTACTTAATAGCGGATAGCGGATCAACCAAAACAGATTGGTGCTTAACTGATAAAAATGGCTCAAGCAATAAAATATTTCACACCATTGGATTTAATCCTTATTTTATAGATACCGAAGCAATTTATTATTCGTTATCTGAAAACTTATTAAAAGATTTGGATGCCAATATTGTAACGGAAGTTTATTTTTATGGCGCGGGTTGCTCTACTCCAGAGAAGAAAGATATTGTTAGAAAAGCTTTGGTAAGAAGTTTTCCAAAAGCCAGTATTATTTCTGTGGACCATGATTTATTGGCAACAGCCCGTGCTTTATTGGGCAAAGAAAAAGGGTTTGCCGCTATATTGGGTACAGGTTGTAATACTTGTTTGTATGATGGTGTGGATGTATCAATGAATATTGATTCTTTAGGTTACTTATTGGGGGATGAAGGAAGTGGAAGTTATATAGGAAAGAAAATTGTGCGTGATTTTATGCGTGGAAGGTTAGAAGCGCCATTGCAAGCACGTTTCAAAGAACGCTTTCAAATTCAAGACAATGAACAAATTTTCTCTACACTTTATACAACCCAATTTCCAAACCGTTACTTAGCGAGCTTTTGCAAATTTGCAGATGAGTTTGTAACACATCCTTATATTAGAAATAAAGTAAGAGATTCATTCAGAGATTTCTTTAAAAATCTGACTAGCAAATATCCTGATTACAAGGATTATTCTTTCAATTGCGTTGGGTCGGTAGGCTTTGTATTTAAAGATATCTTGGAAGAAGTAGCCTTGAGTTACGACATGCACATGGGCCGCGTTATTAAATCTCCTTTAGAAGATTTGGTTCGCTTCCATTTAGAAGAGGCTAAAGCTACTTCTTAAATATCCTTAGCGGCAAATAAGTGCTGTCTTCTCTCCAAGTTTTATCGGCTCTAATCGTATCCATAAAAATTTTAGCCTCCGTTTCACTCAGCGGGTAATTGTTCATACCTGGTTCTAATACCACTAAATAATTTGCATCCCTTAGTATTGGAAAATGATAGGCTTTATTGCGTGTTGCCAGATGAGGCAATAGATTAGCTTGCGCACAAACAGCTGCATCTTCAGGAATTGTTTTTAAGCCTTCACGTACTCTTTTTACATCAAAGGATGCTTGGTAATGCGCTTTTAAAAACAAATTTTCATTGATTGGTTTTGATTCACAATACTTATTTTCCATCTTTCTATAAGTAATTCCAATTGTAGAAATAGCAAGAAATAATAAAAGGTAGGTGCGTAAATTATTATTTTTAAAATCCTTAAGCCAAAACAAAATGGCAATACCAATAATGGGGGCCAATTCTATTTGATAATGGTAGCTCAAACCCCAAAATCCTAATTCTTTGTTCCATAATTTCTGAATTAAAATGGGTAAGGCAATCCATAAAAATACAGGCTTGCGAATCAATGCTATTCCTCCAGAAATAAAGAGCACTTTTAAAAACTCCAACTTCACTTTCTCATCTGGATCTGCTTGAATATGGCTTTCAAAAAACATCCTAAACATCTTTATTGGATGGGTAAAAATATAAGTCAATATTTCTTTTAGGTTCGAACCCAAATGAGAATAACGACCAATTTGATCAAAGGTTCCCGTGTTGTTTAGTGCAGGAATGACAATGAAACTTGAAACCATAAACCAAGTAAGAGAAAGCACAAAAAAACCAATTGGAATCAAATAACTTTTCACAGAACCCCTCGGTTTTATTAGCAGAAATGCAATACTTATGAAGCCTAAAAGAATAGCCATATTTTCCTTTGAAATAAGCACAGCTATGAAACAGAGCATTGTTAATTTCCAATTTTCCTTGATAAAATAATAAAACAACCAAGGCAAAAAACAGGCACCAACCACATTATCGTGATAGTCGAATGAAACAGCACCATAAATGGCAAAACTGGCATAAAACTGAATGAGTACCAAACAAAGTAGCCATTCTGAAACCCCAAAATGTCTACCCAATTTCACCAAACCAAATCCTGCAAAAACAAGCGCTAAGTTTTGAAATATAAGCAAGGTATACGAGCCAAATATCCAATAAAAAGGCGACAATAAAGGAACCCAAAAGCTTAAATGACAACTCAAATACGGCGCAGATTCATAGCTGAGCAACATACTTGTAATAGCCGGTTTAAAATGTGCAAATTGATACAAAGCTTGGTTCGACAAGCCATAATCTAAAGCAGCTGAGCGAAAGAAATAATGATTTAGAAAAGAGATAGCGGCGAATACGATAAAGAAAAAAACATGAATTCCTCTTTGGAAATACAGCGCATTCAAATTGCCTATTTTATTAGTTAACAAGTTCAAAACAGGTGAAATTATTTTAAACCAATTTCTTTTAAACGCTCAATGAGATAATCGCCTGCAGATATAGGAGCATAGGCAATTGGATTAGTTTCAGAAATACATCCAGATAGGCAATCTAAACGCATTTCACTTCTTGGATGTAAGAAAAAAGGAATAGAATAACGGGAAGTATTCCATTTTTCCTTTGGTGGATTTACCACACGATGCGTTGTGCTTTTAAGTACATTATTGGTTAATCGCTGCAACATATCTCCAACGTTTACTACTAATTGGTCTGGCAATGCGGTAATACCTACCCATTCATTTTGTTTGTTTAGCACTTGCAAACCTTCTGCACTAGCTCCCATTAACAAAGTAATTAAATTAATGTCTTCATGCTCGGCAGCCCTCACTGCACTTTTGGGTTCGGCGGTAATTGGCGGATAATGAATTGGACGCAGAATGCTATTCCCATTTAAAATATTGGCATCAAAATAGAATTCATCAAGGTTTAAAAACAAGGCTATTGCCCTTAGCATATACTTTCCTGTTTCTTCCAATTGCTGGTATGCTTTTATGCCAAACTCATTGAATTCTGGCAATTGGGTTACCCAAACATTGTCTGGGTATTCGTTTTTTATTGGGTCCTCTCCTATTACTTCCTGACCAAAATGCCAAAACTCCTTTAAATCACCTTCGTTTTTACCTTTGGCATGTTCTCTTCCAAAGCTTGTATAACCGCGCTGACCAGCCAATCCCGGAATTTCATATCCTTTCTTTTCTTCTTCGCTCATTCCAAAAAAAGATTGACATTGCCAGTATAAAGTTTGGCTTACATCATCTTCTAACAAATGCCCTTTTACTGCAACAAATCCAATTTCGGAATATGCTTTTCCAAGTGCTTGGACGAAATTATTTTTCTTAAGTGGGTCGCCACTTAGAAAGTCTCTTAGATCAATTGAAGGAATCATATATTTTCAATAAAATTAATAATTTAACTTTTGGATTTTTTAAACAATTCGGAAAATGAATTAAACTCCTTCCTATAAAACAAACCAGTTCCTGATGTAGTAACGTTTCTATTATACAAGGCATCAAAGCCCGTTTTGTTAAACACTTTAATTTTGGTACTGCTATTCTTTTTAAGGCTATAGGTAGCAGCCACATTGGTTTGTGTTTGGTCCATGGCATAGCTGGTTTGCACTTCAAGCCTATTGTCTATAAATCGCTTAGAGGCAGAAAGTAAAACGGTTCTACTTTTGGTTGGATCGGAAGCGTTTAATAGGTCTACACTTACATCAAAATTGGGAATTGCCTTTCCTATTAAACCAGCAGCTTGTTTACTTAATAAATCAGAAACAGTTTGGTTTCCTAAGGTATTAGTAGCTGTATTATTTGAATTTGAAATTGGCACAAAACCACCCGAAATTAATAAAAATAACATTTGTTGGTTCATCATCTCCGGGTCTCTTCTAAAATTACTCACTACAGAATTTAATTCTGCAGCAGCTGTACCTGTTACATTATTAGAAAGATCAGGGAAATTTAAATCAAATGCAAATTCCGGCTTTTCTACAATGCCTTTGATATTAATAATACATTCAACTGGCACACGCACATTTGGATCGGGATAAGCAACCATATTAACAATAGGACTTATAGTAGTTTTTAACTTATAAATACCAGAAATGCTCATTCTACCGGCTAGTGGATCGCCTGTCCAACTTATTTTGCTACCTGCTTTTAAGTCGAACTTTTTAGCAACTACATTCATGGCGCTAAAGCGATACTCCCCTTCTGTTAATTCATAATCGCCATACATATAAAAATTTCCATCAGGTAAATATTCCATACGTAAATTAGAAAACCCTTTTGCTTTAATTCTGTCATCTGATTTGGCGTCAAAAATTACCTGAACTTCCGCATTTGGCTTCACATTTAAATTAAGGTAAACGCCAATTCCAAAATTGCTACCACTTCCTTTTCCTGCGTATGTTTGAAGGGTGTCGTAGCTAACAAAATGAATATATGATTCACCTGTTTCTGAGCTTGCTCCAAAAGGATTAATGACAACCTTAGTGCCTTTTTCTGAACTTGCATTTACATACATTGCAATATCATTGCTAGTTCCCTTAATGGTAAAAGCACCCGTAGCATAAGCATTACCAAAAAACAAATCATTGTCTTTTGCAACAGTATTTAAAACCTGAAATGATTTAAAATCGTCTATTTGAATGGTATATTTCAAATTACTAAACCCCTTATGAGTAATTTGGCCGCTTACTTTAGCAATTTGGTCATTGGCATCCTTCATTTCAAATGGTACTATCTTAATTTGATCCCCATCAAAATTTAGCAAGGCTTCTTTTACAGCATATTTGGTTTGAAGGTAATCTACTTTAAAGTTTACGTCACTAATTTTAAGCTGGCCATTTAATACCAAATTGTCTAAGGGGCCTTTTAATTGCGCGTTTAAGCATGCTTCTCCCGTATACAATTTAACATAATCTTTAACAAAAGCCTGAAAAGCGCTTATTTGAGATTTATCAAAATCTATATTTAAATTGAGGTATTTTCCTGCAATATCATAATCGCCAGAACCTTTTAAATTACTAAGTTTTCCCTTAATAGACTTAAAGTCAATGAGCAGGTCTTCTTCCTTTTCTCTATAACCAATATTAAGGCCAAAATCACCAAGTGTGTCATTGTCGAGACATAGGTTTACCGCATTTAAATTGGCAATTACAACGTCGCGGTTGCCAACATTTTCATAAACCAAAT
The DNA here is from genome assembly GCA_903927505.1 of uncultured Bacteroidota bacterium. GTDB lineage: Bacteria > Bacteroidota > Bacteroidia > UKL13-3 > UKL13-3 > B1. The sequence continues at coordinate 23,805 of CAIYNF010000128.1, read as the reverse complement.
AGCCATTAGCTAAACCACCAATAGTAACATCTATTCCTTTAACAAATTGATTAATGGTATTTAAATCTAACTGTTCAATTTTTGCACTGATATTTTTATTTCTACCTATAATTGGATAAAAGCCATCAAGCGTGATTTTTTGTTTTCCATTCTCTAAATGAAAACCTTCAAATCGAATTTTCTCCTCATTCAATTGTACAGATTTACCCTCTTGTATATTCCATCGTGAAAATCCAGATTGCACCCAAGAAGGTTGGTAATTCAACCAAAATGAGTTGTTCTCAAAAACAATATCATGGGCAAAAACACCATGAACAATACTCAAACTATCAAGTATTTGATATTTTAAATCCCATTTATCAACCTCAGCATTTGCTTTCAATGCAAAATCACCAATAAGCAGCGTATCTAATCTTCCGATGCTTTTAAATCCAAAAAGTATTGAACCTTTTTCCTTATCCGACTCCGCTAATTTAAAAGTAGTTTGCGCCAAGTGCCAGCCATCATAATTAACATTTCCAATATAACCAGCCATAAGATAGGATTCGTTTTTGCTATTTACATTGGCTTCAATATTAATATTGGTAGCATTTAAGCCTGGGAAAAATAAGGGAGAAATACTTGCTGTTGAGAGAATAGTTAAATCCAAATCAAATTGCTGCAAATAATTTTTTGAATATTTAGGTTGAAAATAACTTTTACCAAGACTAAGTGACCAATATTTCAATTCATCAAATAAATTAGCAAGGTCTATTTGCCCTTTTAATTTCGCACGAATAAAATCTCCATTAATTTCAATTAACTCCTCTTCTCCATTTTCCGATTCCAATTTCAATTGGTTGATGTTATAGGAATAACCGGCTTTCTCATAATGAAAATCGGCAATTTCCATACTTCCATAATGGTCGTTTAAATCTTTAAAATAATAGTCTGCATTAAAATTGGTACCCAATGCTATACTTGCCTCATGTAAATGTAATTCTTTAAGGTTTGCATTTTCAATCTTCCCGTTAAGCACAATATGACTATAAGCCTCAGATAAATCTACCCTTACATTTGAATTTAACACCAAATTAGAATCTGCACTTTCAAAATTCAATCGGAGGTCCTTTTTAATGATACTGCCTTTTAAATCAAGATGGTGGTAGTTGTAATTCTCAAAACCAATCTGGTTAATTTGAAAATCAAATTCAGTATGAATGGTATTTAAATCAAAGCCTTTCCCTTTCAAATGTGCATTCATATCAATCACTCCAATGGCAGGATTTTTTAAATAATCACCCATTTTAAATGAATTCATTTTTAAATTTCCCGAGTATTCACTCAACATGGTTTCCTCGTTCAACTTCATGTTTAAATCGGTTTCGGCCGAACCAAACGCTGTTTCTAAAGAACCATATGTTACAAAGTCATTATAAAATCCTGTATAATTTCCTTTGTAAATAATCTTTCCTAAATCACCTAATTGTTGAGGCAACTCCATATCAATAATTTTCTCTAATTCACTTTTAACTGTTGAGGCATAATCAACTTGAATATCCATGAAGGTTTCTTCTATATTGGGCAGTCCATTAAACTTGATGGCACCAGTAAAGCGGGTATCTTTTCCAGAGCTCACAACCAAATTCTTTAATTTTAAGCTGCTAATTGGCCCTTTGCCGGTTCCACTTATTTTAGCTTTGTATTTGTATACATCAAAAGAAGGAACAAAAAATGCAATATCTTTCATGTCTACTTCACTTTGATTGAATATTGCATTTAATTCAACCTTATCAATAAAATCTTCATAATCGTCATATGAATTAGAGTTCAAACTGAAATAATTCTTAATATGGCTGTAGGGGGTAACCATATCGAGCTTATTCAATGCAATTGTTTTTTCGCATATGGTTGCCATGGCTTTCATGCGAAGTATTTCAAATCCGCTGCGCTCTTTACAACTAAAATTCCGGATATCGAAGGACAATGAATCGTCTATTATTTGAAACAATTTGGATCGGAAATTCACATCCGAAAAACAAATTCGGTTGTAATCAAATCCTTTGGGTTCAAAATTACCTGTAGAATCTACATACATAAAACGGGTGTCCATGCATTCGAGATTCTTAAATTCTAAAATAAAAGGCGGTGCCATAGGATCAGAAACTGTATCCTTGGGATCCATAAACAAATTAATAACATCAAAACTATAGGTACCATCCTTGTAAGTGGTCATTTTACAGAGTCCTTCATCCAAAACAACATCATTTAGCGTGAAATGGGTAGAATCTAATTTTAGTCCGGCCAAATTAAATTGCAAACGACCAGCATAAAAAGTGGTATCCCCTTTTTGATCTCCAAAATTTACTTCTCTTAAACTAAAAAAACTCCAGCCATCATAATCAATTTCTCCAATACTAATGCGGGTATGGAAGGTTTCGTTTACGTAATTTGAAATCCGATTTACTAAGTAATTTTGAAAAGAATGGGTGTTGAAAATAAGGTACAGAAACATCAGCAAGCCCAAAAAGCTTGCAGATAATACATAAGATATTTTGATAAACTTCTTTAGCAACGTAGTTTTGCCCGAAAGATAATAAATAAGCTTGTGCCTACAAAATTGCAAAAAGATATTATAATTCTTGCTATAGAATCCTCGTGTGACGATACTGCTGCTGCAGTTATCAAGAATGGTCATATCCTGTCAAATGAAGTAGCATCGCAACAAATACATGAATTGTATGGTGGCGTTGTACCAGAATTGGCAAGTAGAGCCCACCAACAAAATATAGTTCCTGTGGTAAGTGTTGCGCTTAAGAATGCCAATATTGAATTAAATGAACTCTCTGCTATCGCATTTACCAAGGGTCCTGGACTAATTGGTTCATTAATGGTTGGAAGTAGTTTCGCTAAGTCTTTGGCACAATCTTTAAATATTCCACTTATTGGTATTCACCATATGCAGGCCCATATTCTTGCCCATTTTATTGACGAACCAAATCCGAATTTCCCATTTTTATGCTTGACAGTAAGTGGTGGTCATACCCAAATTGCTAAAATGAATGGTCATTTTGAATCTGAAATTTTGGGTAAAACTATTGATGATGCAGCAGGTGAAGCCTTTGACAAAGCAGCTAAAATGCTAGGTCTACCCTATCCTGGTGGTCCATTGGTTGATAAATATGCACAATTAGGAAATCCAGATGCCTTTCCATTTCCTCAACCTCAAATTCCCAATTTAGATTACAGTTTCAGTGGCTTAAAAACATCTTTTCTATATTTTATTCAAAAACAAGAAAAGCTAAATCCAAATTTCATAGCAGAAAATCTAAACGATTTATGCGCAAGCATGCAAAAAACAATTATCAAACATTTGCTTAAAAAATTGGTATTGGCATCGGATCAAACCGGAATAAAAGAAATTGCATTGGCTGGTGGTGTTTCTGCCAATAGCAAATTGCGTGAAATGCTTGTAGAAACAGGAAAAATAAAGAATTGGAATACCTATATTCCTGCCTTTCAATATTGCACAGACAATGCAGCTATGATTGCAATGGCGGCAAATTATAAATTTATTTTAAAAGATTTCGAGCAATTAGACACTGCGCCTTTTGCCCGTAGCTAAAACTTATATCAAAATGAAACAAATCATTTTCATGCGCCATGCAAAGGCAAATAACGACTCATTAGACGGAACTGATTTTGCACGTGAGCTCGCTCCAAAGGGTGATGAGGAGGCTAAATTGATACGAAATAAGTTATTAAAAACAAGCTACAAACCATCTCTTATTATTGCTAGTCCAGCTGCTAGAACCAAGAAAACCGCCTCCTATTTTATAGATGCCTATACACAGTCAAAACACTCCCTCGAATTTGGCATGTACGAAGCTGAATTTGAAGATTTATTTGAGATTATTAGAAATCTAGACGATAAGGATGAAACCGTTATGATGGTTGGCCATAACCCAAGTATCATGTTAATTATTTCTTTTATAAGCAATGCTAATTTATACAAAATGCCAACCGCTGGCATTGTTATTGTAAGCTTTAAAGAAAAATTGTGGAAGAACATTCAAAAACGCAGTGGAGAAATAGTTTGGAGCCTCGACCCTAAAGGTGGCGAACTTGTCTGATACTTTTTTTTACTTATTTTTAGCATCTAAATATTGTACTTAATATGAAGCGAATTCTCATTTTATTATTCTTGCTTTTCACTGTTTTTACAACCTATGCGCAAGAGTTGCCTTTTAGCGGCACCAAAAACAAAAAAGCTGAATATTATTTTGGAGAAGCACTGAAGACTTTTCAATTACAAGATTTTATGAAGGCGCAGGGCTATCTAGACAAGGCCATTGCGCTCGACCCAAATTTTATTGATGCTTATATGATGTTAGCAGAAATAAAAAAAGACAATGAAAAATATGAGGAAGCCATTGCTTTATACAATAAAATAGTTGCATTAAATCCTGAATTTCCTATGAGTTATTTTGGTAGAAGCAAATGTTATTTTACACTTTCCAAATACAATGAAGCTTTTCAAGATGCCCAAAAATTCATGAGTTTCCCTGATTACTATCAAAAGAAAGAACAAATTGAGGTAATAAAAAACAACTCAGAATATGCGCAAAATGCCATTCTTAAGCCGTTTCCATTTAAACCAGTTAATCTTGGAAATATGATAAACAGCTCAGACAATGAATATTTTCCTGGTATAACAGCTGATGAGCAGGTACTTATTTTTACGCGTTTGGTGAATGGCAGAGATGAGGAATTTTATAGAAGCACCAAAATTGATGGCAAATATTCTTTTGCCGAAAACATGGGCTATCCCATAAATACAGAACGCAATGAAGGCACCGTTTCCCTCTCTGCCGATGGTCAATATATTTTTTATACTGCATGTAACCGTCCTGGTGCCAATGGTAGCTGTGATCTATTTTTAAGTAAATTAGATGGCAATACTTGGTCCGAACCAATTAACCTTGGACCACCTGTAAATTCAGCATCTTGGGAAAGTCAGCCTTGCCTGAGTTTTGATGGCCGTACCTTATATTTTAGCAGTAACCGCCCAGGAGGATTTGGTCAAAGTGATATTTGGTATACCAATTTTAAAAATGGTCGTTGGACTCCTCCTGTAAATGCCGGACCAGAAATCAATGGCCCTGGAGATGAGCAATCACCTTTTATAGCTAAAGACGACCAAACACTTTATTTCAATAGTGATGGGCATCCAGGAATGGGCGGTGTAGATTTGTTTTACACCAGAAGAAATAAAGATGGTAGATGGGCAAAGCCTACCAACATGGGCTATCCAATTAACAGCAGCAAAGACGAAACCTGTATAATAATTTCTAGCAATGGGAAAGACGCCTTTATGGCCAAAGAAGGAGACGATACCAAGGGTGGATTAGACATTTATAGTTTTGAACTCTATGAAGAGGCCAGACCTCAAAAAACAGGGTATGCCAAAGGGGTTGTTTTTGATGCCAATACAAGAAAAAAACTCAGTGCTAAAATAGAATTAATTGATTTGGCAACAGGTAGAGTAATTATAGAATCTTATTCTAATAGAATTAGCGGTGAGTTTTTGGTATGCCTTCAAGGAAATAAAAATTACGCCTTAAATGTAAGTGCAGCGGGTTATTTATTTTATTCAGAAAATTTCTCTTTACAAAACCAAGGTGCCACAGATCCGCTGGTATTAAGTGTTCCTTTACAAGCAATTACAGCAGGTGCTAAAGTTGTATTAAAGAATATTTTCTTTGAATCAGACAAGTTTGATTTGAAAGATGAATCGAAAGCTGAGCTAAATAAATTGGTTCAATTTTTAGCAAGTAATCCAAGCGTGAAAATTGAAATTGGTGGTCATACAGATAATACCGGTGATTTCGCTAAAAATAGTTTATTATCTGCAAACAGAGCCAAGGCTGTTAAAGATTATCTAATTGCAACAGGTGTGCCAATAACACGTATTACCTATAAAGGTTATGCAGATACGCAGCCAATTGCCGACAATACAAGCCTTGAAGGAAGAGCGAAAAACAGACGTACTGAAATTAAAATTATGCCTTAATGGTGCATAAAATGTAAGGTCTTTTAATTGTAATTTCTTGCCTTTTGTTGCATATTGCAGCTTTATTTAAAGCTATGGATGCACTCACTTCAACCAACTTTAATTTTGTTGGACAAGAAAGTTTTTACCGCGGAAAAGTTCGTGATGTATATAATATAAACAATAAGTTTTTGGCAATGGTTGCCTGCGATAGAATTTCTGCTTTTGATGTGGTTTTGCCCCGACCAATACCCTATAAAGGACAAGTATTAAACCAAATTGCGGAGCATTTTTTAAAGCTTAGCAAAGACCTTGTACCCAATTGGTTGGTTAAAACTCCTGATCCAAACGTAAGTATTGGACATTGCTGTGAGCCTTATAAAGTTGAGATGGTTATTAGAGGCTACTTGGCCGGCCATGCTTGGCGCGAATACAAAAGTGGCAAAAGAGAAATTTGCGGTGTGCATATGCCTGAAGGCATGAAAGAAAATGACGCCTTCCCCACTCCCATCATCACGCCAACCATTAAAGCTTCTGAAGGACATGATGAAGACATTTCTCGTGAAGGCATTATTGAAATGGGCTTAGTACCTGAAGCAGAATATTTACAATTAGAAGATTATACCAGAAAATTATATGCTTTTGGTTCTCATTATGCCCGCCAACAAGGATTAATTTTGGTAGATACTAAATATGAATTTGGCAAATTAGGTGATGCTATTTTGTTAATGGATGAAATTCATACGCCAGATTCAAGCAGGTATTTTTACGCAGATACTTACGAAGAAATTCAAGCTAAAGACCAACAACAACGTCAATTATCGAAAGAGTTTGTAAGACAATGGTTAATAGAAAATGGCTTCCAAGGAAAAGACGGCCAAGTACCTCCCATTTTCACAGATGAATTCGTAGAATTGGTTTCACAAAGGTATATTGAGTTGTATGAAAAAATCACCTCAAAGAAATTTCAAAAGCAGGATTACAGTTCTGTGATGGAGCGTGTTGAAAGCAATATTAGCAGAACCCTAGAAGGATTAGAAGCTTAAATTGAATGAATGCATTTTGGTTTTCCTTAGCTGTTAATACTTCCTTTTTCCTGGCCGATGTTTTTATTAAGTTAGGTAGTTCAGAAACTACTGCAGCAAGGTTGATTTTTGTTCGTTCCATATTTACTGTTTTATTAGCAAGCATTTGGGGGTGGTTTGCTGGTGATTTTAACGCTATTCCAAATACCTTTACTTTCTTGCAATTAATATTTTGCAGCATCCTTTGCACTATTGGGCTTTATTATTACATCAAGGCATTACTTCACTTACATTTTGTGAATGTGGCAGTAATTGGCATTTGCGGGGCTTTTATACATTATGGTTTAGGTGTTTTTCTATACCATGAAACCATTGTGCCCTACTTCTATTTAGCAGCGGCATTGTCTGTTGCTGGAATTCTTTTACAATGGAAAAAAAACAAGGATAGAAAAGGATTGTATGAAGCTATATTAAGCGCAATAGCATGGGGATTTGGCTATGCATTGCTAAGTATTCCACTGGCCCAAACTTCGGCAATTTGGGGGACTTGGACCATGGAATTTACCACCTTACTATTAAGCATTTTCTATTTGCTAGTTTATGATAAATCATACAAAATGTATCAAGCTAATTTAAAACAATGGAAAATAGTTGCGGTTGCCTTATTTACAATATTTGGTTCGATCCTAATAAATATAAGTTACCAAAAGTTTGCACTAAACATGCTTGGCTTTATGCAATTGGCTTTTTTCCCTTATTCACTATTGGCCGGACATTTTTTGTTTAAGGAAAAACTAAGTAAAATAGAATGGCAAGGAATAGCCTTGATATTGAGCGGCCTAGTGATTTACTTTTTAACCTGTACCAATTAATACTTTAAGCCTCAGTTGAGGCTTGTTCTTTCACTAAATTAAACAATTGGTTGTTTAAATAAGTATACCTTCCAGCTGCATTTTTCTTAGCCAAAACTAAAATTGCTTTAGCAACCACGTATCCATCAATTGCCTTATAAAGTTTCAAAGGCCCAATAAATAATGGGTTTAAAACACGCATTAAATATTGCGAGATTGTTTCTAATGGCCTACTTTCATTTCTTGTGCCTAATAAGAGTGATGGCCTTACAATACTGTAAGAGGCATAATTGAGCTTAGCAATTGCATCTTCAATTTCGCCTTTGAGTCTGCTATAAAAAATTGAAGATTCTTTGTTTGCTCCCATCGAACTTACCAAAACATATTGCGTAGCACCTTGCTCTTTGGCAATTTTTGCAACTAGCAATGGGTAATCGTAATCAATTTTTCTATAGCTTATTGGATCTGGTGTTTTTGCTTTGGTGGAACCTAAGCAACAAAAAACATCGTCAACAAACATGTACCTTTTGTGGTTTTCAATTTCATCAAAATCCAATAAAATTTGATGAAGCTTTTCATGTTTGATAACTATATCTCTGCGTGCAAAAACAGTTACACTGCTATAATGATTACTCTTAAGTAATTCAAAAACTAAATTCCTACCAATAAGTCCGGTAGCCCCTATAACTAGTGCTTTTCTAACCATGAGTTTACAAATTAATAATCACTAGGAAGAAATGTTTTCTTCCCAAGTGGATTGGACAATGCAAGCTCAATCATTTTATTGGCCAATAAATTGGCAGGGGTATTTTGAAATTTATTTATTAGGCTCGAACCAAATATACGCATCAAAGCCCTGAAACTTTTAAATATAGCAAAGTAACTGCCTTCCCTATTTATGTTTCTCCTGAGCTTATTCACTTTAAATTGGCAGAAATTAGAAAATCCCAATGAATCTATATCAGCCGCTAATTGCGCTCTTTGAAGCAATTCAGCTTTTGATGCTTTCAAGGAGGCCGCAACGGGATTTACCAGGTAAAAGTTATTTACTCCAGCATCCTTTGCCACTCTGGCTAAATTAAATGGATATTGGTATTCAAATAAAGGCGCATCATCTAAATTTTTGGTGCTGATATAATCCTTTCCCAATAAACAAAAAACATCATCTACACCTTCAAAATTCTCTTTAAAATCTTCTATGGTGCCAAAGTTTACAATAATCTTTTTAAGGTGAATGTTTTTAAATCGGCTATGCTCGTGCCTTGTAAGTACTATAATTTTCTTATAGTGCCTGTTATTTAGCAAAACCTCTATAAGAGATTTGCCCAATCTACCTGAAACACCCACAACTAAAGCTACACGCATGTATCGAATTAAGGTGAATTTGAGTTTTTTTACAAGCTAAATTTCCATAAATTAAAAAGCACATCCATCGAAACTTATTAAAAATCTATTCAAATCGTTTTTTCGCAAGCATTAGTGTATTTTATTAAAAATTTAACATACAAGTCATACCCAATTTGTTAAAAAGATTGGGAAAGCCTTGTCAAAAATTGAATAATTTTGCATACTTATTAAAAAATCAATGATTAGCAACCACGAAATAGACTACCGCATTTTTGGAAGTGAAATGCAATGTGTAGAGATTGAACTAGATCCAGAAGAAACTGTAATGGCAGAGCCGGGAAGTTTTATGATGATGAACGACGGCATCCAAATGAATACCATTTTTGGTGATGGCAGTCAGCAACAAGGTGGAATTTTGGGCAAGTTAATGTCGGCAGGCAAGCGCATGCTTACAGGTGAAAGTTTGTTTATGACAGCCTTTACCAATATGGAAAATGGCAAAAGAACTGTAACCTTTGCAGCACCCTACCCAGGTAAAATTATCCCATTAGATTTAAGCAGAATGGGAAATAGAATTACTTGTCAGAAAGACGCTTTCTTATGCGCTGCCAAAGGAGTTAGCATAGGAATAGAATTTCAGAAAAAACTGGGAACAGGCTTATTTGGTGGCGAAGGTTTTATAATGGAAAAATTGGAAGGCGACGGAATGGCTTTTGTTCATGCAGGCGGACACGTGGAAGAACGACAATTAATGCCAGGTGAATTATTGAAAATTGACACAGGTTGTATAGTTGCCTTTACCAAAGATGTTGAATACGATATTCAATTTGTGGGCGGCATTAAAAACACTTTGTTTGGTGGAGAGGGTGTTTTCTTCGCTACCTTGCGCGGACCAGGAAAAGTTTGGATCCAATCGCTTCCAATTTCTAGATTAGCAGGTAGAATAATGGCTTATGGAAGTGTTGGCGGAAGAAGAGAAGAAGGCGGAATCCTCGGCGGATTAGGAAATATACTTGATGGCGATGGCTTTTAAATAATAGGCATTATTCGGTTCAACATAAATTAGAGCTATGACCAATTACAAAAAAATAGACGTTCACGCACATATTTTGCCGGCAGAAATGCCTAATCTCAAAACCAAATATGGTTATGGGGATGAATTTATTTATTTAGAGCACCAAGCAGATGGCAATGCCAATATGATGAAAGCCAATGGCACTTTTTTTAGAACCATTGACAAGCTTTGTTGGGATCCAGAGGCCATTATAGCGCACATGGACCAACATGATGTTGAATTAATGGCATTGTCTATTGTACCCGTTTTATTTTATTATTGGGCCGAACCAAAGCACACTTTAGAATGGGCACGGTATTACAATAATCATATTGCGGCAATTCAAGTAAAATACCCTAGCAGATTTGTTGGTTTGGGTACATTGCCTATGCAGGACATTCAATTGGCTTGTGAAGAATTGGAAAGGTGTAAAAATGAATTGAACCTGCCTGGTGTTGAAATTGGAACTCATATTGAACACAAAAATTTAGATGACCCCTATTACTATCCTTTTTACCAAAAAGCAGAAGAATTAGGCATGTGTATTTTTGTGCATCCATGGGATATGATGGGCCAAGACAGAATGCCTAAATACTTTTTACCTTGGCTAATTGGTATGCCTGCAGAAACTTCTTTGGCTATTTGCAGTATGCTATTTGGTGGTATTTTTGACAAATACCCCAAGTTACGCGTATTATTTGCGCATGGCGGCGGATGCTTCCCACAAACCATTGGTAGAATTTCACATGCCTATGATGTTCGACCAGATTTATGCAATGTGCACAATGTGGCTGATCCAAGAACCTATACCGATAAATTTTACATTGATTCATTGGTTCATGATGAGGATACATTTGCCTTTTTATTGAAAATGTTTGGTCCGGATAAGATTGCTATGGGTTCTGATTTTCCTTTCCCTTTGGGCGATTTGGAGCATGGCAAGTTTATTGCCAACATGAAAAATATTGACGAAGAAACTAAAATTAAATTACTCAGAAATACAGCCAAAGAATGGCTTGGCATAAAGTAATTTTGCTTTTTGCCATAATGTGACTCACATCAACGACCTTTACAAAAAATCACTATGCTAAATTTTGAAGACCTGAACCTAAACAATCCATTGCTCAATGCCCTTCAGGATTTAGAATACATGCACCCTACGCCTATACAGGAAAAATCTTTTCCAGTAATTATGTCGGGAAAGGATGTTATAGGCGTTGCACAAACAGGTACAGGTAAAACATTTGCCTATTTGCTGCCTATTTTGCGCATGCACAAATATTCGGAAAGCAAACATCCAAAAGTTTTAATAATTGTACCTACAAGAGAATTGGTTGCGCAAGTGGTTTCAGAAATTGAGAAACTAACAAAGTACATGAGTATTCGTTTTGCGGGCATTTATGGAGGCGCAAACATTACCCCTCAGAAATTAGCTATTTCAGCAGGTTTAGATATTTTGGTATCAACCCCGGGTAGATTAATTGATATGGCCATGTTGGGCGTTTTAAAGATTAAAACAGTACAACATTTTGTGATTGATGAGGTAGATGAAATGATGGAAATTGGTTTTAGAGCGCAGCTTACAACCATTTTAGATTTACTTCCATTGAAACGCCAAAACATTTTCTTCTCGGCTACTTTAGGTGAAGATGTAAATGTTTTGATTAACACCTTTACCAAAAACCCTCAAAAAATTGAGGTGGCAGTGCATGGTACCCCTTTAGAAAAAATTAAGCAAATGGCCTATGATGGCCCAAATTATTTTACCAAGATAAATATCCTCAATCACTTGTTAGAAGACCAAAAAGCCTTCAATAAAGTGATGGTTTTTGTAGGTACCATTAAACTGGCTGATAGGTTATACGCCCAATTACTGCCTACCTATGGCGAAGAATTAGCACTTATCCATTCCAATAAATCTCAAAATGTAAGGTTTGCTACCTTAGATAATTTCCATAAAGGTTCGAACCGAATTTTAATAGCAACAGATATCGCTGCAAGAGGATTGGATATTTTTGAGGTGTCGCATGTTATAAATTTTGACACCCCAAGGGAAGCAGGAGATTATATTCACCGTATAGGTAGAACTGGCAGAGCGGGTAAAGACGGTATTGCCATTACTTTCTTCAACGAGGTGGAAGAACCCTTCTTAGAAGAAATTGAGAAATTAATGAATTTGAAGGTCACTAAAAAACGCCTGCCTAAAGAGGTTGTTATTTCATCTATTTTTAGTGAAGATGAAAGACCGCAACAAATTCAAAAAATATATGTGCGCGCCCCAAGCAGAGAAGGTGCACCTGTTACCCACCATGAGAAAAAAGCCAAAAATTCTAAGTTAAATTTAGGAGGTCCACGAAAACGAAATCCAAACAAAACAAAACCAAGAAATAGAGCGGTGGAAAGAAATAGGGCAAGAAAAAGATAAGAATTGGAACAACTTGTTTAAAACTGGTTTGTTTTTTGCAATAATTTTGAGACAAATAATAATCACATGAGCACAAACGTAGAACATATCGAATGCCTAATTGTAGGATCTGGTCCTGCTGGATATACAGCAGCCATTTATGCCGCTAGGGCAGATTTAAAACCTGTTATGTATGCAGGTATGCAGCCAGGTGGGCAATTAACAATTACCACAGATGTAGAAAATTATCCGGGTTACCCAGAGGGAATTATGGGTCCAGAAATGATGGAATTATTCCGTAAACAAGCAGAACGTTTTGGAACAGATATTCGTTATGGCATGATTACCAGTGTTGATTTTTCAGGTAAAGCACCGTTTAAACTCATTGCTGATGAAAACCATGAAATATTGGCCGATACTGTCATTATTGCAACAGGAGCCAGTGCTAAGTGGTTAGGAATTCCATCTGAAGAAAAATTAAATGGAAGAGGTGTGAGTGCTTGTGCTGTTTGTGATGGTTTCTTCTTTAGAGGAAAAGATGTTGCTATAGTTGGTGCTGGAGATACTGCATGTGAGGAAGCAAGTTACTTAGCCAAAATTTGCAGCAAAGTATACATGATTGTTAGAAGAAATGAATTCAGGGCTTCAAAAGCAATGGTAAATAGGGTAATGAACACCCCAAATATTGAAGTGCTTTTTGAATCTGAAACCGATGAAATTTTAGGTGAAGACAAAGTAACGGGTGCCCGATTAAAAAATACAAAAACTGGTGATCTAAAAGAAATAGCCATCAGTGGATTCTTTGTTGCAATTGGACACCATCCAAACACAGATATCTTTAAAGGATTTTTAAATATGGATGAAACAGGTTATTTGCAAACAATACCTGGCACAAGTAAAACCAATATTGAAGGCGTTTTTGCCTGTGGTGATGCACAAGATAAAGTATACAGACAAGCAGTTACAGCTGCGGGGAGTGGTTGCATGGCTGCCTTAGATGCCGAAAGGTATTTGGCAGCAAAACAAGACGCATAAATTAATTCCTTAAAATAAAAAGCCTGTTGTAGTATTTACAACAGGCTTTTTTTTCGTCAACATCTGTGTATAAATATCTTTTCCTTTCTAATTATTAATTATGAAACTTTCAGCATGCAAAAGCCAATTAATTAACAATTTAGTAATGGTAGTAAAAAAAAAGGTAGTAAAAAAAGTAGCTAAAAAACCTACTAAAACACTTAAACCAGTTAAACAAGTAAAGAAGATTTTTGTACTAGATACATCAGTCATTTTATACGACAACAATTCAATTAAAAATTTCAAAGAACATGATGTGGCAATTCCCATTACCGTTTTGGAAGAATTAGATAATTTCAAAAAGGGAAACGACACCATCAATTTTGAGGCACGTGAATTTATTCGTTACCTCGATAAACTTTCAGGAGAATATACCTTAACAGATTGGATTGCCATAAATGGCCCAACACGTGGACATTTTAAGGTAATTATGAATGAAAAAACCAAAGTTGATGCCCAGGTAGTTTTTGGCGAACGCAAGGCAGATCATAGGATTTTAAATGCCGCAATAGCTATGAAAGAGCAGTATCCTACCCGACCAGTAATTATGGTTACCAAGGATGTGAATTTAAGGCTCAAGGCAAAGTCTTTAGGGATTTTAGCAGAAGACTATGAAACGGGTAAAATAAAAGACATAGATACACTGCATACAGGAAGGACAATTATTGAAAAAGTAAAAACTTCTGTGATTGATGAAATATACGCCAGAGGATTTGTGAATTATGAATTGGTGATGAAAAAGAAACCATTAGCTAATCATTTTTACATTCTTAAAAATTCACAAAACAGTGTGCTCACCTATTTCAATGCAGAAACAGAAAGCTTAGAAAAGGTTAATAAAACAGGCGCCTCAGGCATTAAACCTAGAAATGCAGAACAAGCTTTTGCTTTGCATGCGGTTTTAAATCCACAAATAAAATTGGTAACCATTCAAGGCATGGCTGGAACTGGTAAAACTCTTTTAGCCTTAGCTGCCGCTATGGAACAAAAAGCCAATTACCGTCAAATTTATTTAGCAAGACCTATAATTCCTTTGGGCAATAGAGATATAGGCTACTTGCCAGGAGATATCAAATCTAAAATTAATCCTTATATGGAACCATTGTGGGATAATTTAAAATTGATCCAAAACCAATGGAAAGAAACGGATAAAGAATACCAGAAAATTACAGATATGGTGAGCCAAGAAAAATTAATGGTTACACCTTTGGCCTATATTAGAGGAAGAAGTTTATCAAACATCATTTTCATTATTGATGAGGCGCAAAACCTCACCCCACTTGAGGTTAAAACAATTATTACAAGAGCAGGTGAAGGAACAAAAATAATTTTCACAGGAGATATTTTCCAAATAGACACGCCGTACCTCGATTCCCAATCAAACGGATTATCTTACCTTATTGATCGTTTACAAAACAATCCATTATACGCGCATATTACCTTAGAAAAAGGTGAACGATCAGAATTGGCTAATTTGGCCAACGAATTATTATAAATCAAAAAATGCAATCAGAAAAATCCAGAGCCAGACATTACCAACAAAGTGAACGTCGGTTTTTAGAGGGGCCAAGATCTAGAAAAAGAGAATTCTTTTTTGCATTCAAAGTTTGGTTTGAATTTATCAAAGGTTTTAGAGCACTTCATTTTCTTGGCCCTTGCGTAACTGTATTTGGCAGCGCTAGGTTCGATGAAAACCATGAATATTACAAAAAAGCAAGGGAAATTGGCGCTGGATTAAGTGATTTAGGTTTTGGTGTGCTAACTGGCGGAGGCCCTGGAATTATGGAGGCAGCCAACAGAGGTGCATTTGAAAACAATGGTTTAAGTATTGGTTGTAATATTCAATTACCGCATGAGCAAAAAGAAAACCCATACTTACACCGCTGGGTCGATTTCAGGTATTTTTTTGTAAGGAAAACCCTTCTTATAAAATACTCTTATGGCTTTGTAATAATGCCAGGTGGATGGGGTACAATGGATGAGATGTTTGAAGCATTAACACTCATTCAAACAGGGAAAATTGAAGATTTTCCTGTGGTAGTAATTGGAACAGATTATTGGAAAAAATTGATAGAACTACTGGATGATATGGTGGCATATAAAACCATTTCTGAATCCGACACCAAAGAACATTTGTTGTTTACAGATTCAGTAAAGGAGGCAATGGAACATTTTGAAAAATATGCCATTCAAAAATTTGACCTTAAACGTAGCAAGGTTTATAAGCCAAGTGGACTATTAGGCGAGCGCTAATTTTGCTCGTCTTTGCTCATGCGCTGCGCTCTTTGGAAATTGGCAAAATAACCATTTCCAACGCTTGCTTTGTAATGACAATGATTGCTAATGGTACCCGTTTCTTCGCACTTACAGGCTACTATTTTATTGTTTTCAAAAAAGAACCTACATGTTTCACAAGCTACAGCAGAGCACATTTTAAATTGGGCATCTTCATTTAAAACAAAATTGATTCCAACCAAATCAATATCAATGGCTGCTATTCTTTTTCTACCTTGGTAAATGCAAGTAGCCAATAAATAATATTCGTTGCCCAACTGGGTAATTGCCATTTCTGTAACTTTGGTACCATCTTTAAATGTCCACTCAAAGGCTTTTACCAATGAAGGTTGATTGTTATTAATTACAAATGCACTATTATTCATTTCACCTATTATAACTCCAGGTGTTTGAGAATAGGCTGTAATTTGAACGAGGAACAAGAAAACAAAAAGTAGGTTTTTAAACATATTATTCTTTGAATTAACCTCCAATTAAGCGTGCAATAAAATAGGCCGAACCTGCAGCCAGTGCGCCAATTAGCAATGTTTTAAATGCTCCCATAAAAGGTTCTTGTCCTATAATTTTAGTTTTAAAATAACCGAAAGTAAAAAGGCAAATTGCTGTAATTACGCAAGAGTAAATAAATCCATCATGAGGATTATCGGAAAACAACGAAAAGTATGGACTCAATGGAACTATACCACCAACAATATATGAAATACCAATTGTTAATGCACTCGTTCTAGCACGGTTTAAATCTGGTTCCTCTAAACCCAATTCATAGCGCATCATAAACTTCACCCATTGGTCTTTGTTCTTCGATAATTCATCCACAATAGCTTCTGTTGATGATTCACTTAAGCCATATTCTTTAAACACATCGCGTACTTCTTGTTTTTCAACTTCAGGGTAAACTTCAATTTCCCTATACTCCCTTTTAAGTTCGCTGGCATAATGATCTATTTCCGTTTTGCCTGCCAAATAACCACCTAAGCCCATGGCAATACTCCCTGCTACAATTTCTGCCAAACCAGCGGTTACTATAACACCATTGCCTTGCGCAGCTCCAGTTAATCCTGCTGCTAGAGCAAATGGGACAGTTAATCCATCGCTCATTCCTATTACGATATCGCGTACCATTTCACTTCCGCTAAAATGTTTTTCTTCGTGACTATGATGGTGTATTGTGTTTGACATAAATATTTTTTGAAACAGTAAATTAAGATTTAATTCTTTCGTATTTTGTAATATTAGCAATATTTATTTCACTCAGTAATTCAATGGCTTTTGGTTTTTCAATGTCTTCGGCACCTTTGAAAATTGAAACCAATTCATCACTTTTGGCTTCAAAAAAAACCAACAGCATTACAGTATTAGGTGAAATTTTATATACTTTCTTAACTTGATCAAGGGCAATCATTATTTGTTTACGCGCCTGAAATGCGTCTTTGGTAAATTGGTCCATGCCTTTTCTATGATAAATATAATAAGCATTTCTAAGCGGACGAAAACGCTCATTTAAAATATTATCAATTAGGTTATAACGCGTACGAACTGTTTTCTCAAAAGGCTTCCAACCTGCTCTAGCGCTGGTTTGTTGCGCTAGATTGGCAATTTGAAAAGCTTTATTATAATAGGGTGTTCCACCTTCAGAAGCATAAGAATCAAAATCGAGGGCCAAAGTATAAAACGCATAAAAACTAATTAAGGAAGAAATGTCGCCAAGGTATTGCCCGTCCTGGAATTCGATACGATCTTGTTCTTGGTATTTAAAATCCCAATTTTCATCATTAAAACTAAATAGGGTTGTATTATAACTTGAACCAAAAACAGGCCTGCGAGATTGAATAATAGCTGATGCTCTATATTCATAGGTATTTTGATCGTAGGCCGCAATTATAATTTCAATATTTAATTCTATCTTTTCATTTGTGGCAATTTGTTCGTTTGTCCAACGACTATTATTCATGAAATCTTGCAGTCTTTGCTCCAAATTTCTAAAAATAGTTTTATCTGTAATTTGAACTTGTTGGTCGTTAATTTTAACCCTGCAAGAAAACTCTTGGGCCTTTGAAGTAAGGCTAAATATACTAATTATGACAAAAAATAAAAATTCTTTACGCATGAATAATTTGAATAAGTTGGTCAACAATATCGGTTGCAACAGCACTTTTGGCCTTTAATCCGAATTTGTTTATTTTACCGTCTTTATGAATAATTTGAACTTGATTGGTATCAACGCTAAATCCTGCACCTTTATTTTTAAGTGAGTTAAGCACAATAAAATCAAGATTTTTAGCCACTAATTTTTTCTTGGCATTTGGCACCTCATTTTCTGTTTCCAAGGCAAACCCAATTAGCAATTGTTTTTTTGTTTTAAGCAGACCCAACTCTTTTAAAATATCAATAGTTTTCTTGAGTTTTAATTGCATGGTAGCGCCACTTTTTTTAATTTTATGTGCACTAACTATTTCAGGTGTATAATCGGCAACAGCAGCGCTTAAAATAGCAATATCAGCTTTCTTAAAGTGTTTCAATGAAGCTTTCAACATTTGATCAGCAGATTGCACATCAATACGTGTGATATTTTTATGTTTCAATTGCATTTGGCTCGGGCCAGCAATTAAAATTACATTGGCTCCTTTATTGGCAAGCTCTTCTGCAATGGCAAATCCCATCTTTCCACTGCTATGATTTCCAATAAAACGCACGGGGTCTATATGTTCGTATGTTGGACCTGCAGTAACTAATATTTGTTTCCCATTTAATTCGGCAGAATGATTCAAATAGTTTTTTACAAATTGAAAAATCTCCTCAGGTTCGGCCATTCTACCTTTTCCATCTAAACCACTTGCCAATTCACCCGTATTGGGTTCAATTATACTATTCCCAAATGAGGCAATGATTTTTAAATTTGCCTGCGTTGCTGGATGAGCATACATATCTAAATCCATGGCAGGGGCAACAATAACAGGACATCTAGCAGATAGGTAACTCGCAAGTAATAGATTATCGCAGATACCGTGCGCCATTTTTGCTAGGGTATTAGCCGTGGCAGGAGCCATTAATAAAACATCTGCCCACAAACCAAGTTCCACATGGTTGGTCCATTCGCCTTTATCACCTTTTATAAATTGAGATTGTACTGGATTTTTGCTAAGCGTGGCGAGTGTTACAGGCGTAACAAAATCGCGCGCTGCGGGTGTCATCACAATTTTAACCTGGGCACCCGCTTTAACAAATAAGCGGGTCATTGCAGCTGTTTTGTATGCTGCAATGCTCCCGCTTATTCCAAGTAGTATTTTTTTTCCTTCAAGCATTTGAAGGCAAATTAAGCTATTAGTTTTCTTCTGCCAAACGCTTTTCCTTTTCAGGATTGCGGAAATGCACTTTTTCTGCTAAAAACTCTTCAGTTGCAATAAGAGTTGGCTTAGGTAAACGCTCGTAATACATAGAAATTTCAATTTGTTCACGGTTTTCAAATACTTCTTCCAAAGTATCGCTATCGTTGTTAAATTCATCCAATTTACTGTGCAATTCTTCTTTTAACTCGGCAGCAATTTGGTTGGCACGTTTGGCTATGATGGCAATAGACTCATAGATGTTTTCTGTACCTGTTTCCAATTTCCTCAAATCACGCGCAATGGTGGTTGTTGGAACATTCTGATAATTGTTGTTAGCCATTTTATTTATTTATTACTTATTTTTTTGTACTTCATCTGAGATACAAATTCCCTTATCGAAATAAAGAATGTGATGTATCTTATTATAATTAAAATCTATGTAAGAAACTCCTTCCACATTGTTTTCTATTTTATTGATACTAGAATTAGGCAATCTATATACCAATGCCATACAATTTGAATAGGCCTTTCCAATAAATTCTGCTTTCTCCTCCGTGCGCGTGCTTGTTGGATCAGCGCTTCCCATTAATTGATAACTTCCTCCAGTTTCACCTTGGCTTTTGTTAACTATTACCTCAGTAGTATCTGGTTTTAGCATAATATGTGGCAATTCTTGATCATCTCTATTTAGCAACCACAAAGCTGCAATAAGGGCAAGAAAGACAAAAATTAGCACAATTCCATTTTTCATAGCTTCACTTTGGTATTTATTTTAGCTACTTCCAATAAAACTCTTCCTTTAATTATCTTGGCATCGTCCATATACTTGCTGCTTTCGGTGTATTGCTCTGCAAATTCTTCGTATGCCAATAAGGTATTATTATATCTTTCCAATTGTTTTTCAGTGATACTGTTTTTAGCCAGTAAGTAATTTGACTTCACAACTAAAAAATCCACTTCCTCTTTCTGCGCCATTTCAGGAAATTCTCTTGAAATATTTTTCAAGGTTACAATAGCACTTTTGTATTCGCCCATATCGTAATACATTTTTGCTGCTTTGTAAGCCTTGTAACTCAATTTATCTCGAAGCTTGTCCAAATAGTTGTTTACTTCTGGAATGTATTTGCTTTCTGGGTAAACATTAATAAAAATCTTAAAAGTCTCAATGGCTTTGTAGGTATCGGTTTGATCCAATTCTGGTTCATAGGACTCCAAAAAAGCACAATAAGCATTCATGTACAAAGATTCTTCAGCATGCTCACCTGTTGGAAAGTTTTCAAAATAGGTCTTAAATTGAAATCCAGCCAGCGCATACATCTTTAAACCAAAATTACATTGCGCACTGTTGTAAAGAACTTTTTCGGCAGTAGGTGTTCCGCTGTATGCATCTTCCACCTGCTCATATAAACTAATTGCCCGCACAAAGTCTTTCTTTTTATAGTAAGCATCTGCCATCTCTAGCTTCTGCCTATTGTCTGGATTTTTAAGTGCCTGTTGGTACTTATTTGAACAGCCAGCAAGCAGCATGGAAATAAACAGAATACAAATACCGAAATACCTCATAGTTAGCAAACTGCAAACATACACTTTTTATTTAGTCTTTTTCAATTATTTTTACATCGAATTGAACAGGCGTTTTATACATATCATACTGATTATTTGGACATTAATAGGTTCTATGCAAGTTCATGCCCAATTGGATTCTCCCTTTCAATTGTTTTTGCTTTCAAAACCAACTGATACTGTATTAGTTAAGTCAAAAGTTAAACTCAATCCAGATAGCATAATTAATTATGCCAAATCCTTCATGGGAGATCGCTACCGCAGAGGTGGCACAGGGGCCAAAGGCTTTGACTGCAGTGGATTTACTATGATGGTTTATCGTAAACATGGTATTAAACTGCCTCACACCTCGGCAGGACAAAGTTTTATGGGCGTTGAAGTGCAGAGGAATCAAATTAATAAAGGCGATTTACTCTTTTTTAAAGGCAGAAATAGCCGAAGAAGGGGCATTGGACATGTTGGAATTGTGGTTTCAAAAAAAGGAGAACCCATTCAATTTATCCATTCAAGTACAAGCGCTGGCGTTCGCATCGACCTGCTAGATGCACCCTACTACAAACGTAGATTTATGAAAGCCACACGGGTGTTGCCATTGCGGTAAATCTAGCATTTTTTTATTACCTTCGATTTTATTCAAAGAGTTTTGCAATTAATTAAAATTTAAAAACAACCTAATATGAGCATCCGTAAAGCTTTTAACTTAAACAAATGGATTGAAGAAAACCGCCATTTATTGGTTCCGCCAATTGCTAATAAAAATTTATATCCAGAAGGAACAGACTATATTGTAATGATTGTGGGTGGCCCAAATGCACGCAAAGATTATCACTTCAATGAAACCGAAGAATTGTTCTACCAATTAGAAGGAAATATTACGGTGAATATTCAAGAAGAGGGTAAGGTTGTTCCTATTCATTTAGGTCCTGGCGACATGTTTCTTTGCCCGCCTAATACTCCCCATTCTCCAGGCCGAACCGAAGGGTCTATAGGTTTGGTAATTGAGCGCGTTAGAGAAGGAAAAGGCTATAAAGATGGCTTGTTATGGTTCTGCGAAAAATGTAACCATAAGTTACATGAAGTATATTTTGAATTGCAAAATATTGAAACCGACTTCCAAAACCATTTCAAGCATTATTATGGGTCGGAAGATTTACGTACTTGCAAAAGTTGTGGGCATGTAATGGAAACCAATCCTAAATTTCTATAAATAAAATCTAACATGTTTACCCTCCCAGGAAAGAAGCACATAGCTTCCCTCCTTCTTTTTATTTCCTTTTCACATTTTGGTTTTAGTCAGGTAAATTGGTGGAACCAAACTACCGCTTATGAGATTTTTGTAAGAAGTTTTTACGACAGCAACGCAGATGGCATAGGCGATTTTAATGGACTTACACAGAAATTAGATTATTTAAATGATGGCAATGCCAATACTAATGCAGATTTAGGGGTGGGCTTGCTTTGGTTAATGCCAATCAATTCAACACCAAGCGACCATGGCTACGATGTTACCAATTATTATGCGGTAAATCCAAAATATGGAACGCTAAATGAATTTAAAACATTGCTCACACAGGCTCATAATAGAGGAATAAAAGTGGTAATGGATTTGGTATTAAACCACACATCCGACCAACATCCTTGGTTTGTTAAATCTGCGGCCAACGACCCTTTTTATAGAAACTTTTACCGCTGGGATGCCGCACCAGGAAACCAAACTGGCCCGTGGGGTCAACAGGTTTGGTATAGTAAAAATGGCAGTAATTATTATGGCTTGTTTTGGAGTGGCATGCCCGATTTAAATTACAATTACCAACCTGTTAAGGACAGCGTTTTTGCCATTGCAAAATATTGGCTCAAAGAAATAGGTATTGATGGATTTAGATTAGATGCTGCCATGTATTTATTTGAAGAAGGCAGTACCTTAAAAAATCATCCGAAAACAATTGCATTTTGGAAAGAGTTTAACGACAGTTGCGAGTCGTGGAAAGCAAATTCTTTATTGGTTGGAGAAGTTTGGGACACCCCAGCAAGCATTAAATTATATACTGGTAAATTAGACATGTGCTTTGAATTTAACCTTGCAGATGCAAATATTAACGCCATTTCAAGTGGTAACCCCTACAACTCACGAGTAACATTAAATAATACAAAAACGAGTTACCAAGACAATCAATTTGCCACCTTTTTAACCAACCACGATCAAAACCGAGTGTTTGATGTTTTTAATACAAACATTGAAATGAATAAGGCCGCGGCAAGTTTATACCTAACGCAACCTGGTGTTCCATTTTTATATTATGGTGAAGAAGTGGCCATGAGAGGCTCTAAACCCGATCAATTTATCAGAAGGCCTATGCAATGGTCTAATGCGGGAAACGCTGGTTTCACAACGGTTAATCCATGGATAGCCTTGAATAGCAATTATGCAAACTTCAATGTGAGTGTAATGAAGGCCGATCCAAATTCCTTATGGAATCATTACCAAAAATTAATAAAAATTAGAAAGCAACAAAGTGTTTTGCAAATAGGAACATACCAAAATATTATTAGCACCCATAATGAAGTGCATACTTACCAAAGGAGCTTAAGTGGAGATGATATTTTGGTTATGGTAAACACAACAAATACCAATATTGATTCTGTTCAATTTGTAATGAGCAGAAGTGATGGCAGCGTAGGAAATTGCAAGTTTGTAGACCTCCTGAACGACACTAGTTTCTTTGTCATGGGTAATGGTCAATATTCAATTAGTTTGCCGCTTAAGCCTTACCAAACAAGGATTTTAGCAGTAGATTACCCTATTGGAATTAGTAAATCAAATTTAGAAAACACAGT
>CAIYNF010000127.1 GCA_903927505.1 uncultured Bacteroidota bacterium | reverse complement strand
CCAAATCTTAATTTGGTATGGCTGTATTGTAAGCCACCATTGATAATATAAGGTGATTGTCCTTGTAGAGGTCTTTCTTTAGATTCTGTTGCCAATACTTTAGAAACATCTACGCGTGATTTAATGATGGCCACATTACCAATAAAGTTTAAACCACCTAAGAAAGTATTTTGGGTATTTAATAATTGGCCAAAGTTTAATTTATAATCTAATTCAATACCTGCACTCCAAGCTGAACTTACATTTTGGTAGCTCATTAACCTTGGACTTCCTCCTGAGAACAAAATCTTTTCAATTGGGTCGGTGAACTTTTTGTAGAAAGCAGATACCGAAATTAGTTGCGCTGGATTAGGATAGAACTCATAACGCACATCATAGTTTGCAATTTTGGTACGTTTCAATTGGCTGTTACCTTCTACCAACATCAAATCGTTGAAGTCAAAGAACTGGAAAGAAGCCAATTCTCTAAACTCTGGGCGAGAAACGGTTTGTGAGTAAGAAGCCCTTAAATTGGTTCGATCCGACAATGAATAAACCAAATTGATGGAAGGAAGAAAATCTAAAACTGTTGTATCAATTTCAAATTTTTCGTTAATACCTGTTCTGTAGGTACTCAATTTTTGGTTATAAGATTCGGCACGTACACCCCAAATAACTTTAAAACGATTGGTAATTTTTGAATCTATACGGAAATAAGTGGCATATAAATTACTACCTGCAGTATAAGCATCTGTTGGTGTAGTTGCTTCTTTTAAAACCAAACCGTTGGTATCTATATTGCTGCTGCGGAATATTTGATCTAATGATTGTGAACTATAGTCTGGATGAGCACCTGGCGCAAATGCATAACCCAATTGGCGAGCATTAAAATCCCTGGTTCTCTTTTGCGCATAGCTACCAATTTTTATGTCGTTCTTAAATTTACCAATGTTAAAACTGCGCGATAAATCTACACCTGCATTATAAATAACATCTTTCTGTGTTGAATAAAATCTACCCGCAGCTTCTGGTTGCGTAGTACTTGTTAGGGGCACCTGAAATGTCGCTTGGTCGTCCATTAAATCTCTTTGGTAACGCACGCGTCTAAAATCTGGCGTGGTACGGTTTAAATTACTTAAACCTAAGTTCCAATTAATTTTAGTTTTAGAACCTCCAAACATATGCTCGCCGCCCAATTGGTGACTGTTTAAAATATTTTGGGTATACCACATGGCATAAGATTGAATGGCAAATCCATTCATTATATCTGCACCATTTCTAATAACGGTTTGGTCGTTTGAATTTATATTCAATAAATTCTTTAAAGAAATTTTATTGTTTTTAGTTTTATAACTCAAGTTCCACAAAAAGCCATTTAATGTATTGGTAGTATACTGCTGGTCGTTAAATTCATATATTTTACTATTGTTATCATAATCTGTTCTTTTAATCAATTGCGTTGTAGGGGTTACCTGCGACGATAATGCAAAAATGCTACCTACTTCAAACTTGGCGTATTTCTTTAAATGGCCCATGCTAAACTGAAAACTGTATGCTGGCGCAGCAGTTCCGCTGTTTAATTGGAAATTATTATTGAAGGGTTTTGCTACGTTTACCAAACGCTTTACATCATCCATGCTTTGAATGTTGTTTTGGTATTCGCTCATGGTAGCATTGTTTGGAAGACTTTTAGGTAATTTTCTCGTACCATCATCAATTCCTAAAAAGTCTAAGGAACCTTTTACATTTTTAGTGAAATCTTTAAAGGTTGTAATTGAGTTAATGCTAGAACCTAAACTCACTTGGTAGAAGTTTTGCTCTGGAATATCTTTTGTTTTAATTAAAATTAAGCCACCTGCAAATTCACCTGATAAATCTGGCGTTGCCGACTTTACAATAACTAAATTGTCTAATAAATTTGCAGGGAAAATATCAAATGCAAATGCTTTTCTATCTGGTTCAGAACTAGGTAAAGGAGAACCATTGATAAAGGCACCATTGTATCTATCTGGCAAACCTCTGATGATTGCATATTTATTATCTTGAATGGTTGCACCACTCACACGTTTTAAAACATCACTGGTATTTCTATCTGGTGTTTTTCTAATTACTTCAATTGAAACACCATCAGAAATAGAAGCAGCCGTTTTTTGTTGAACCAATAAAGCAGAAGCACTTTCGCGCTTTAACTCTCCTTTGATTACCGCTTCACCCAATTCCTTGGTAGCCTCTTCCATAACAACGGTAAGTGTAGTTACCTCACCTGGTTTAACCTCAATACCCGTTAATACTTTCTTGTGGTAAGAAACATAAGAAACCAAAACACTATAAGTACCTGGCTGTAAATTACCAATTAAGAATTTACCTTCATAATCAGTTGCAGCACCTAAGGAGGTGCCCTGAATAGATACTGTAACTCCTAGTAATTCTTCTCCAGTTTTCTTGTCAATTACCTTTCCGCTAATCTTTCCGTTTGATTGCGGGAATGCAACAAGATTTAAAGAGATAAAAAGAATTAATGCAATAGCTGACAGACTTTTATGTATCAATTTCATGGTATTTGAGATTGAAACAAAACTACCCGCCCAAAATTATGCTATTGTTAATCCAATGTTAGCTAAGCGTTATTTGAATGTTAAGCCAATGTTATGCGTATCGCTTAACTGCTGGTTTCTAGCTTTCTGCTTCTAGCCGATGGCAATTGGCTTTGGGAAGAAATTACTCCACGCCAATAAAGAAGCGAGAGACGAGAATCGAGAAGCGAGTTTATTTTAGCTACTGTCTTACTGTAAATCATTCATAATTGAATTTCTACTAAAATAGAACCACCCTTCGGCTCCGCTCAGGGACCGGGTCTACT
>CAIYNF010000126.1 GCA_903927505.1 uncultured Bacteroidota bacterium | reverse complement strand
CCAAGCCAATATCACCGTCGCCATCTTTAAAGGTAAAAATGAGTGTCATAACCGAATCTGTGCCATCACTGGCCGAATAAAAAAGTGCATTTTTATATTCAATCAATGGAATGGAAGAATAAATTTCTTTTTTTTTGCATCCCAAAAATTGGAAAACCACCAAGAAAAAAATTATTCCTTTATATTTGAGCGAATGAATCATTTGGCTGAACGCATATTTCAATCAAAGGTAACAAATTTTGATGAATTGTGCCTCGAGGTTTTTGAATTTCAATACTTGAACAACCCTGTTTACCAAAAGTATTGCCAGCTGCTTGGCATTCAGAATCCTACTGCTATTCAAACAACTGCAGCTATCCCCTATTTACCCATAGATTTTTATAAAACACAGGAAGTAAAATCATTTACAGAAAGTCCTGCCAAAATTTTCTCAAGCTCCGCTACAGGTGGAAATGGTCAAAGCAAGCATTTGGTGAAGGATATACGTATTTACGAAAAAAGTTTTCTAAGTGCTTTTGAAAATTATTTTGGTCCCATTTCAAATACCTGTTTCTTAGGACTACTTCCCTCCTATTTGGAAAGAGAAGGAAGCTCTTTGGTATATATGGTGCAACGTTTAATGCAAATTTCTAGCAATCCCTTAAACGGTTTTTTTCTTTATGAAAACCACACCTTAATTAATAGAATTACGCAATTAGAAAAATTAGGAAAGCCCTATTTTATCTTCGGTGTAAGTTTTGCCTTGTTAGATTTTGCCAAAGAATATCCTATCCAATTGGTTCATGGAAAAATTATTGAAACAGGCGGAATGAAAGGGCGCAAAAAGGAAATCACCAAAAGTGAATTATACCTGCAACTCTCTCAAGCATTTGAAACAAAACAAATTTTTAGCGAATACGGTATGACAGAATTATTGAGTCAAGCCTATGCCGCCATTGATGGAAAATATGTTTGTCCGCCTTGGATGAAAATAAGCATAGTTGACCCCAACGATCCATTTTCTTTGGTTCAACAAAACAAAACGGGTGTTATAAGAATTATTGACCTCGCCAATTTACACTCCTGTTCTTTTATACAAACAAGCGACTTAGGGAAATCTCATGAAGATGGCAGATTTGAAGTCCTTGGCCGCCTAGACAACAGCGACCTAAGAGGTTGCAGTTTGATGGTGTAGGTGATGGTCGCGCGTATAAGGGATGGTCGCGACCATCCCCTACATTCTGGTCTCTGGACACTTATCCCCTACCTTGCGCATTCAACAATTATTCCTATCATTGAGAAATTTTTAATTCATGCAAACTACACGCAAAGAGCACGATTTTCTTGGAGAACTTGATATTCCAAATCATTTGTATTATGGTATTCAAACCTATAGAGCAAAAGAAAATTTTAACATTACAGGCATTCCAATTTCTAGGGAAGCCCGTTTTATAAAAGCACTCGGTTTTGTTAAAAAAGCTGCTGCTTTAGCCAATAGAGATTGTGGTGTACTCGACCCAAAAATTGCTGAAGCAATTTGTTATGGCTGTGACCAATTGATAGCAGGAAAATACGAAGATCAATTTGTAAGTGATTTAATTCAAGGGGGTGCAGGAACTTCTTGTAACATGAATGCCAATGAAGTAATTGCCAATATTGGTTTAGAGTATTTGGGCAAGAAAAAAGGTGAAT
>CAIYNF010000125.1 GCA_903927505.1 uncultured Bacteroidota bacterium | reverse complement strand
TATTGATAGTCCATAGTCGATAGTCCGCAGTCCATAGCAAAACCAAAAACCAAAAACCAAAAACCAAAAACCCAAAACCCAAAACCCAAAACCCAAAACCATCGACTAAGAAACAAACATCTCCTTAAGTTTTCCAACTACATAATCTACTTCCTCTTTGGTATTTTGAATGCCAAATGAAAAACGAACACTTGGCCTATTTGGATCTACTTTTAATGCAGTTAATACATGCGAACCCACATCGGTGCCAGATGTACAAGCGCTGCCGCCAGAAGCTGCTATTCCTGCAATATCAAGCTTAAACAAAATCATTTCACTGATAGGAGAAGGAGGGAAGTTCACGTTTAAAACTGTATACAATGACCTTCCATCTAAATCGCCATTAAACAAAATACCAGGAATGGTTTTTGTTAATTCCTCGGCCATATATTTTCTAAGTATATCAATTCTTAATTTGTCGGCCTCTAAATTTGTGTATGATATTTCTAATGCTTTGGCTAATCCTACAATGCCATATACATTTTCAGTTCCTCCACGCATATTTCTCTCCTGAGAGCCTCCTGTTAAGTAAGGTGTAATTTTTGTTTCATGGTTGATGTATATAAATCCCACTCCTTTAGGTCCATTAAATTTATGCGCACTTGCAGCTAAAAAACTAATGTATGTTTTGCTCAAATCAAATGCATAATGTCCCATGGTTTGCACCGTATCACATTGAAACAAGGCATTGTTAGCTTTGCATAGTTGAGCTACATGGTCAATGTCAATCATGCTGCCAATTTCATTATTAGCATGCATCAAACAAACCAAAACATTGCTATGTGTCTTTAATAATTCTTCCAAATGTTGGGTGTCTATTTGTCCATTCGGATGAATATTAAGCATGTGACTTTCTATTAGTCCTGCTTTTTCTAAATCCTCAATGGTATGACTAACCGCATGGTGCTCAATTGCCGATGAAATGATATGCTTTACGCCTAAATCGCTTACAGATTTACGAATAGCCATATTATCGGCTTCGGTGCCTCCACTGGTAAAAAATATCTCCCCTGGTGCACAATTTATTAGGAGTGCAATTTTCTTCCTTGCCTCTTCAATTTTGGTTCGAGCCAAACGCCCTTGCGCATGAATAGACGATGGATTTCCATAGTCTTCACGCATCATATTTGCCATCAAATCAACTACCTCAAGGTTCATAGGAGTGGTGGCGGCATTGTCAAAGTATACTTTCATTCTTTCAGTAAATTACATTAGTATTTGGTGTAATTATTTTTTTAAAGTTTGGTAGCCAATTAATTTATAAATTAATTTGGCCATTGTATATTCTGTTAAAATATTTCCTTTTACTGGTGCAATTTCAACCACATCAAATCCAACTACATTTCTTTTTGCAATTACTTCTTTTAAGAAATTTATGGTTTCATTCCAAAGCATGCCATTTGGTTCGGCAGTGCCAACAGCCGGAACAATACTTGGATCGAACCCATCTGCGTCTATACTGATATAAACATTTGGGCCAAGGGTTTTTAATGCATCTTTTGCCCAATTTGGATTAGACCTAACCTGGTGTGCATAAAAGGTATGGATATTGTTTGATTCCTTAATTAATTGCGATTCCTCAATGCATTGTGCTCTAATTCCTATTTGTGTAAGCGGAACCTCTAAATCGTGTACACGCGCCATTACCGAAGCATGCGAGTATTTGTTGTTGTGGTAAGATTGACGTAAATCACTGTGGGCGTCAATTTGCAAAACGTGCACATCCGGCACAAATTGTTTAACAGCTCTTACAGTTCCATATGTAATGGTATGCTCTGCGCCAAGTGTCACCGGAAATTTATTGTCGGATAATAATTTTAAAGTATGTTTTTCAATATGCTTTACTGCCTTCAAATCTACCTTGTCGGTAAAATCCATTGGCGGCAAGGTGCAAATTCCTCCTCTTAAATAAGATTCTTGGTCTAATTCTTCATCATACAACTCCACAAATTGAGAGGCTTTTATCATGGCGGCAGGACCTTTATCCGATCCAGCTAAGTAAGAAGATGTGTATTCGTAGGGGGCAGATTGAATTACATATTTAGATTTTTCGTAGGAACAAAAATCGTCGTTTTCTATAGCCAGGAAGTTCTTTTTATGGTTAAAATATTTCATATAAGTCGTTTATAAAATTTCAGTTGGTAATTCAAATTCGCCATCAATATCTGTTAATACATAGGGCTTATCTTTGGTAATGCAAATGGTATGTTCAAACTGTGCCGAAAGCCTCCCATCAATGGTTCTGGCTGTCCAACCATCTTTTCTATCTACCTTGCATCTTGCCTTGCCGGCATTAATCATTGGTTCAATAGTAAAGATCATTCCTGGGGCTAAAATTGCACCAGTATTTTTTTCTGCAATATGGCAAACCTCTGGTTCTTCATGGAATTTAATTCCTACTCCATGCCCGCAAAATTCATATACGGTGCTGTAGCCATTTGAGGTAGCATATTTGTTTATTTGGTATCCTATATTGTTAAGGGCATTGCCACTGTAGCATTCTCTAATACCAATGGCCAAACATTCTTTTGTTACTTCTACCAATTTTTTTGCATGCGGCGCAACTTCGCCTACCAAAAACATTTTAGAGGTATCACCAAAAAAAGATTTATAAATGGTGGTAATATCTATGTTTACAATATCGCCATCACGTAATTCGTATTTGCCGGGTATACCATGACAAATTACATCATTTACAGAAATGCAAGATTCTTTTGGATAGCCATGGTAGCCCAATGTAGCAGGAATGGCGCCATGTTCTAGCATAAATTCCGCGCAAATTTTATTTAAAAATTCAGTGCTTGCCCCAGGTTTTACATAGGGTTCAACAGCCTTTAAAGTTTTGGCTGCAAGTAGGCTGCTTTCTCTAATGCCTTCAATTTGTGCAGGCGTTTTTAGAATTATTTTGCTTTTGGTGTCTCTGAATGCCAATGCTATAGAATTAAACGCCAAAAGTAGGCATAAAATGCCAATAATTTGAGGTGTTTGCGGTAAAAATATTGTGTTAAATATAATTCCTTACAAAGCAAAATTTTTATCCTGTTTAATTTTGATTTAAATTTGGTTGGTTCGAACCTAAAAATACTCCTATGAAAACTACAAAACTTATTTTACTCTCATTTTTCCTGATTTCATATTCAATTCACAAAACCTATGCCCAGGGCGGAGCAATTGAGCTTATGCGCGCCGGACAAGCAGATGCCAACAAATTGGTTTCGGCCTATATGAAACCTTTAACGGATGGTTTTGCGGCAAGTATGTCGAATGGTTGGTTTAACACAGCCAAACCACATGGTTTGGGCGGTTTTGATATTACTGGAACCTTCAATTTTGTTGGTATCGAAAATGGGATGAAAACATTTGATGCTGCTACTATTGGATTAAATACGGATATAAATAAGCCGCGTTTGCAAATTACAAATCCAAATGGTACAGCCATTTCACAAACAGTTTATGGTGCAAATCAAAAGGACCCAAGCAAGGTAAGTATTGTTCAAAATTTTATGGGTTATGATACTGTTGTATCTTCATTTTCAATGCCAACTGGCCTGGGCTTAAAATATGGTATTGGTTTAATAAATGTGCAAGCAGCTATTGGCTTAGGTATGGGAACTGAAGTAATGATTAGAGTTACGCCAAGTATAAAGACAGATAATTTTACCATTAACATGTTTGGTTTTGGTTTAAAACATAACCTTTCTCATTGGATTTGGAAGGGAAATGCCAAGCCTCCAATAGATTTGTCATTGGTTTGCGGTTACAATACTTTGCAAGGAAATTATAATTTGAATGGTTCTTATTTAGCGCCAGAAGGAGCATATCCAGGAGCATTGTCCTTATCCGATTATAAAAATTCGCAACAAATGAATTTCACAGGTAAGGGATTTATGTATGGCGCTGTAGTATCGCGTAAAATTTCGTTTTTAACCTTGTATGCAGGCGCAACTTATGTTGCCAATAGTGTTGAAATGAAAATGACAGGAAAATATCCAATTACTTTCTTTGAAACGGATCAAACCAGCAGCAATTTTGGACAGAAAATTATTTTGAATATGGAAGATCCCGTTACGCTTAAATCCGAGCTCAATTTCATGAAACTAACAGGCGGAATCCGATTGAAATTGGGTATTTTCACCCTGAGTGGAGAATATAACTACGGTAAAGTGAATACACTAAGTGCAGGTTTGGGTATCAATATTCAGAGCTTAGCTCCATTTAAAATATAGGTTCGAACCGAAACTTAATAATTGAGCAAAAGGGTTTTGATTTCTTCAACAGTCTTTTCCACCTCTAGCTCAACCTGTTGAATGATATGAGGCATCTCGGCAAAATGACTTTTTTCTTTCCCATAAATTTCTAATGATCGGATAAGTTCAAATAGTTCTGTGGCACCAAGCATTTGAATAGGGGCCTTTATTTTATGTGCCAAATGACCTATGGCTTCAAAATCTTCTTTGGCTAATAAATCTCTCAAATTGGCAGCCTCAGCAGCTGTAGTTTGAATAAACAAAGCCAACATTTCTTTGATGAATTCTTGGTCGTTGCCAGAAATCTCTTTTAAATAACTGAGGTCGATCATAGTTGAATTTTGTATTTTTGCTTCACAAGATTACAATAAAATTAATTTAATTGCATTCAAATTTTAAACCATGCAAAAAGGTATTTGTCTTTTAAGCGTTATTCCAATGCGAGCAGCAGCAGAGAGTAAAAGCGAAATGGTATCGCAATTATTGTTTGGTGAAATCTATGATGTGTTAGCTCAAAACGATAATTGGATTCAGATAAAAACGCATGCAGATGCATATGAAGCATGGATTAGCGCAAATCAATACAATTCTTGGGATGGTGAAATGGGGCTGAATTTAGTCAGTCCTATTTTTCCTTATTTACCTGTCACTAATTTATCAAATAGTTCTACATTTCATTTATTGCCTGGAAGTGTTATTCCTAATGCTATTATTTCTGATGCTCAAATTAACTTTCAAATAAATGATGTTCATTACAAGGCAGCACTTGAAGGAGTTGCTATTCAGGCAATACCTACAAACGATTTAATTCATTTTGCAAAGCTGTTTTTAAATTCGCCTTATTTATGGGGAGGCAGAAGTTTTATGGGTATTGATTGCTCTGGATTTACCCAATTAATTTATAAAGTTGCCGGAATTCAAATTCCGCGAGATGCCTACCAACAAGCAGGCATAGGGGAGGATGTTTCTTTTGTAAATGAAGCATTACCAGGCGATTTGGCATTTTTTGATAATGCCGAAGGTCGCATTACCCACGTAGGAATGATTTGTGGAAATGGAGAAATTATTCATGCCAGCGGTATGGTAAGAATAGATGTGTTGGATTCCTATGGCATTTTTAATGAAAAGCTTGGCTCCCACACACATAAACTGCGACTCATAAAACGCTTGCTAAAATAAAACCATTTAGCCCTATTATTGTTGAACTAATTATAAACTAAAACAAAATACAATATGTCATTAAAAGTAGGAGACAAAGCTCCAGATTTCAAATTAATTGATACCGACAAAAAAGAAGTGTCGTTAGCAGATTTTGCAGGTAAAAACCTTATTGTTCACTTTTTTCCAGCAGCATTTACCGGTGTTTGCACTACTCAATTGTGCACCGTAAGAGATGCAATCTCAATGTATCACAACGACAAATGTGATGTAGTTGCCATTTCTGTTGATTTGCCTTTTACATTGGGTAAGTTCAAAGAATTGCAAAACTTAAACTTCACACTATTATCTGATTTTAACAAAGAAGCCATTAATGCATATGGTGCAATTTATGAAAATTGGATTTTAGGTTTAAAAGGTGTTGCTAAACGTGCTGCATTTGTAATTGATGCGCATGGAACTATCCAATACGCGGAAGTATTAGAAAGTGCTGGAGATTTGCCAAATTTTGAAGCTATCAACCAAAGCTTGGCAGGCTTATAGAAATTGGGGGAGCTGGAAAACAGATAGGTTCAGAAAAAAAGCTGAGCCCATTTGTTTATTAGGACGAAATTCCTACATTTGCACCCCACAATCGGTTTCGTAGCTCAATTGAATAGAGCATCTGACTACGGATCAGAAGGTTACAGGTTTGAATCCTGTCGAGACCACAAGAACTATTACTACCGATGTTGTAATAGTACTTGCCCAGATGGCGGAATTGGTAGACGCACTAGTCTCAAACACTAGCGAGAAATCGTGCCGGTTCGACTCCGGCTCTGGGTACAAAAGCCTTGTAAGTTATATGCTTTCAAGGCTTTTTTGTTTTACTTCTTTTCGTATGTTTCCGCCAACAAAGCTGCCTTGTTCCAGTTTTTAATAAAAGCAATAATTTTATCTTTGCTGTAGCTTTTTCCTTCTTCTAAATAGGAAGAGTTTTCGGTATGTATCATATTACCATCGGCATCCAAAACTACGAAAACAGGAAAACCAAACCTTTGCGGATACTTAAGACTTTTTAGGATCTCCTCGTTTTTATTCTCCTTACTGTAATTTAAATGATAAACCACAAAATTGGTATTTAATAAAGAGTCAATTTGCGTGTCTGCCTTGCAAAACCGGTTAAACTCAATACACCATTTGCACCAATTGCCTCCAATTTGCAGTAAAACATGCTTGTTTTCTACTTTCGCTTGTTTAATAGCTGCTGCTATTTCTTCAGTAGCATTGGCATTTGGGTTGTATAAGCTTGGACTTGCATTTTGGGCAAAGGAGATAAAACTAAAAAATAGAAGGGAGAAAAGGATAGCAGTTTTTTTCATGGAGGCTTGTCTTTAAAAATCAAATGTAGGAAATAGGATAGCTATTTTTTACCTAAATTTTAATGGTGCAACCCTTCGAGGGTTTAAACCCTCGAAGGGTTGTTTTGGCAATTAATCCCGTTAAAATCCGGTATTTCTCCTAGCTTATCCACATTTTTATTATTTTTAAGTCCTATATTCC
Organism: uncultured Bacteroidota bacterium; assembly: GCA_903927505.1. Classification (GTDB taxonomy): domain Bacteria; phylum Bacteroidota; class Bacteroidia; order UKL13-3; family UKL13-3; genus B1. Next base: position 10,193 of record CAIYNF010000125.1, on the reverse strand, counting down.
AATAACTTAACACTTATCCACATAAAAGGTCACGAGGGTCCCCACCCTCGTGACCTTTTTCACTTTACGTCTAAAAAAATGTACGTATTATTTAGGCATTTTTACCTGTGTTGATTCTCCTTTTTATTTCACTTAGCAATCCTGTTTTCCAGATAATAGTTGCATGAAATATTGACCATGTAATTCTCTTTTTATTTCTTTGGTGGCAATGAAAAATCTACCCTTAAAAATTCTTGTTTGCCTTTTACTAATTTTTACACCCAAACCTTCTTTAAGGGCCTGGGGCTTTTATGCTCACCAGAAAATTAACCGACTAGCAGTATTTTGTTTGCCTCCAGAAATGTTTGGCTTTTATAAAAAGCATATTGATTACATTACGGAACATGCTGTAGATCCAGATAAACGCAGGTATATGGTATCTGGTGAAGATGTTAAGCACTTTATTGATATGGACTATTATGAAACTGTTTTACCTTTTGATACCTTGCCTCGTGCTTATCATTTAGCTGTAGCAAAATATTCTAAAGACACCCTAAATGCTTATGGAATTGTTCCTTGGAATATTCAGTGGACACGCAAAAAACTAAGTGAGGCATTTTTTGAAAAGGACAATGCAAGAATATTAAAATTGTCGGCGGAATTGGGCCATTATATTGCAGATGCACATGTGCCCTTGCATGCAACTTCTAATTATAACGGACAAAAAACAGGGCAAAATGGGATACATGCATTTTTTGAGTCGAACCTGCCTGAGTTGTTTTCTTATGATTATAATTTCTTTATTGGAAAAGCGCATTATGTTCAGTATCCATTAGATGAAACATGGCAAGCCGTTGAAGGTAGCTTTGCTTGTCTCGATTCAGTTTTAGGTTTTGAGAAATCTTTGCAGGAAAATTTTCAAGGGAATAAAAAATACACTTATCTAAAAAAAGGAAACAGCTTACAAAGAACTTATTCAGAAGAATTCTCCGCAGCTTATCACCAAATGCTTTCTGGAATGGTAGAGCGCAGAATGATTGCGGCTATTACAGAAGTGGCTTCATTTTGGTACACCGCTTGGGTAGATGCTGGACAGCCTCAATTAGATTTCCAAAACCAAAGCCTGTCAGATTCATTAAAAACAGAGAATTTTCCAATTGTTTTGCCTGATTTTATGTTGGGTCGACAAGAAAAATAATGAAATTTCCCCATGCTATTACCTGTTTTTTGTGCATAACTTGTTTTTGCTTGTACCGGTATGGCCTTTATTTTTGTTAGCAGCAGAAAAGGAATAGAAATCTTATCTTTACCTTTTCTTTTAGTTTCGATCCAAAAAATAAAAACAAACTATAACAATGAAATTTATTGTAAATAGCAGTGTATTGTTACGTCACCTATCATTTATTGATGGAGTGGTTATTGCTAAACCTATTATTCCAATATTGAATAACTTTTTATTCGATATAAAAGATGGTGTTCTAACTATCCATTCAACCGACTTGGAAACCACCATGAGTACAAGCATTAAGGTGGATGCAAAGGAAGATGTGTCAATTGCAATTCCTTCTAAAACTACTTTAGAATTGCTTAAAACATTGTCGGATCAACCACTTGCTTTCTCCATCAATGAAGAAAAAGGCAGTGTTGAAATTAAATACGAAAGTGGCCGCTTTAAATTAACTGCGCAAAAAGGTGACGAATTCCCTAAAACCCCAGAGGTTGAAGGTGCAAGTACTTTTGAAATTGGTGCTAAAATTCTACAAAAAGCAATCAACAAAAGTGTATTCGCAACCAGCAGTGATGAATTAAGACTAAACCTCACGGGTGTTTATCTCCAATTGTTTAAAAACAATATCACCTTTGTTGCTACAGATGCAAATCGTTTGGTAAGGTTTACTAGAAACGATGTACAACCAGGCACAGAAGAATCTTTGATACTTCCTAAAAAAGCATTGAACCTTTTAAAATCATGCTTGCCTAATGATGATACACAAGTAAAAGTTCATTTCAATCGTCAAAATGCATTCTTCCAAATTGGAGATGTAAGCTTAATTTGTCGTTTAATTGATGAAAAATATCCTGATTACCGCGCAGTAATTCCTACAGAAAATCCAAATAAATTAACCATCGAAAGAGGTGAGTTTTTAATGGCTGTTAAACGTGTATCAATTACTTCAAACAAAACCACCCATCAAATTCGTTTGAAATTGGCAGGTAGCGAGCTAACCATTAGCGCAGAGGACATTGATTTTGAAAACGAATCACAAGAGAAATTAGCTTGTTCTTATGCAGGTGAAGACATGGAAATAGGTTTCAATTCTAAATACCTTTTGGAAATGTTAAACAATATGGATGCCTCTACAATTGTTCTTGAATTATCTCAGCCAAACCGCGCTGGTGTAATTGTTCCAGCTAATCAAGAAGCCGATGAAGATGTATTAATGCTTATCATGCCAATGATGTTAAATAGCTATTAATTTCATTAAATAAACAAAAAAAAGCGCAACAATTGTTGCGCTTTTTTTTTGTTATTGATTCTGTGGAATTCGTCCTAATTGTAACCTGCCATTTACTTTTCTAATAACCTTGGCAAATTCATCCGAAAAATAGCCTGAAGTTTTTATCCTTCTAAAATAATTCCATGGATCGCCCCCAATAAAAATGCCTAAGCCATTTGATCCCATATTATAAGGTTTACCCAATTGAATAAATTGTGTATTGTAAAAATATAAGCCATAATCTGCTTTATGGGTATATTCTGATACATCCTCAACAAATGAAGCAATAAAATAATTGGTAGTATCAAAATTCGGTTCTATTGATTGCAATTGCTCATCCACAAAAACGCCAGCAAACTTACCACTATTAACCTGATGGGCATTGGTGTTCATGAAAAATAATACCTTGCAAAAATCAAAGTTTAGCCTAAATTCTTTCATGATATTTTTGTTGGTTTGATCCTGCAAATTTCTTACATAGTTGGCATCTTCAATGCGCTTTTCAACCAATAATTCATTTATTAATTTCTCATCTGGCGCCTCTAACATTACCAGCAATGTTCCTTGTGCACGCTTGTTTAATTCGTTTACCAATTGCATTTCATCAACCACTATTTTATTGCGCATTCTAATTGCGCTCAACCTAAGTCCAACCTCTATGCAGCTTGGTCTTCCATGAAAAGTATTTGCAGTACTTTTGTTAGTGAAACTGTGTATGTATTTTAAGTCTAATGATGCAACATTTCCCATGCTCACGCTTAATCCTAATATGCCGCATAAATCTATGGCGCCAATGGAATTGGTATTCTGACTATCATTGCTTAATTGGCGGTATCCGCCGTATTCTAAAATGCTTGAACTGGTAAATGTTAAATAGGAGGGGCGCAAACCAACAAATAATCGCAGGTCGTCCGACATTCTATCTGGCACATAGTTGAGGTATGCACTTAGGTCTATAAAATTGCTTTGGTATTTTTTATCTTGTGTATTGTCCCTAAAACTTAACCAAGAAACTGCTGGTTCTATGGTATAATCTAAACGGTTTAAATATCTATTGGTATGGTAAGGTGTAATTGGTCTTTGGTAAAAAACGCCAAAACTACCTAAGCCCCTTCCAATTAAATTATCATGTGGAATATGAACTGTTGTGAAATTTCCATTCAAAACCATTCCATAATTTGCTTCGTCAATTTTCTGACTCCACGAATTAAAAGATACAAGCAAGAACAGGCCAAATAGACTATTTTTCATGGGCTCAATTTACAATAAAGTCAATATTTCTTTTCAATCCGTTGTATTTGGTTCGCATTACAGCCGATTTATTAAACACCTTTTTAAAAACATCTTCCGTTAAATCAATCCATTCATTTGCTTTCATATTCAGTAATAATTCATTCGGTTCGAACCGTGGCTCTTGATGCTTTAAAGCAAACCTATTCCATGGACAAACATTCATGCATACATCACAACCAAATGCCCAATTATTTAACTTTCCTTTCATTTCTTCAGGAATGGCATCTTTTAATTCAATTGTAAAATAGCTGATACACTTACTGCCATCAACCTTCTTGGCTTCATATATAGCACCGGTAGGACAAGCATCCATGCATGCCGTGCAGGTTCCGCAATGGTCGGTAACAGGTGCATCTGCTGCTAAGGGGAGGTCAATAATTAATTCACTTAGAAAGAAAAATGATCCCGCTTTTTTATGAATAATATTTCCATTTTTTCCGATCCAACCTAAGCCACTTTTTTGCGCCCATGCTTTTTCTAAAATTGGCGCAGAATCAACAAAAGCGCGGCCATTTACTTCGCCAATTTCCTCTCTAATAAATTGCAGTAATTCATGCAGTTTGTCTTTAACCACTTCATGGTAATCTTCCCCAAAAGCATATTGCGAAAGCTTCAAATTTCCTGCAATATTTATTTCATTTGGATTGTGGTAATTATACATCAAACTCACTACCGATTTAGCGCCATCTAACAAAAGTGTGGGGTCGAGCCGCTTATCAAAATGGTTTTCCATATAGGCCATTTTACCATTTCGGCCTTCCTTTAACCATTGCGCCAATCGAGGTGCTTCATCTTCTAAAAAGCCTGCCTTTGCTATTCCACAAAAAGAAAAGCCGAGGCGCAAGGCCTCAGCTTTTATCAATTGGGAATATTTTTCTAGTGCATTCAATGAAAGTGCAAGATAGAAATATTCTACTTCTATTAATTATTTGTAATTGCTTAAAGAATTACTTCTTCACCTTTGGCATCAATAAATTTGTAATTTATTAAGTGAATACTTTGGTTTGGACTCACTTTAATCCATTGTTTGTAGGTTTTGAACCAGTTAAACCTTGGTGAATTAAACCAACCATTTTTCAAGAACGCTGCTAAAAAAGGATGTACTTCAAGGCTAAACCCTTTTAAATGTAAGTTCTCAATCAGGTATTTAATATGACTTTCAATATCATCAACTATGCTCACACTCGATTGAATTTCACCACTACCCATACAAGACGGGCATTTTTCATTGGTAACAACGGCCATTTCAGGACGAACACGTTGTCTGGTAATTTGAATCAAACCAAAAGGACTCATCGGTAAAATCTTGTGCTTGGCACGATCCGATTTCATTGTTTCTTTTAATTTTTCATAAACCAACTTGCGATTGCCTGCGGTTTTTAAATCAATTAAATCGATTACAATTATTCCACCTAAATCCCTCAATCGCAATTGACGCGCAATCTCTTCTACCGCGTCCATATTCACTTTTAAGGCGTTTTCTTCTTGGTTTTCACCTTTTCCTGAAGTGTTTCCACTGTTTACGTCAATTACATGCAGGGCTTCGGTATGCTCAATAATTAAATAGGAGCCTCCCATAAAATTAACCTCTTTACCAAAGCTGGTCTTAATTTGTTTTTCTACTCCAAAATTCTCAAAAATGGGTAGTTTTCCATTGTAAAACTTAACAATATTTTCAAGTTCTGGTGATTTATTTTTCAAGTACGACTTAATCTTATTGTATAAGAAATTGTCGTTTATCTGAATATTGGTAAATGTCTCATTTACCAAATCCCTTACCATTGTAAGAGTTCTGTCGTTTTCTCCTAAAACTTTTTGAGGGGCATTGGCTTCCTTAAGTTGTTTACACAACTCATCCCATTTACCCATTAAATCTTTTAAATCGTTTTGTAGATCTTCGCTGCTTTCACCTTCGGCATTTGTTCTAATAATTACACCAAAATTCTCAGGTTTAATACTAGCAACAGCTTCCTTTAATCTTCTGCGCTCTTCTTGCTTAACAATTTTCTTAGAAATACTAATAGAATGGTCAAAAGGCATCATAACCAAAAACCTACCAGCTAAAGATAATTCGCATGTTAAACGCGGACCTTTATTAGAAATTGGTTCTTTGGTTACCTGAACCAATATCTGTTGGTTCCTTTTTAGAATGTCTGTAATTTTCCCTCCTTTTACAATATCTGATTCTAAATGCTCTTTCAGGATATTGTTTTCTTTGGGTCTGCTACTGCGCAGCATGCGCGTAAATTTCTGTGTAGATTGGTATTGTGGACCTAAATCTAAATAATGCAGAAAGGCGTCTTTTTCGTGGCCAACATCAACAAAACCGGCATTTAAGCCTGGCATTATTTTTCCTACATTTCCTAAATAGACATCACCAACCTGAAAGTTGTTGTCAACTTTTTCATGGTGCAATTCTATTAGTTTGCGGTCTTTGAGTATGGCAATATCGACCCCTCCCGATGGGTTTGAATTGATTATTAATTCGTAATTCACTAAAATATTATATTAGGCAAGCAACCTTATTTGGTTGTTGCAATGTGAGGGAGGGTATAATAAAATAACTTAAGAGGAACAAGAACAGAAAAAGAAGTAAGGACTTAAATCTTACTTCTTTTTCAATTCAGTTTACTTCTTCTTCTTGTGTCTATTTTTACGAAGACGTTTTTTGCGTTTGTGGGTTGCGATTTTATGACGCTTTCTTTTTTTACCGCTTGGCATGTTAATTAGAATTTTTAAGGTTATTAATCGTGATTTCTATATTTTTCTTTGCTTCCTCTTCAGGCACAAGGCTCTTAAAGGTTTCAAATGACTTAATTGCAAGGTTCTTTTTGCCCATCTGACTGTATACTTCTCCTAGGTAATAATGAAACTCTGGATTCATTGGCTGAACCCTAATAAGTGTTTCAAACCTAGCAGCTGCTTTGTCCATTTGTCCGCTTCTCATAGATTGAACTCCCAATGTGTAATTGGCATCAATATTATTAGAATCTCTGCGGGTTACATCCTTTAATAACTGAACACCTTTCATAATGTCCAAATCATTTTGAATATAACAAATGGCTAAAGCATTTTTGGCTTCCAAATTGTTTTCATTTAAGGAAACAACTTTTTCAAATGCAACAATGGCTTCTTTCGAAGCATAAATTTGCATGGCAGTATCATTACAAGTTCCAGCAAATTCATAAAAACGCATACCTGCATTCAGCCAAGAGTTTTCGTCGTTTAGCTTGGCTGCAAATAAAGCAAAATAATGCGCACCAACTAATTTGTATCCCAAAGAATCCCAAGTATTTGAAATACCTGCAATTTCATAGGTCCTCGCATCAGGTTTATTGGCGGCCTCAGTTAGCATATTTACAAGCTCATTGGCTGCAGGGCTAATCGAATCTTTTAAATTGCTCAAATAGTCGTTAAAGTCGAATGATTTCTGCATGGTTATTGGAGTTTCCCCCACAGAAACACTAACTTCTGGCGTGGCTGATTTGTAATTTAGATAAACTAAAATACCAACCAAACTAAGAAGTACGGCTAAAATTATTATCTGAGCTTTATTGAATTGCATTAAGCTTCTCTTAGTGCTTGTTTAGCTTCAGCTTCCCTTTTAGCAGCAGTTGTTTTTACAACTTCACTTTTCTTGATTTTTTCTACAAAAGTTTTTGCTGGTTTAAATGAAGGAATATAATGCTCATCAATAACCATTGCAGTGTTTTTTGAGATGTTACGTGCAATTTTCTTAGCACGTCTTTTAATAATGAATGAACCAAAACCGCGGAAATAAACATTTTTTCCTTCGGTCATGTTGTTGCGAACCACTTTAAAGAAAGACTCTACTACTTCCTGCACTTGGTTTTTTTCTACACCTGTTTTAAGTGAAATCTCTTGGATAATTTCTGCTTTAGTCATTGTTAATCTGTATTATATGATTTGATTTTTTCTTGATTTTTGGTCTTTTACGTATTCGTAAGGGGTTGCAAATGTATGTATTAGAACTGAAAAATGATGTTTTTTTTATAAAATATTTCATTTTTCTTGCCGGTTCTTAATTATGCTGCAAAAAGAACTTCTTAATTGGTACGGTTTGAACCAACGTGAACTCCCCTGGAGAAATACCCGCGATCCCTATATTATTTGGCTTTCAGAGGTTATTTTGCAACAAACGCGTGTCCAACAAGGGCTGCCATATTTCCAAAAGTTTCTTCAAAAATATCCTGATGTTTTTTCGATGGCCTCCGCAAAAGAAGACCAAATTTTAAAACTTTGGCAAGGCTTAGGGTATTATAGTAGAGCCAGAAATATGCACCAAACGGCCAAGTTGGTAGTTGAAAATCTAAATGGTCAATTTCCTAATTCCTATAAGGAACTGCTAAAATTAAAAGGAATTGGCCCTTATACTGCCGCGGCCATTGCTAGTTTTGCATTTAATGAAACTGTTGCCGTTTTGGATGGCAATGTTTTTCGAGTGCTTTCTAGACTTTATGCAAAGGATGATCCGATTAATTCAAGCATTGGCAAAAAAGTCTTTGAAGAATTGGCTTTTCAATTCCTTAATAAATCTAATCCTGCCACGCACAACCAGGCCATGATGGAATTAGGTGCTTTAATTTGCACGCCATTAAAACCCCTTTGTTCTAATTGTCCACTTCAAAATTCTTGTCATGCCAATAAATTAGGCTTGGTGCAAACCCTGCCCGTAAAACTTAAAAAAGCAAAAGTTAGAACCAGATTTTTGCACTATTTTATTATTGAAAACAAAGGAAAAATTGCCATTTATCAAAGACCAAACGGAGATATTTGGCATAATTTATTTGACCTGCCCGCTATTGAAGATGTCTCCCATAAGGATCTGCAAACGCTTAAAAATAAATTATTGGAATTAAATTGGATACAGCCATCTGATGAAGTTGAATTTTTACACCAAATAAAGCATATCCTTACTCATCAACACTTAGAAGCGCTGTACTTTTTGGTTCGAACCAAAAACAAACCATTTATCAATGGCAAGGAAATTTGGATCGAACCTAATGCTCTTAAATTAAAAGCTATACCACGACTTTTTGATAAATTTTTGGATTGGTGGAAAAGCAATGACTTGGGAAACTTAACTTTGAAGAAATAAGGATATAATGAGCTTAAATAAAGTAATGTTAATTGGTCATCTTGGGCAAGATCCTGTGGTTAAATACTATGAAAATAATAGGGTAGTGGCTCAATTTTCAATGGCCACTCAAGAACAATACACCGATAAAAATGGTGAACACAAGGTTGAAACTGAATGGCATAATATTGAATCTTGGGATCTTTTAGCAAAAAATGTCGACCAATGGAAAATGAAAGGATACCTAAAAAAGGGTTCGCAAGTATACGTTGAAGGGAAAATAAGAAGTGAATTGTATAAGGATAAAAATGGAGTGGAAACCATGAGGAAGAAAATAAAGGCCAACCAAATTCAATTATTAGGTTCAGCAAAAACCAATATTGATAAGCCTTCAGAAGTATAAAAGCGCCTAGCAAAGCCCATTTTGCTCATCTTTTTCATTTGTGCTTCATTTTCCTTACTTTTGCCCTATCACAAGTTTAAAATAATTATGGACGAGCCTCCTCCCGGTAGCATCATTTTTCAAATATTTAATCCCGCATTCAGCTCAACTGAAACGCTAAGTATTATTCTTAGTCTTTTTGTAATTCTATTTTTAGTTTTTCTTTCAGCATGTTATTCTGGGTCAGAAAATGCTTTGTTTTCATTGTCAAAGGCGCAACTTGCCGAGTTAATTGAAGAACCAGGCTCTAGAGCAAAAGCAATTAATTTCTTATTGCGATTCCCCAAAAGATTATTGGCCACCATTTTAATTGCCAACACTTTTGTGAATATTGCCGTAGTACTTGTATCCACCTATCTATTTGAAACTATTTTCAACTTTAATGAATATCGAATATTTGGATTTTTATTTGAAGTGGTATTTGTAACTTTTTTATTGGTGCTTTTTGGTGAGGTAATTCCAAAAGTATATGCCTTTCAAAACAATGTAAAAATCTCTCGAATACTCGCTGTTCCATTGTATTATACCTACAAAACATTCCAGCCATTGGTATTTGTACTCGAAAAAAGTACCACTATTATAGATAAACGCATTACCAAAAAAGGGCATATTCTTTCTGTTGATGAGCTTACACACGCCATTGATATTACATCTGAAAAGGATGCGCCTAAACAAGAAAAGAATATATTAAAAGGTGTTGTAAATTTTGGAAATACCAATGTAAAGCAAATTATGCGTCAAAGGCCAGATATTGTTGGGGTTGAGCAGCATACTCCTTTTCACCAATTGATGCACCAAATTGTAGATTCTGGTTATAGTCGCGTGCCAGTTTATGAGGTAAATCTTGATACCATTAAAGGGGTTTTATTTACCAAAGATTTGT
>CAIYNF010000124.1 GCA_903927505.1 uncultured Bacteroidota bacterium | reverse complement strand
TAATGCCATAAGCTTGCAATTCTGCAATTTCCTCAGGTAAAATGGTTCCACCACCACCGCCAAAAATGCAAATATGTCCGCAACCTTTTTCTACCAATAAATCACGCATGTATTTAAAATATTCAACGTGTCCACCTTGGTAGCTGGTCATAGCAATGGCATTGGCATCTTCCTGTATAGCAGTATTTACAACTTCCTCTGCGCTTCTATCATGGCCTAAATGTATAACCTCCGCGCCACTGGCTTGAATAATTCTGCGCATAATATTAATGGCAGCATCATGGCCATCAAATAAACTGGCAGCAGTTACAATACGAATTTTGTTCTTAGGTATATACTTTTCAATGTTTTCCATAAAAATTGGCGGTCATTTAATTGGCAAAAATAGGCTTTTAGCCCACAAAAAGAAGGGCTTTCTTAAGATTTACATTGGCGCATTTGGGCTCGGTTCGAACCGAAAAAAGAAGGGGAGTAGGCTTTAGACTTAAAATTTGTACAAAAAACCGTTTTTTACATACTGTAAATTGTTGGGAATGCCCGGTGGTGGCTTGGAGTTGAAGTTTTGCGTAAATGAAAAACGAAAGCCTAATTTTTTAGTAATGCCCAATTCTGCTTTTATCTCCGACATAAGCCTAAAGTCACTGAAGTCAATTAAATCGGGTTGGTAATAGGCCACCACATCAAAGTTGAAATTCTTATCTCTAAAGTATTGAAAGGAAAGGTATAAGCTCATTCTGTTCCTTACATTTTTAGCGCTTTCATCGGTGGTTTGTTCATATTCATACATCCACATAGGTCCTAAAAACACCTTCATGCTGTCTGAATAAAACAAGCGAATGCGCGGCCCAGCTCCCATTAAACCTCTAAATTTTAAGCCAATTTGCTGGTTAAATTGAGTTTGTGCAAACGCTTCTCCGCTCAACCAAGGCTGAATACTGCGCTTGTATCTCAAGTGCTGATAGGTATTGTAGTCTAAGTTTTGGGTATTGGCTCTAATAAAGTTAAACTCATTTACAAAAAGGTAGGTATGAATATTTTTAGAATGGCTTAAGTTTACTTTGTTTCCTATGGCAATTACCTGGTTTTGGTTCTGAATGAGGTTAAAAGCAAAATCTATATCGCCATGCCAACTGGTATCCTTAGCATCATATTGTTTTGATTCAATATTGATAACTTGTTGTGCCTGAACTTTTAGAGCAACAAATAGGGAGCAGAATAAAATTATTTTAGCTTTCAATCTGCGCAAAAATAAAAACCTTAGAGAATAATAAGTGCTCCAATATTAATTTTTATTACATTTGCCCTCCGAATAAATAAAGATCATGGAATTAAAAGACATAGTTGCCATAGCCGGACAAGGCGGTTTGCATAAGATTGTAGGAAGAAGTAAAAATGGTTTAATTGTTGAAACCATTGGCACTGGCCGTAGATTTTCTACCAGTTTTCAAGACAAAGTGTCTGTATTAGATGATATTTCTATCTATACTTTGGAAGAAGACCTTCGTTTAAACAAGGTTTTAATCAAATTAAAAGAAATTGGTGAAGTGCCAACTGCTAAAGATGATATTAAAAAAGTACGTGAATTCTTAATTGGAGCCATTAACTTAGATAGTGAGCGCGTTTACGATAATGACATCAAAAAATTAATGAACTGGTTTCATTTGTTGAAGGATGTTTTAGATTTTGCAAAATTGGCCGAACCAGAAGAAGGTGAAGCGGAAGTTTCTGCAGCATCTGATGAAGAAGCGACAGCTGAGGAAGCAAAGCCTAAAAAGGTTGCTGCCAAGAAAACAGCTGCTCCTAAAACAGCCGCACCAAAAAGTGCAGCTCCTAAAGCAAATTCTAAAGGTGCGGGTGGTTCAAAAACCAGCTACCGTCCTAAAGCAGTTTAATGATTGCTTCATTCACATAAAAAAAGGGCTTGATGAATTTTCATCAAGCCCTTTTTATTTTTATGAATTTCCCCCTAAGCGTTTTCTGCTTGAAATGCTTTGCTAAAATTCTCTTTTTGGTTTTGTACACTGTTTATAGGTAGGAAGCGTGCGCTAAAATGGCGCAATTGCTTTGGCTGCCATACAATTTTCATGCCTTCCAATTTGGCTTTGTTTTGGTTAATTTCTGTTAGCGCTTCAATTACATAATCGATATGACTTTGGGTATACACCCTTCTTGGAATTGCCAAGCGAACCAAATCCATAGGCGCTGCCTTTTCTGTGCCGTCCATTTGCAAGCCAAACATTACTGTACCTATTTCACAAGCCCTAATGCCTGCGTGTAAGTATAATTCAACTGCCAAAGACTGCCCAGGATATTCCAATGGCGTAATATGTGGCAACATGTTTCTAGCGTCAATATAGATGGCATGACCGCCCGCTGGTTTTACAATTGGAATACCTGCTTCTGTTAAATGTCTTCCTAAATATTGGGTCGAACTAATTCTGTAATGTAAGTAATCTTCATCTACTACTTCTACCAAACCTACAGCAATTGCCTCTAAATCTCTCCCTGATAAGCCTCCATAAGTAGGAAACCCTTCTGTTAATATTAATAAGTTTCTAGCTACTTCAGCCCAAACAGGATTGTTCATTGCTAACCAACCTCCCATATTTACCAAGGCGTCTTTTTTTGCGCTCATGGTGCATCCATCTGCATAAGAAAACATTTCTTGTACAATGGTTTCCACTTTTACATTGGCGTAGGCGGGTTCGCGCAATTTTATGAAATAGGCGTTTTCTGCAAAGCGGCATGCATCTAAGAACAAAGGAATATCGTATTTCATACAGATATACTTTGTTTCTTTGATGTTTTCCATAGAAACTGGCTGTCCGCCGCCAGAATTATTGGTAACGGTAAGCATTACCAAAGGGATGTTTTCGGGTCCTTTTTCTTTTATAAAAGCTTCCAAACGCGCAATATCCATATTGCCTTTAAAGGGATGTTCTGAATCTGGAATCTTACCTTCAGCAATTACCAAATCAATGGCCTCGGCGCCTGTAAATTCAATATTGGCCCGGGTTGTATCAAAATGGGTATTGTTTAAAATGTATTTACCTGGTCCACCAATAATTGAAAACAAGATTTTTTCTGCGGCTCTACCTTGGTGCGTTGGAATAATATGTGAGAAAGGCATCAAATGATGTACAGCCTTGTGAAACCTGTCGAAGGATGGACTGCCAGCATAAGATTCATCGCCACGCATTACCGAAGCCCATTGGTTGGCGCTCATGCTGCTGGTGCCGCTGTCTGTAAGTAAATCAATGATTACATTCTCACTATCGAGGGCAAATAAATTATAATGGGCGTTTTCTAAGAATGTGGTTCTTTCTTCTCTAGTTGTCATCCTAATAGGTTCAACCGACTTGATCCTAAATGGTTCTATGATGGTATTCATTGTGTATATTTTGTTAGTTCGAAATAAGAGCCGGCGCATTGATAAAAAAATGATATAAATCGCCTTTTGAAAATCCTTTATTTAATTTGAAAAAAATGACAAACTAACATTAAATTAGAACCGTAATTATGAACAACAAGCTCCAACAATTTATTGCAGGTTTTTCCTTCCTAATTTTATTGTACTGCTTTTACCAAATGAACCACCCTCAAAAGGTACAGGTTCAAAAAGCTGTGTATAATTGGAAGACTAATTTTTCTCGCTCTACCTATTACAATGCATACGAAGATTCCTTTCTTACTTCACATCAAATAAAAAAGATGTATGTGAAAATGTTGGATATTGATTACAGCGAGGCAGCAGGAATTTTCCCCGTTTCTAAAACAGAAATTAATTATTGGGTCGAACCTAATACCGATAGTTTAAACTATGTACCTGTGGTTTATATAACCAATAAAGTTTTACAACACCTAAAAGAGGAGGACATGGATTATTATGCCAAGAGAATTTTATCTTTTGCTTTGCGCATTGAAACATATACCAAAAGGCCAACACAAGAAATTCAAATTGATTGCGATTGGACAAAAACAACCAAAGAAACCTATTTTAATTTATTGCTTTGCATCCAAAAATGGGCGCCACAATTTCAATATTCTGTAACACTTCGCTTATACCCATTCAAATACCGCGAAGAGCTTGGAATACCGCCTGTAGACAGGGTAATGCTCATGGTGTATAATATAGACAATGCAAAGAAATTTAAATCGGCAAACAGTATTTTTAATGTAAACGAAGCGGCAAAATATTTGGCTCGTAAAGATTATCCTTTGCCTATGGATTTTGCCTTGCCAACTTTTAGTTGGACATTGGTTTTTAGAAACCAACAATTCTTAAAAGTTATTTCAGAAAATATTATTCCGGAAATAATTGCGCCGCGTTATGTGGGTGATGTTGCCAAAATACAATTGCAGAAATTAGAAGAGAATGTATACTTGGTTAAGGAAGCTACAAGTGGTTACCAAGAGAATGCCCTCCGCGCCGGAGATATTATTAAAGTTGAATCTTGTGGTGAAAAAGAATTATTGGAAGCGCGTCTATTAATAAGTCGTTTCGCTATAAACACTAAAACCACCATTGCCTTATTTGATTTGGATCAAACTGATTTAGAAAAAATACCTTATGAAAAAATTGAAGCAGCCTATTTTTCTATGCATTAGTTTGTTGCTATTATTTTGGCCGCCTAAGTCAACCAATAGCTGTGGCTTCTATATTTCTATGGAAGAATACCGCTTTTGGACATTTGATCCAAACATGGGCTCGGAACCAGGTTTACAGCCACTTTTTTACAGTATGGATTATAGTCATAATGGATTCTATCCAGATTATAATGCCTACGATGCTGGCGAAAAAGTTGCCTTGGATAACTATGATGAAAACGTAAATTTATGGAGTAAATATTGCCTAAAAAAAGCGCCCAACAAGAAGGTTTCTAAAGACGATATTCGATTGATTTTGTATAATACAGCACCCATTAATTATTTTGCTATTAAGGATGGTTTATTAGAAGAAAACTCTTTTTTAAAATTCGCAAAGGCAAATCCCGCAGTCCTGCAATATTTAGATTTTGCTAAAAAAGCTGAATACCAAAGCAACTTCCACGATTCATGGTCGTGCCCAGATGGTCCAGAAATAATAGCGCCAGGTAAAATTAAGCCTGGTGAAAGATATTATTCATACAGTGATTATGAAATTTCACCCGATCCAATTAATGGCTTAAATACCATTGAAGAGGGCAAGCATTTATTGGCTAAATGTAAAGACCCATTTTTAAAACAGCGTTATGCTTTTCAAATTGTTCGAACCAGTTTTTATAATTTGGATTCCATTTCTTTAATAGAAAATTACAATCAATATTTAGCTCCGCTGCCTATTCAAAATTGGCTGCGTAACAATGCGCTTTTATACGAAGTAGAATTTCATTCAGGACCAGAACGTAACTTAGGATTGGCGCATATTTTTGATGTTTGTCCAGATAAGCGTTTTCGTTGCGAAGAGTTGTTTAAAAATGCCCTGTTTGAAGAAACGTACCAATTGGCTTCCAATAAGCACGAGCAGGCTTTGATTCAGGTAATGCACACCTTGCAACAACCTATGGAGCAATTGTCTTCCCTTCAAAAAATAATGGCATTGGAACCCAACAATAAATTCCTTCCTTTTTTATTGGTGCGTGAAATTAACAAATTAGAGGATTGGATTCTTGCCCAAAAATACAATGGTTTCGGTTCGACCCGAAATGAAGGTTTGGAAACCTATTCCGAACTAAGTAAAATTGAAGTTGACAAGCAAAAAGCGCGTGATACAAAATATGCGCAAGCGGTTTTGACCTTTGTTGAAAGTAGTTTGGAAATGAAAGAACTTCCGCGGAAGTCATTTTACAACTTGGCTGCTGGCTACATTGCTTTTATTTTAAAAGATCTAAAACTAGTAGAAAAATACTACAAAAAAGTTAAGATAGAAGAACTTGGTGAATTGGGTAAAACACAATTTCTCATTAACAATTATATGCTCAGTTTATCGCTGTCTGATAAAGTAACTCATACTATTGAAAATGATTTGTATGCCTGTTTAGAGCGTTTACGTAAAATGGAAATTACTTTTCCGCAATACAAGCAACTGTCTTATCAATTGGTAAATTTCTCTGCTGCCGAATTTATTCAAAGAGGTAGTTTAGCCAAGGGATTAATGTTGTATGGTAAATCTGCACAGCCCTATGCATACCATCCTTTAATTGGCATAGGGAATGTTTATACGCAAATTTATTCTTATGCTACACCCAATGCCATTGATGAAATGATTGCTTTAATCAACAAGCAAAATCCTAGTCCTTTCGAAAAATATTTAGCGGGTACCGTTTATACTTATACCTATGATGTTAATGAATATATATCCTCTTGGGATGTAAATAAATTGCTCGATTTAAAAAGCATGAAATTGGTGCAAGCTGATAAATTAATTTTAGCGTATGATGCGGTAAAAAAGATTGATACTGCCTATTGGAGTAATGAGGTAAATTCCCTTTTTAGAAAAGATGATCCCTTTTGCTTGAATCCTTGGGATGGCCACGCACCTTTTAATTTTAGAAATGTTCGCTATAACAAAGTGAGTTTTTTAAAAGAATTAATTTCCTTGAAAACAGCTGCGAATGCAGCCAAAGGAGAAGCCAAAGCGCGTTTGTT
This sequence comes from uncultured Bacteroidota bacterium, assembly GCA_903927505.1. Taxonomy (GTDB): domain Bacteria; phylum Bacteroidota; class Bacteroidia; order UKL13-3; family UKL13-3; genus B1. The sequence continues at coordinate 16,292 of CAIYNF010000124.1, read as the reverse complement.
ATTAAAAATTGCAAATGCTTATTACAGCATGACCTTTAATGGAAAATTTTGGATCATGCAGAAAAATTACCATATGGGCTATAGTCCAGAAGATGGCTACACTACTGATGGAACGGTGCCAAATACAGATTTAAATTATTACTCAGGTGCCCGAGCAAAATATTATTACCATCAAATATTGGCCATAAGTAAAGATCCTAAATTACTAGGTGCAACCGTCTATATTTTAAATACTGCCTATGAATTAAATGAAGCGCAATTAAAAATAAATCGTGCACGCATAAAATCAAATTCCAATGCCACAGATTATTATGAACAATTAAGTGGAAACTGCGATTTATTCTATGAATTTATAAAAACATACAATTAATTTGAAAGTAATAGCTGCTGGCATATTGCTGCTGGCCGCTTACTAAATATCTAATTTAAAATAAAATAATACTCTTAATTATGCTAACCATTATTCACCACAAATTTCTTGCAGATAAATTAAAAGTAACTTCTTGGGAGGTGCTTGAACCGTATTTTACACAATTACTTTCACGCGAATTAAATTCAAAAACAGAGCTTGAAACTTGGCTCAAACACCGTTCTGAGTTAGAAGCGTTTTTAAGTGAAGACCTCGCTTGGCGCTATGTGCGCATGACCTGCGATACCAATAACAAAGCCCTAGAAGAAGCCTATTTGTTTTTTGTAAGTGAAATTGAACCTAAGATTTCACCTTTATCAGATGCGCTCAATAAGAAATTAATTGCTTGTCCTTTTTTGGAGGAGCTCAACAAGGAAAAGTATTTTATTTACCTACGTGGATTGAAAAAAGAAATTGAATTGTTTAGAGAAGAAAATATTCCATTGATGGCTTCAATAGCTGCAGAAGCGCAGAAGTATGGTAGTATTTTGGGAAGCATGAGTGTTGAAATGGAAGGCAAAGAACTTACCTTACAACAAGCGGCTAATTATTTGAAAAGTCCAGATAGAAATATTCGTGAAGAGGCCTTTAAGAAAATAAATGAGAAGCGTGCTGCACATGTGGATGAATTAGATGACTTATTTGACACCCTCATTCAATTACGTCACCAAGTGGCTGTAAACGCAGGTTTTGATAATTTCCGCGATTACATGTTTGCTGCTATGGGCCGCTTTGATTATACCCCGCAAGATTGTTTTAATTTCCATGAAGCCATTCAGAAGGAAGTTTTGCCCTTGGTAAAAGATTTTAACCAAAAACGCAAAGACGCTTTGGGTTTTGATTTAAGACCTTGGGATATGGAAGTAGATGTAGAAAATAAACCAGCCTTGGAACCATTTACCAGTGGTGCCGATTTATTGGAGAAAACAATAAAGTGCTTTGCAAAAGTGGATGATTATTTTGCCTATTGCATCAAAACCATGGACGATATGAACCGTTTGGATTTAGAAAGCAGAAAAGGGAAGGCTCCAGGAGGCTACAATTACCCAATGGCAGAAACCAGTGTGCCTTTTATCTTTATGAATGCAGCCAGCAGCACCCGCGATGTAGAAACCATGGTGCACGAAGGTGGTCATGCCGTACATTCTTTTTTAAGCAAAGATTTGGAATTAGCTGCCTTTAAAAATTGTCCGAGCGAAGTGGCAGAACTTGCCAGCATGAGTATGGAGTTGATCAGTTATGAAGGTCAGGATGAATTTTATACTAGCCCAGAAGAATTTAAACGCGCTAAAGAAGAACACCTCGAAGGAATTATTAAAATCCTTCCTTGGATTGCCACCATTGATAAATTTCAACATTGGATTTATACGCACCCAGCTCATACCCGCCAAGAACGAAAAGATTATTGGATGCAAATAAGCAAAGAGTTTGGAACAGGGATGGTTAATTGGGAAGGCTACGAACAGTTTCAAGCATATACCTGGCAAAAACAATTGCATTTATTTGAAGTGCCGTTTTATTATATTGAATATGGAATGGCACAATTAGGAGCATTGGCCGTATGGCGCAATTTCCTTGGCAACAAAGAGCAAGCAATTGCCCAGTACAAAAAAGCCTTGAGTTTGGGTTATACCAAAACCATTGGAGAGATTTATGAAGCGGCCGGTGTTCAATTTGATTTCTCTGATGCCTATATCAAAAATCTCATGCAATTTGTAAAAGTTGAATTGAATAAATTGTAAGATTGTTTTTCACCCATTTCATTCAGCAGGTATTTTGATTTGAAAAACCTTTGTATATTCGTCCTATGAAGATTTTTTGCATAGGACGAAATTACAGTGAACACGCCAAGGAACTAGGAAATGCAGTTCCCGAAAACCCTGTTGTGTTTGCCAAACCAGATACTGCTTTACTAAAAAACGGCGAAGATTTTTACTTGCCAAGTTTTAGCAATGATGTGCACCATGAAATTGAATTGGTAATAAAAATTCATAAAGTTGGGAAGAATATTCAAGAAAAATTTGCGCATAATTATTACAATGAAATTGGCTTAGGTGTTGATTTTACTGCACGTGATTTGCAAGCGGAACTTAAATCAAAAGGTTTGCCTTGGGAGTTGGCAAAAGGTTTTGATGGCGCTGCACCTCTTGGTAATTTTATGTCAATTGAAGGTGTTGATCTTTCAAACATCGATTTTAGTTTAAAGAAAAATGGAAAATTGGTGCAACAAGGAAATACCGCACAAATGATTTTTTCTTTCGATAAAATTGTGAGTTTTATCTCACAATATTTTACCTTAAAAGTGGGCGATTTAATTTATACAGGTACGCCTGCAGGCGTTGGTTCTGTTGCCATTGGAGATAAATTAGAAGGCTTTATCGGTTCGAACCAAATGCTGCAGTTTGAAGTGAAGTAAATTTGAAAGCACAACAAAAATACCTCCACAAAGCAGCAGTATATTTTTTGCTGTTTTTTTTGTCGACCCTAAATTTGTTGAAGCTGAATGCGCAAAATTATCCGCAAAATTACTTTCGTTATCCATTAGATTCTTTACCAAATTTAGTTTCTCCTTTCGGAGGTTTGCGTGATAATCATTTTCACAGTGGAATAGATTTGCGAACCAATGGGAGGGAAGGATTACCTGTTTATGCAGCAGCAGATGGCTATATTTCTCGCATAAAAATACAACGCAATGGTTATGGTAAAGCAGTTTATATAGAACATGCAAATGGATACAGCACGGTATATGGTCATTTGCAAAAATACAATGGGCCGCTTGCCAATTGGATTCACCAATACCAGTACATCAATAAAACTTTTGAATTTGATAAGATATTTATCAAGCCATTTTTATTTGTTAAAAAAGGTGAAATCATAGGCTATAGTGGAAATAGCGGTGGTAGCACGGGTCCTCATCTGCATTATGAAATAAGGGATATCCGAACAGAAAAAATTTTAAATCCAGCTTTGTTTGGACTTGTTCCAAAAGATACAATTGCTCCTGTAATACTTAAATTGTTTGTTTATAAATTTGTAACAGAAGGTTTATTGCTTAAAAATGAAATAGCCATTTCTGCAAAAACTTGTTTCAAAACAGACAGCATGTGGGTGCTAAAAGACATGCTGTTGCTTTCGCCAGAAACATACGGATTTGGGCTCGAAACCTATGATTATATTCACAATGCTTGGGACGAAAAAGGTATTTATGAAATAAGTTATTACAATAACAGTGCTTTGAAATTTAAACATTGTTTAAACCAATTTGCTTTTGATGAAAGTAAATATATTAACGCACACATAGATTATCCATACTACCGAATTCAAAAAACGCGTGTGCAAAAATGTTTTGTGGATGATGGCAATATGTTTAGCACCTACGCCACAGATGCACGAAAAGGTAGGTTCAATGCCAGCCTACAGGATAAGCATATGGGCGAAATTATTTTTGTGGTAAAAGATTTCAATCAAAATGCCTGCAAGCTAAAAGTAAATTACCGCATAATACCAAGTACTCCCGATCAAAGTAAAATTGACTACGATGCAAAAAATAGCGGAAAGCCAATGTTGCTTCCTGGTAAGGCGCAGCAAATAAATGCGGAGGGAATTATAATTAAATTGGATCCCAAATCATTGTATGATACAGTATTTTATAAATTAGATGTCAATGCGCCGCAAAAGGAAATGTTATCAAACGAATATGAATTCCACACGCCCAATACGCCCATTCATGCTGCCTTTGATATAGCTATTCAAGCAACGCATATTCCAGTTTCGCTGCATCCTAAATTACTTTTGGGTTATTCTAATGGTAAGTCGGATAATATTAGAAGTGCTGGCGGTGCTTATGAAAATGCATGGGTAAAGGGCAAGGGTGCAAGTTTTGGAAATTATTCCATTGTGATCGATACCATTGCGCCAAGCATTAAATGGATGAGCTTCAAAAATGAATATGATGCCACAGATACAATGCGCTGGGACTTTGAAGTAAAAGATAATTTCTCCGGAATAGTTTCTTATAAAGGTTTCTTAAATGGGAATTGGGTCTTATTAGATTATGATCCCAAAAACCAACAATTAAGCTATCGCTTCGATGAGGTTTATTTTAATACTTTAAAGTTATTTGCCCAAGACCAAACGGAAGGCTTATTGCATGAAATGGATTTAATGATAGTATTGGAAGACCTCAAAGGAAATAGGCGTGAAGCTCATTTTACAATTCCTGTTTTCTAAATTAAAACTATTTCTATAAACAAATGTTTTACTAATAAATTATTAATCATGGCAAGCACATTAAATATTGGCGATAAAGCTCCAAATTTCAAAGCAAAAAATGAAGCGGGTGAAGCCCTTTCACTTGGTGATTTTAAAGGCAAAAAATTGGTATTGTATTTTTATCCAAAAGACGATACCCCAGGCTGCACTGCCGAAGCCTGTAACCTGCGCGATAATTATAAAACATTATTAAAAAATGGCTATGCTATCCTAGGTGTTAGCCCTGATACCGCAACCAAACACCAAAAGTTTATTGCCAAATATGAATTACCATTTTCTTTATTAGCAGATGAAGACCATGCTGTTTCTGAAGCTTACGGAACTTGGGCAGAAAAAAGTATGTACGGTAAAACCTATATGGGTATTGTGCGCACAACCTTTGTAATAGACGAAAAAGGAAAAATTGAAAACATCATTGAAAAGGTAGATACCAAAAACCATACCGCCCAATTGTTATAATTCCTGATTGTTTTTAGTCCATAGTCCATAAACCACCAGCCGTGGACTATCGACTATTAGACCTAAAAATGTCTCTCTACAGCTGCAGCAATTTTTTGTGCAGGTAATTCTTCCATGCATGAGGTGCCGTCTAAGCAGCTTCCTCTGTAAAAGCATTTACAGCTCTTATCTGGCATCACAATTTCTCCTTTGCCAAACAAATCAAATTCGTTTGGATTAAAGATATTGTTCATTAAAATAATTTTCTTGCCCAATGCCAAGGTAATATGCATTCCCATGGTTACTTGGGTTATAATAAGCTCGCATTGGTTTACCAAATTTATAAATTCAAATAAGCTGTAATAGCCTAAATAGGTGGCTCCAGAACGCTTTTGTATTTCTTTGTTTCGAGCATCTTCTGCCTCTCCACCCAATAATAATATTTCTGCATCAGGGTATTTTGCTTTTAAAATGCCAACCAATTCTACCCATTTGTCTATGCTCCACAAGCGGGTGGTCCATCTGCCACCGCAACCTGTATTCATACCTATAATTTTCTTTCCTTTAGGCAAGTCCCACACATAAGCTTTATTGTCGTGGGTATCCATCAAATAAGGCTCACCAGCGTGTTGCATGCCGCAAATTTCGAATATTTCTTGCAAGTAACTTTTCGTATTTGCCTTGCTAATATCATCAAACATGCCCGTGTCAAATTTGTGTTGGGCTAATGCATTGATAGGTTGAATTTCATTGTCTTTTAAAATAAAGCCAAATTTCTCTTTTGCTTCCACAACTTTTAACAAAGCACCTGCCTCTTTTTCTTTGTCTAAATTAATGGCAATATCCCACGTAGCATGTTGCGCGTACATCAACGAATTGTGGTCCCATTTTAAAATTTCATCAATTTGGGAAGAAGGCAAAATGTCTGGTGTCCATGTAAGCCAGGTAATTTTGCAATTTGGATAGAGTTGTTTAAATTTTACTACCAAGGGCGTAGTACGAATTACATCGCCAATTGCCCCCAATTTAATAATGAGAATTCTTTTTGAAACCGGAGTATAGGCAGGGCAATTCTCGCAGTGGTAGCCACTTTCTTTGTGTGGTTTGCAAGGAATATGTCCTTTAAAATGTAAACAGTCTGCTTTGTAATTCATATAAAATGCCAATTATTACGACCTTTTTCATGTCATAAGTTTAGGCAAACCTAAGGTATATGACCTAAAAAGGCAATTCCACCCCAAAATAATGCTATTCGTCGGTATTGCAAGTACATTTTGTCAGTGACAAAAATCTTTGGACAGTATTTTGTATCTTGCCATACCTATAAATCATAAAGAAAAATGAAAAGAAGCAACATTATCCTTTTAGTTATTGGCGCAGCCTTGTTATTACTCGTATTCAATGGTTGTGGCAGTTACAACAACATGGTTACAAAACAAGAAACTGTAAGCTCTTCGTGGGCGCAAGTTGAAAATGTATACCAACGCAGGTCAGATTTGATCCCCAATTTAGTAAGCACTGTTAAAGGTGTGGCAAATTTTGAACAAAAAACCCTTACAGATGTAATTAACGCAAGAGCAAGTGCCACTCAAATTAAAGTGGATGCAAGCAAGTTAAGTCCAGAGCAAATTCAAAAGTTTCAAGCCTCTCAAGGAGAGTTATCGCAAGCTTTGGGTCGTTTAATGGTTGTTGCTGAGCAATACCCACAGCTAAAAGCCACTGAGAATTTCAAGGAATTACAATCTCAATTAGAAGGAACCGAGAACAGAATTGCTGTTGAACGTGGTAAATTTAATGAGGTAGTAAAAGACTATAATTCATATATCCGCCAATTCCCTCAAGTAGTTTTTGCAGGTATGCTTGGATTTGATAAGAAAGGTTACTTTGAAGCCGTTGCTGGCGCCGACAAAGCACCTAAAGTAGAATTTTAATAATAAAAATTAATGGAATAGGAATTTGTTGTTCGCAGCAAATTCCTATTTTTTTATACCATGGCAAAACAATTTTTTTCTAAAGCAGACCAAGCACAAATTGTGGCTGCAATTCAAAGTGCAGAAAAGGCAACTTCGGGCGAAATCCGCTTACACGTTGAACCTAAGACAGATTTGGCGCCTATGGATCGAGCCAAAATTGTTTTTGATAATTTGGGTATGGGAAATACCGAATTAAAAAATGCGGTACTTTTATATCTGTCTTTTGAAGATAGAAAATTTGCCATTATTGGTGATTCAGGAATCCACGAAAAAGTAGGAGACGATTTTTGGCAAGCAGAAAAAGATTTATTGAAAAACTATTTTTCGAAAAAAGAATTTGCCAATGGTTTGTCCATAGCCATTGAACACGTAGGGGAGAAGTTAAAAGCCTTTTTCCCTTACCAAGCAAATGATGTAAATGAATTAAGTAACGAAATTTCTTTTGGAGGTGAAACCAATGAATAAAATAATTTTTTCCTTTCTATTGTGTTTCTCCTTTATAGGCCTACAGGCAAAGGATTTTCCAAAACAAGCCAATCCTCCAAAATTGGTAAATGATTATTCAGGTACCTTAAATGCAGATGAACTCAATGCCTTGGAAGCTAAATTGGAGGCTTATGAAGACAGCACTTCAACGCAGATTGCCATTGTTATTGAAAATAGCTTGGAGGGTGAAGATGAATTTGATTATTCTCAGCGTTTGGCCGAAAATTGGCAAATTGGCAGAAAAGGAAAAAATAATGGGCTACTCATTTACATAGCAATTGAAGATAGAAAAATTCGTATTCAAAATGGATATGGATTAGAAGGAAGTATTACAGATGCCTTGTCTAAAAGAATTATTGAGGAAGTAATTAAACCTAATTTTAAGAAGCGCAATTATTATGCTGGTTTAAATGATGCTACTGATTTTATAATGCGTGCAGCTGCTGGTGAGTTTATCAACGACGAGCCAATGGGCAATCAGCAAGGTCCACCCCCAATGGGATTCGTTATTGTTTTAATTCTGTTTTTCCTTTTCATCATTTTCTTTGGAAAAGGTGGCAGGGGTGGTCGTGGGGGTATGTTTATGGCCGGACCAATGATTGGTACCTTTGGAGGTGGAGGATTTAGCAGTGGCGGCGGCGGTGGAAGTAGCTTTGGCGGTTTTGGCGGCGGAAGCTTTGGCGGCGGTGGTGCAGGCGGTAGCTGGTAACTTAAGGATTGTTTTTAATCCATTCACTTAAAAAATCTGCAGGATTCAAACCGTACCTTTTAACACGCCTTCGTTTACCTAAATACAAGGTTTGAGGGAGGCTATTTATTCCTAATTTATTGCTGAGCTCCTTGTTGCCGTATGCCAATAAATAATTGGGTTGGGCATCTGTATTAAATATACGTAACTCATAACTCTTGTTTACATACAATACGCAAATTACTTTTAACCTATTGCTATCTAAGGCTGCAATTTGGCGCAGCATCATGGTGTCTGAACGAAAATTCTTGCTGGTCTTATTGCCAAAATATAAATAAACCTCTTTCCTTCTCAGCTTTTTTAATTTAAGTTTTTGTCCTTTTACCAAAGTGAAATTTACTTTGGGCACTTTCTTTCCTATAGTAATTCTGTCAAAATCTATTTGGTCGCTACTCGGTTTGATCCGAATAAATTTTCCAGCGGCATCTGCTTCTATCACTTCATACAATTGGTCGTTCTTCTCAAAATAACTGCGTTTGCCAAGCTTTTGTATATGCACAAAATTTAATGGATTTGTGGCATCCATTAATGAGTCGCGCACATTGGCAAACAAAATTTTATCAATACCAGGGTCATTGTAAATACCATTTGCATTGCAATCCATTAAGGCAATTTTAAAGGATTCTTTCCCCTGTAAAACCAAGCCCGCTCTTGTTATATACCTTTGTTCCCTATAGGTATATTCCATGCCAACAAATTTTCTTCCTTTGTAAGCAGTGGCGTAATATTCATCCAATTGTTTTTTGAAATCGTATTTCTGACCGTATAATTTATTTCTAGTTAATACCAGCTTAACTCTACCATCCTTATTTTTTTCATTGGCCAATTCAATTTCAACCGCTTCCTCCTCGTAATAAGGCATGGTAAATCTTTGGTCGTCTGTAAAATCAAAATTTTGGTTTTGGTCAATAAATAAATGAGGGTGTTTGTTGTAAGGACTCGCAACTAAAACACTAACGTATCCTGGGTTGTAATCGTTTTTGGTTCCGCTAAAAAACACATTTCCATAGGCGTAAATTTGGTAGCCAGGAGGGCGTTTAATTACTATTGGTTTTGCCTCGCGCGTTCCTTCAAAATCCATCGAATAAATAGTATCGCCTTGCGTCAAAAATAAAGCCAGGGTGAGTTGGTATTTGTCAAACCTATCATCCTTCACATAATTGGATAGGGGGATATTTATAATACTATCCGTTTGTGCAAACACAATTCCTGCCAACAAAAAAAAGGCAGGTAAAAAGAAAAATTTCTTCATACCTGCCGAAAATACATAAAAATTAGATAAGTGCCTAAAAGCCTATATACATAAGCATTTTAGGTCTTAAATTTATTTAGTGTGAACCTAAGTATTTAGCAACACCTTCCGCTGTTGCATTCATGCCATCTTTTCCTTTTTGCCAATTGGCAGGACAAACTTCTCCTTTGTCTTCAAAGAATTGCAAAGCGTCAATTATGCGCAAAGCTTCATCAATGCTTCTACCTAATGGCATATCATTTACAACTTGGTGACGAACATTTCCTTTAATGTCAATTAAAAACAAACCGCGGTAAGCAACAGCATTTTCGCCATTGTCGCCAATCCACTCCAATTGCTCTTCGTCGTTGTATGTATATTTACCAGCTAATACACCATAATTGGTTGCAATGGTTTTGTTAATGTCTGCAACCATTGGAAATTGCACTCCTTGAATTCCTCCTTTGTTTTTAGGGGTATTCAACCATGCCCAATGAGAGAATTTACTGTCTACTGAACAGGCAACCACTTGTACATTTCTGTCTTCAAAATCTTTAATTCTGTCTTGGAAAGCAATAATTTCGGTTGGACAAACAAACGTAAAGTCCAATGGGTAAAAGAAGAACAATACTTGTTTCTTGCCTTCATACTGAGCTAATGAGAAATTTTCTGCAAATTCTCCACCGTTTATAACGGCATCAGCGCTATAAAATGGCGCTTTTTTTCCTACTAACATGGTCATAATTTATTTATTTTTTATTGTTTTAGATTCTCCTTTGATATTTACTTGAATCCTATTTATTATAAAATTCGGAATTCCTTTTTTTGTAAAATGACCTGCAATTAATTCCGCCAATTCTTGGTCGTCATAATCCATTATCTTTTGTGTTTTCTCGCAATACAAATGTATGTGTGGTTCCATTTTAGAATCGTACCTCACCTTGTCTTCATCTGTTACAACCTTACTCGCTAGCGACTTCTGCACTAACATGTCCAAAGTTTTGTATACTGTAGCAAGAGATACCCCAGGATATTTCTTTTGAATTGACAGGTGAATTTCCTCTGCACTTGGATGGTGCATTGCCTTAGCCAATGATTGATAAATGACTACCCGTGGAATTGTTGATTTAATTCCCAATTCTTGAAATTGAGTTTTAATTTGAGTAAGCGATAGGTTCATTTTATAAATAATAATAATTCTTAAATAGGAATCATTTGCTTCAAATGTAATTACTTCTTTTTGAGTGCGCAAATTATTTCCCAAATTTCTACTTTTTATTGAAAATAAAATTGATTTAAATTATTTATTTATTGATCAGATTGTTCTAAATTGGCAATGTGGAATCCCTCAGCACACCTTCTAAAATAATGTTTGCCATTGCATTGTTAATGGTTCCAATTACTGTGGGAGTTAGTGGTTACATGCTCATAGAAGGGGCATCGTTTATTGACTCCTTATTTATGACCATTACAACTATAGCAACAGTTGGTTATGGAGAAGTTTTTCCATTGAGCACTGCAGGTAGAATTTTTACCATTTTTCTAATTATTGGTAACCTGGGAATTTTTGCCTATGCCTTAACCTTAATTACAAGATTTTTAATAGAAGGAAATTTTTTTCAGCAAATCCGAACCAAACGTATGAAAGACAAAATTAAAGCACTTCAAAACCATGTCATTGTTTGTGGCTTTGGAAGAAATGGTCAGGCTGCCTGTGAAATGCTACAAAAGCACCAAATACCGTTTGTTATACTCGAAAATAAAAAGGAATTGTTGGAGAAGCATATCAATACTTCGCATGAATTTTATCTCAATGAAGATGCTACCAATGACGAATCTTTATTAAATGCGGGAATAGAAAACGCACGTGGTTTAATTACCACTTTACCAAATGATGCAGATAATGTTTTTGTAACCTTAACAGCGCGTGGTTTAAATTCTAATTTCACCATTATAAGCAGAGCCTCTAATGGTTCTAGCTATACCAAACTTAAACGCGCTGGGGCAGATAATGTAATTATGCCAGATAGAATTGGTGGTGCCCATATGGCAACACTTATTGTTCGTCCGGATGTAAATGAATTTGTAGACATACTCTCCGGTCAAGCCGGTGCCGATGTGCAATTAGAAGAATTTTCTTATGCCCGTCTTACTAAGAATTTAAGTGGCAAATGTATTGTAGATTTAAACATCAGAAAAGTTTCTGGCGCCAATGTGATTGGACTAAAAAAAGGAGATGGTAGTTATATTGTAAATCCAAATATCAATATGGAATTAGAAGCAGATATGAAATTAATTGTTCTTGGAAATAGCGCTCAAATGGAAACCTTGCGCCAAATTATTGATTAGTTGCGCCACAATAAACTGCTATCGCCAAAGCTTAAAAACCTGAAATTATTTTCTAAAGCATATTGGTAAACCTTTTTCCAATCATCTCCAATAAATGCAGCCACCAAAAGTAATAAAGTACTATTAGGTTGGTGAAAATTGGTTAGCAAGCCATCAGCCAATTTAAATGAATAACCTGGTGCAATTAATATTTGGGTTGAACCAAAAATAAAGGAACTATTTTCTTTTTCTAATTTTTGAATCAATGCCTCTAAAGCTTCTATAGCACTGTGTTCTTGGGTTAATTCATATGGGTCCCATTGTTCTACATCCATATGCGTTGAACCAATATTTACAAGTGTTTTTACGCCATGCCAATACAAACTTTCTAAGGTTCTCAAAGAGGTAGTTCCTACGGCAATAATTGGTTCTTGCTTTTTTAGTTTTTCAAGAATATGCTCCAAACTTTTCTTGCTCACCAAAACGGATTCTCTGTGCATTTCATGCCCTGCCAAATGCTCCGATTTAACGGGTAAAAATGTTCCTGCACCTACATGTAAGGTAAGTTCTTCTTTGCTTATTTGGGCTTTTTTTAGTTGTTCAAAAACAGCTTCCGTAAAGTGCAAACCTGCGGTGGGTGCAGCTACAGAACCTTCATGCTTTGCATACAAAGTTTGGTAAACTTCTTCGTCATTGGCCTCAGTTTCTCTATTTAAATAAGGTGGAATGGGTAATTGTCCTGCCGCATTTAATAGCTGGCCAAAAGGAATTTCTTTCTCTTCCCATTCAAAGGCAACAATGCCGTATGCGCCATCTTTGGAGATTAAATTAACCTGCAAACAAATTTCTTTGCCCGCTACTTCAAAAATCTTCTTTAATGTTTCCCCTTTCCAACGTTTTGCATTTCCAAGCAAACAATGCCATTGGCAATTTCCTAGTGCCTGTAATGCTTGCTCATGGCTGCCATTGGCGGGTTCAAGGCAAAAAACTTCAATGGTAGCGCCACTCTCTTTTTGAAAATGTAAGCGCGCATGAATTACTTTGGTATTGTTAAATACCATGAGGCTGTGTGGGGCAATTTGAGTGGGAATATTTTCGAAAATAGACTCCTTTACTTCGCCGTTTTTATAAATTAATAATTTACTTTGGTCTCTATTTGGGAGGGGATAGACCGCAATTTTTTCTTCTGGTAATTGATAGGTATAATCTAAAATGGAAATTTCTTTTGCGTTCATTGCTTTCGGTTCGAACCCAAATTAATTGCCCTTGAAAACGGGTTTGCGTTTTTCAATAAATGCATTCATGCCTTCTTTTTGATCTTCACTTGCAAAGCACATATAGAAATTCTTTCTTTCAAAGTACAAACCTTCTTGCAGTCCGCTATCAAATGCCTTTAATACACTTTCTTTTGCCAAGCGCACAGCAACCGGACTCATTTGTGCAATTTCTTTGGCTAATTTTACAGCTTCATCTAAATATACTTCATCTGGCACCACGCGGTTTACCAAACCAATATTTTTTGCTTCTTCAGCGCCAATAAATTTTCCCGTTAATACCATTTCCATAGCCATCGCTTTGCCTACAGCCTTTGTTAAGCGTTGGGTTCCACCTGCACCTGGCATAATTCCCAATTTAATTTCGGGCTGACCAAATTTGGCGCTTTCTGCCGCAATAATCATATCACATGTCATGGCCAACTCACAACCTCCCCCTAAGGCAAAGCCCGAAACGGCAGCAATAATGGGCTTCTTTGTTTTTCTAATCTGGTCCCAAGTTTCAAATTGATCAATTTTCAATAAGTCGATGGCCGTTTTACTTTCCATCTGTTTGATATCTGCTCCAGCGGCAAAAGCCTGCTCGTTTCCAGTTATTATGATACAACGTACTTCCTCATTAGCATCCAATTGGGCTAGGGCCTCTTTCATTTCCAACATCAATTGGAGATTTAAGGCATTAAGTTCTTTTGGGCGATTTAATCGAACAAGTGCTATATTTGGCTGGTAATTGGCTTCCACCAATATGAATTGAAATTCCATAACTGAGTTTATTTGTAGCAAATCAACTTAATTTTATTTCAACAGGCAAGTTCCTGTAATAATAAAGCAGGGTTCAAATTCTTTTCCACGGAGGTGTTTGCTTTAAGTTATTGGAAATAAAGTGTTTAATTTATTTTGATCCTGTAAAAGGCAAGTTATTCAAATTATTATCAGAAAACTTTGAAGAAGCTATTGCATTTATTAAAAAAAGGCCGATATTTGCAGTCCTTTTGAAGAAAATATTGTCATGAGAGTATGTGATTTAACCGGTAAGCGCCCGATGGTGGGTAATAATGTGTCTCACTCAAACCGTAAGACCAAACGTCGCTTTTACCCCAATTTACAGGAAAAGAAATTCTTTATACCTGAAGAAAACCGCTGGATTACCTTAAAGGTGTCCACTAAAGCGATAAAAACTATTAACAAAAAGGGCATTGGTGCCGTTTTGAATGACTACATCCGTAATGGACAAATCTAAGGAGGAAGTAAGAAATGGCAAGAAAAGGAAATAGAATTCAAGTTATCTTGGAATGCACTGAGCATAAGAATAGTGGTTTGGCTGGAACTTCCAGATACATTACTACTAAGAATCGTAAAAACACCACTGAACGTATTGAGTTGAAGAAATTCAACCCAATTATGAGAAGGGTAACTGTACACAAAGAAATTAAATAATTAAGTCATGGCTAAGAAGGTAGTTGCAACGTTAAAAACTGGTGCTGGAAAAGATTTCGCAAAAGTTTACAAAGCGGTTAGAAACGCAAAAGGATCATACTCCTTTAAATCTGAAATCGTTCCTAACGAGGAAGTAAAGACTTACTTTAAAAAGTAAGTCTTGGATACACACGCATTCAATAAAGCATTCTGTTAAAAGCAGGATGCTTTTTTTGTTTAAATATTAATGTCCAAAAATGGGAATCTTTAGTTTTTTTAGTAAGGATAATAAAGACAAGCTCGATCAGGGCTTGGAGAAAACCAAAACCAGTTTGCTAGACAAAATTGGAAAGGCCTTATTGGGCAAAAGCGCAGTAGATGATGCCTTTTTAGATGATCTAGAGGAAATTTTGGTGAGCAGTGATGTTGGCATAGAAACTACCCTTAAAATTATTGACCGACTCCAAAAGCGTGTTGCACAAGATAAATACATTGGTTCAGACAGTCTCAATGCCATTTTAAAAGAAGAAGTTGGCAAATTGATGGATGAAAACAAATCCGAAATCCCTACCGACTTTAGTGACTTAAAAGGCGTAAAACCATACGTTGTGATGGTTGTTGGTGTAAATGGAGTAGGTAAAACTACCACCATTGGAAAAATGGCCAACCAATATACCAAAGCTGGAAAGAAAG
Source organism: uncultured Bacteroidota bacterium (assembly GCA_903927505.1). Lineage (GTDB taxonomy): Bacteria > Bacteroidota > Bacteroidia > UKL13-3 > UKL13-3 > B1. The sequence continues at coordinate 1,024 of CAIYNF010000124.1, read as the reverse complement.
TAGTTTTAGGCGCTGGCGATACCTTTCGCGCTGCTGCTGTAGAACAACTCAAAATTTGGGGAACACGTAACAATGTGCCCGTTATTTCGCATGGCATGAATACCGATCCTGCTTCTGTTGCATTTGATACTGTTGCCAAAGCAATAGAAATGGATGCCGATGTAGTGATTATTGATACCGCAGGCAGACTTCATAATAAAATTGGCTTGATGAATGAATTAAGCAAAATAAAAAGGGTAATGGAAAAAGTAATTCCAAATGCCCCGCATGAAATTTTATTGGTGCTTGATGCCAGCACAGGGCAAAATGCCTTTGAACAAGCCAAACAATTTACAGCCGCTACTGAAGTAAATGCGCTTGCATTAACCAAATTAGATGGCACTGCCAAAGGTGGCGTTGTTATTGGCGTTGCCGATCAATTCCACATTCCAGTGAAATACATTGGTGTGGGTGAAGGAATAGACGACCTTCAATTGTTTAATAAGAAAGAATTTGTTGACTCTCTTTTTAATAGCTAATTGCTTTGAAAACCAAAACCTTAAAAAAAGACAAGGTTAATATTATTACCCTTGGTTGCTCTAAAAATATTGTCGACAGTGAAGAGCTATACAGCCAACTGAAGGCCAATGATTTTTTAGTGGAGCATGAATCTCAAGAAGATGATGCCAATATTGTTATCATAAATACTTGTGGTTTTATTGATAACGCAAAAGAAGAAAGCATCAATACCATTGTGCGTTGGGCCGAAGCCAAAGAAGCGGGTGAAATAGATAAACTCTATGTTACAGGCTGTCTTTCGCAACGTTACAAACCAGATTTGGAAAAGGAAATTCCTGAAGTTGACCAATATTTTGGTAGCACGCATTTGCCTCAATTGCTCCAAACGCTTGGTGCCGATTATAAACATGAATTAATTGGTGAACGTATAACTACTACGCCAGCGCATTATGCCTATTTAAAAGTTTCTGAAGGTTGTGATAGACCTTGCTCTTTCTGCGCCATTCCTATTATGCGCGGGAAACAT
>CAIYNF010000123.1 GCA_903927505.1 uncultured Bacteroidota bacterium | reverse complement strand
TGATGGACCAATTGGAAAAACAATTTTTAGGAGAAATTTAAGCAAGGTAAGCATGGCTTTTGAAGTAACTATACTAGGAAACAGTTCAGCGTCGCCAACGCCAAACAGACATCCAAGCGGACAGTATATTCATATCTGCGATCACCACATGTTAATTGACTGTGGCGAAGGGACGCAAATGCAATTGCAACGCTACAAACTTAAGAAATCCAAACTTACGCATATCTTCATTACACATGTGCATGGCGACCATATACTTGGCTTACCAGGATTGTTACTTTCTATGAATTTAAACAAACATGAGCAGCCAGTAAATGTATATGGACCAAAAGAATTATTTGAAATATTAAACGTGTTTTTCAAATACACCGAAACAGAATTTAGTTTCCCTTTACATTACCATTCCATAGACCCAAATACTACCAGCATTGTTATGGAAAACTTATACTTTAGAGTAAAGGCATTTCCTTTATTTCATAGAGTTCCAACAGTTGGTTACCTTTTTGAAGAACGACCTATACTCAAAAAATTAAATGTAGCTGCCTGCCAAAAACTCAATATCCCCTTCACACATTTCAATGATATAAAATTGGGTAAGGATTATATTAGTGAGGACGGCAAAACTACACCCAATGAAGACCTTACATTTCCTGCCATGCGTCCCATTTCATATGCGTATTGTTCGGATACCAATTTTGATGAACGCGTAATAAATGCAGTGGAAGAGGCAGATTACTTATACCACGAAGCTACTTTCTTGCATGAAAAATTGGATCGCGCCATTACCACCATGCATACCACTGCCAAACAAGCTGGAATGGTTGCCAAACAAGCGCGCGTAAACAAACTTATTATTGGCCATTTTTCTTCACGCTACGACGATTTAAATCCATTACTAGAAGAAGCACGAAGCGAATTCCCAGATACAGAATTGGCCATAGAAGGACTTACTTTTGTTTTAGAATAGAAAGTATTGATTTAGTTCAATACCTTTACACCCAATATTTTTTTGCATGCAAACTTTCACTCCCAAAAATTGGCTCGATTACGAATTATTAGATTGTGGTAACTTTGAAAAACTAGAACGTTTTGGTCCAGTTATTTTAAGAAGACCCGAGCCACAAGCCTTATGGAACAAGGTTTGGGACGAAATTGAATGGAAAAAATTATGCGATATTACCTTTAAACAAAAAGGTAGTCACAGCGGAGAATGGATTAACCCAAAGAAAATGCCAACCAAATGGCATCTCCCCTATTCAACCAAAGAATACCAATTAAAGTTCAACCTTTCACTTACCTCATTTAAACATGTTGGTATTTTTCCAGAGCAAGCAGCTAATTGGGATTATATTTACAATACCCTTAAACCAATTGAAGGCGCCAAGTTTTTAAATTTATTTGCCTATACCGGTGGTGCAAGTATTGCGGCCAAAGCAGCAGGCGCAGATGTTACCCATGTTGATTCTGTAAAGCAAGTAATCAGCTGGAGCAAAGAAAACATGGAAGCTTCTAAACTCGATAATATTCGTTGGGTGGTAGAAGATGCCATGAAATTTGTAAAACGCGAAGTAAAGCGCGGTAAAACCTATCATGGCGTTATTTTAGATCCACCTGCTTATGGCATTGGTGCAAATGGAGAAAGATGGCAATTAGAAGACAGCATCAATGAGCTCTTGCAAGATATTGCCTTGTTGCTCGATCCAAAAGAGCATTTTCTAATTTTAAATGTATACTCAATGGGCTTGAGCGCATTATTGGTTCAAAACTTGGTACAACAAAATTTTAAAACCGCTGGCGAATTAGAAAACGGCGAACTTTACCTCCAAGCCAAATCTGGCGTTCAATTGCCATTGGGAATTGTATCTAGATTTCACCATAAAGGAAAGTAAGTTGGTCGCTAGTTGGTCTTTGTGGCTACAAAGCCGTCCTGGTGAGCCTGCAGAACCATTGTTCTCAATAAGGAAAATTACATTTTTCAGTGTGTAAATAGCATTTACCTGCAGAAATTACACCGTCATGGTGAGCCTGCCGAACCATTGCATTTCAACTCGCTTCTCGCTTCTCGTTTCTCGCCTCTATACTTTATACTTCTTCTTCATCTGAAAAAAGTAACTCCTACTAATTTCAAAAGGTTTTTCTACACCATGTAAAAATAGGCGACCAGTATCGTTGGTCCACTTTTCTATTTTAACAACGTTTAAAATATTTACCACAGTGGAGCGATGAATTTGAACAAAAATATCATCAGGCAAGCGACTTTCCCAATTTTTAATTGAGTTGTAGGTAACACTTAATTTGCCATCGTACATGAAAATTTTGGTATAATTACCAAAAGCTTCAATGTAATTTATTTCATGAATTTTTATGAAAGTTAACTTGTTTTCAAAATTCAATAGAATTATTTGATCTTGCTTAAAAACCTCTCCCGTATCACCTAAAACACCATCTATTTCCAGGTCTTCACGAATTTCAATTACTTTATCAATTGCTTTTCTTAAGCGATCGCTACTAATTGGTTTGAGGATATAATCTATCGCATTTATTTCAAATGCCTTAATAGCAAAATCTGAGTGAGAGGTAATGAAAATAATTTTAGGACTGCAGTTTATCTCATTTAATAAATCCATTGAGGTTAATCCATTGAGGTCGATATCCAAAAAAATTAAATCTGGCCTGGTATCATTTATAACTGTCCTTGCCGATTCATAATCTGCTGCTTCCCCTACAATTTCAATTGCAGGAAAGGCTTCCAACACTTTTTTAAGTGTGGCGCGCATCATGTCTACGTCGTCAATTACTACGGATCTTATTGTTCCACTTCCCATATTTTACCAAATTTATTAAAAAGTTTGTTGAATAAGCAACACTTTTTAATCAAGTTATAATTGCAAAATATGCATTCAAATTGAATTAGTTAAAATAAATGTTTAAAAAACATCAATTAGCTAATTACCAAATAATTAATAATAAAATACTTGTTTCAATTTTATGCTTCTTCCTTTTCGTTTGCCGCATTTTTTTGGCTCACTTCAGGACGCATTTGAGGAAAAAACAATACATCTTGAATAGATGCTTGGTTGGTCATAAGCATACATAAACGATCAATACCAATGCCAATACCTGATGTTGGCGGCATGCCATATTCCAATGCACGAAGAAAATCATGGTCGATAAACATTGCCTCGTCATCTCCTCTTTCCATTAAACGCACTTGCTCTTCAAAACGCTCGCGCTGCTCAATTGGATCATTTAATTCTGTATAGGCATTTGCAATTTCTTTCCCGTTAACCATTAACTCAAAACGCTCAACCAAACCTTCTTTAGAGCGGTGTTTTTTGGTTAGCGGACTCATCTCAACTGGATAGTCTATGATATAGGTTGGTTGAATAAAATTACCTTCACATTTTTCACTAAACAACTCATCAATTAACTTGCCTTTGCCCATACTTGGAGAAACAGCTATATGCAATTCTTTACATACTTCACGTATGCCCTCTTCATCCATAGTGCTTACATCAAAGCCAGTAAATTCTTTAATGGCATCGTAAATACTAATACGTTTAAAAGGGGCCTTAAAGTTCAAAGTATTTTCACCCATTTGTACTTCGGTGGTACCATGTAAATCCATGGCCACTTTTTCCAACATTTTTTCGGTGAAATCCATCATCCAAAAATAATCTTTGTAGGCTACATAAAATTCGAGGATAGTAAACTCAGGGTTGTGGGTTCTATCCATTCCTTCATTTCTAAAGTTACGACTAAACTCATAAACCCAATCAAAGCCACCAACAATGAGGCGTTTTAAATATAACTCATTGGCTATCCTTAAATAGAAAGGTACATCCAAAGCATTGTGGTGCGTTATAAAAGGCTTTGCAGCTGCACCACCAGGAATATTTTGAAGTACAGGCGTATCTACTTCTAAAGCTCCATGATCATTTAGGAAATCTCTAATTGAACGAATCATTTGAGAGCGCTTCAAGAAAGTTTCTTTTACATGCGGATTCACAATTAAATCGGCATAACGTTGGCGGTAACGGAATTCAGGATCGGTAACAGCATCAAAAGTTTCTCCTTCTTTTTCCTTTACAATTGGCAAAGGATGCAAAGATTTTGAAAGCAATGTTACAGAATGTGCATGAATAGAGGTTTCGCCTGTTTTTGTTACAAAGACATAGCCTTTTATACCAATAATATCACCTATATCAAGCAGCTTTTTAAATACTGTATCATAGAAAGATTTGTCTTCACCTGGGCAAATATCATCTCTGCGGATATAAATTTGAATCTTACCTGCATCGTCTTGAATCACTGCAAAATTTGCCTTACCCATATCGCGCACGCTCATAATTCTACCAGCAATACTAATTTCTTTCCACTTGGCATCTTCCATGCTTTGAGGGAAATTGGCTTTAATAGCTGTAGAAGTAGCATTAACTTCAAATGATTCTGGCGGATAGGCATTGATACCCATTTCAGCTAAATCAATTAATTTCTGACGGCGGATAAGCTCCTGCTCACTTAGTAAGTTCAAATTTTCCATACGATTTGCGAAAATAAGGAAAGCAGGCGACCTTAAAAATTATTCTTTTACAGAATTGAAAAATACTAAAACATTTGGCACCCAATTCAAAAACTATCGCAGCCGCAATAGGTTCGATTTGGCTTTTTGTGAAATGCTCGATTCATAATCATAATTGCCATAATTATTCACCTGTTCATAATAGGTTCGAGCCAATGGAATATAATTTAATTTTTCATAAATAGCCCCCAGTTGCAAGCAGGCATTGGGAAGCAAATAGGTACGCATTTCTTTGCCGTTTTTAAGGCAAGTATTATAATGAGCAATAGCCTCAGCTAAATTCCCCTCTTCCTGATAAATGCGGGCTATGCGGTAATTCCATTCTAATTTCTGAAAATTACTTGGCAATAATTCTGGCTTTATTTTCAACAATGTATTTTGTGCTTTTGAATAATACCCACCATCAAAAAGCAAACGCGCTTTTAACATTTCTGCAGATGGAAAAATACCTTTACTTAAATCTTGGTTCATTAAGCTTGTTTCCGAACCCATTTCTTTGCTATGCTTAATCATCAAATTGGTATAGGTATGAAACTTTAGCGTATCGCCCTGTAACCATGCAATCCAAGATAATTTTTGGTACGCTTCTTTAAACGAACCTTTGGTAATGCTAAAAGCCAAATATTTTTTGAACCAAATAGCTGCAGAATAATCCAATTCATTTAACAAATAAGTTCCCATTAATAAGTTGAGGTAATAAATTTGCTCATAAGCCTCATCTGTTGGTCGTGCTTTAAGTGTTTGCAATGCTATATCATTCTCACCACATTTACCTGCCACATAAGCTCTCACATAGCATTGCATCAGGTTTTGGTGGTAATCTTTTGAATGTTCTTTATAAAAGCTCCATGCGGTTTTTTTTTCCGGACCAAAATTAAGTTGAATCAAGGTATACATTACTTCCGCTTGCTGCTGCTCTATCAATGGCTCTTTGCTATCTGCTTCAATATACTTGTGTAATATTTGTAAACCTTTATCAAAATCACCTTCTAAGCCAACCACATTTAATATCCAATTATACTGCGATGGAAATGTTCCTATCAGCGCTTTCAATGCACCTAATTCTTTCTTATGTCCGAGAAAATTTGGAAAGCTTCTTTCATTTTGATTCACCTCCATAAAAGCCGACCTAAAATCCCAAGCGGCAGAAAGATACTCGTTAAAGGCCCCCTTTACGAGCGCACTTTGCAGGTGAATACTGGCTTTAATAAACAATTTATATGGAGAGTTATTGGGCAATAATTGAATCTGCGCTAAAGTATTGGCATGCATCTTTTCAAATGCTGGAAGCATGGCCACATTTTGCTGCACCATAATATGATAGAATTTTGCATAATGCAAAAGGTATAAACCTGCAATATTATCGGGATGTTTAAGAATTTCGCTACTAATGATAGCATCGGCCTGTTTTAGCCTTAGTGCTACCAGATGCTTCTGACATTCATTGAGTGCAGGGGTATATTCGAAATAAGCAGCCTTAATTGAAAATGAAAATAGAAACAATAGCACAAACAGAAGCACTTTCCTTTTAAGGAACGCATAAATTTGCAGATTCATTGTGCTTTGATTGAACATTAGATTAAAGACAACAAAGATGTACTAATTTACCAAAAAAAAAGTCGCCATGTGGCGACTTTTTTTTATTAATGTTTGAATTCGCTTCCGACTTCCTCTGCGAGCAATGCATCTGTTAGCACTCTGCCGCAATTTTCGCAAACGATAATTTTCTTTCTTTGTTTGATATCACTTTGTCTTTGTGGTGGAATACCCGCAAAACAACCGCTGCAGCTATCACGTTCAATGGTGGCAACACCAATACCGTTTTTTACACTTTGGCGAATTCTATCGTATGAATGAACCAAACGTTCGTCTGAAACCTTAACAGCAGTAGCACGAACCTTTAACAAATCGTCTTCTTCCTTTTGTGTTTCAGCAACAATTGTGTCTAATTCTGCTTTTTTATTTTTCAAATCAGCAACACGACCTTCCAACTCAGTTTTTAAAGTGTCGATGTTTACTTTCTTTTGTTCAATATCAAATTGAATATTCTTGATTCTTTTTTCTAAAGCCTGTTGCTCTAAACCTTGAATTTCAATTTCCTTGTTCAATGCATCAAACTCTCTGTTGTTTTTTACATTGTCCAATTGTTTCTCATATTTCTTTACCAATGCTTTGGCATCAGTAATTTTGCCTTTGTTAGAAGAAATAGACTCATCCATCTTCTTAACTTCAGCTTGTAAATTGGTTAAACGGGTCTCCTGACCTATAATTTCGTCTTCCAAATCGCTTACTTCAATTGGCAATTCACCTCTGATAGCGGTTAACTTGTTAATTTTGGAATCGATTAATTGAAGCTTATATAAAGCTTTTAATTTTTGTTCAATGCTGGTTTCTGTAGCTCCTGCCATAATTTATGAATAATAATTAACCGGGTTGGTATCTGTTTTGGATAAAAGGATTGCAAAAGTAGGAAATTTTTTGATAATCAATTCACTTAATAATGATTTAGTGAATTTTTCACTCTCATAATGACCAATATCGGCTATCATCAGGTGTTTTTCCGCATCAAAAAACTCATGGTATTTAAAATCTGAGCTCACAAATGCCTGAGCACCTGCGGCTATTGCTTTCTTTAACAAAAAACTACCTGCTCCCCCACAAATTGCTATCTTTCTGATTTTCTTTTCATTATACTTTGTATATCGAATAGATTTGAGCGCCATTTTGTCTTTTAGGTAGGCTAAAAAGGTATTTTCATCCATTTCTTCGGGCAAAATTCCAATTAATCCCGAACCAACTTGCGAATGCGCATTTGCCATATCGTAAATGTCGTAAGCCACCTCCTCATAAGGATGATTCTCTATAAGCGCCTTTAAAACTTTGCCCTGGGCATATTTGGGCATTACAACCTCAAGTCTATTTTCCGCTTCTTGGTGTCTTTGGTTCGAACCGCCAACAAATGGCTTTGCACCCTCTCCAGCTTTAAAAGCACCCACACCCTCAGATACGAAAGAACATTCACTGTAATTTCCGATATGGCCAGCACCCGCTGCAAACAGCGCTGCTTGCAGCTTTTCTAAATGCGCAGTTGGCACATAGCTAACCAACTTCTGAAGTATATTGCTTTTGGGATCTAGAACTGAAGTTTGCTGTAGTCCTAATTGTTCGGCAATTTTAAAGTTTACACCATTTGCCACATTGTCTAAATTAGTATGAATGGCATAAATGGCAATATTATTTTGAATGGCTTTAATAACAGTTCGCTCAACATAATTACTGCCAGTGAGCTTTTTTAGTCCACCAAAAATGATGGGATGATGGGCAATAATAAAATTACATTGTTGGGCTATGGCCTCATCTACAACCTCTTCTGTACAATCTAAACTTATAAGTACGCTAGTAATTTCGGTTTGGTCCGAACCAATTAATAAGCCACAATTGTCGTATGACTCTTGGTAACTGCGGGGTGCCACTTCCTCTAAATACTGAATAATTTCTTTGATTCTCATAGTTTTTAGCTCCCTGCCTTTTTATTTTTAAACTTTTGTTCCCGGTATTTTTTGAACCAATCCATGTGCTGAAAAGTGCGAATTACCCATACTTTTAGCCAAATAACGGGGTAAAAAAGAAAATTAATTATAGCTACCCAAAATGGAAAGTGCACAAACCCAACACCAATATACTCACGGTAACCTTGCATTCTTTTATGATAGGTAGCACCTTGAATATCATAATAAGCCACAACTTGATCAACAAATTTTGTTTTAATAACGCTATCCTTAAACAAGCGAATAAACCACTCACTATCGGCAACAAGAGGGTATGATAAATTAAAATATCCGATGCGGTTAAATAAGTCCTTTTTAGCAAAGGTGCCTTGGTGACAAATAGGATAATGCGAATAAAACATGGGGAAGTTTACTTCCTTCCCATTTATGTAATTGATGCCTGTAGGTTCGTTTTTGGTTTCTACTTTGGCATAAATAAAATCGCAGGAGGCAGGGCCACGTTTGCCAAAAATATTTTCCAAAACCATTGGATTGTAAAAGGAGTCGCCGGCGTTGAGAAAATAAACCCACTCACCTTTAGCAGCCTGCAAACCTTTGTTCATGGCATCATAAATTCCTTTATCTCTCTCGGAAATAAGCGTTCCAATATGCGATTCAAATTGCTTGGCTATAGCCAAGGTATTGTCTGTAGAACCGCCATCTATAATAACCAATTCAAAATCCTGAAAAGTTTGGTTTAGGGCAGACTGCAAGGTTTCCTGTAGCAAACTGCCCGCATTGTAACAAACAGTAATTAGACTAAGTTTAACTGCCACCGTCATTAAAATTTAGGACAATTACATTTTCTATCACGCGCAATTCCTTTGTGTGTGCTGCATGAATTGGCACATACTAAAAACAGGCATAACAAGCCAAATAAAATTATTTTGAACTTTCCCCTCATAGCACAAAATTATAAAAAGCAACGAGATTTCATTAAACTTGCGCTGCATTAACTAAATCAAATGGAACTATTAGCTATTTTAAAAGAATTATTAACCAATACAAAGGGCTTTTTAGAAGCATTTGTTTCTGACCATGGACTTTGGATTTACGGATTACTTTTCCTCATTGTATTTTGCGAAACAGGATTGGTGGTTTTACCCCTACTCCCTGGCGATTCACTCCTGTTTACTGCAGGTGTTTTAGCAGGTAATGCCAATAATAATTTAGATGTAGTTCTAATCATTGTATTATTAATTTTAGCGGCACTTTTAGGTGATAATACCAATTATTTTATTGGAAAATTTTTGGCCCAAAAAGGCGAAGGGGCTAAGTTATTTGGGGTTTTCACCATTAAGAAAGAATACATTCAAAAGACAGAGAGCTTTTATGAAAAGCATGGTTCTGTGGCAATTATCATTGCTCGGTTTGTGCCAATTGTAAGAACTTTTGCCCCATTTGTAGCTGGGGTAGGCAGCATGAAATACAGCAAATACATTACCTATTGTGTAATTGGCGCAGTTTTATGGGTAAGCAGCATAACCCTTGCGGGTTATTTCTTGGGCAATATAGAATGGGTGCAAAAGAACTTTGAAAAAGTAGTTTTAGGCATTGTTTTTGCGTCTGTTTTACCTGTGGTATTTCAAGTAATAAAACACCAGTTTGCAAAGAAATAAATTCATAAAAACTTTCCTATTTCTGTGCTTTTTTGTAACAGGTACTGCTTTTGCCGAGCGAACAAGCGGCTATTGTGCCATGAGTGAAGAGGAAAAAGGCAAGGAAGTATTAAGTCTATACCCGCGGGTTTTTTTTCATTGCATTGGCGCTTCACCCTTAAGAAATAGAATTTGGGTAGATGCCTGGATTAAATCCTCCGACTTGTATGATGGCATAATGCTGCAGCCAAAGGCCAAAATATACAACCAAGAACGCAAGACAATTGGCAAGGTTGTTACTGG
>CAIYNF010000122.1 GCA_903927505.1 uncultured Bacteroidota bacterium | reverse complement strand
GATTCAAATGAAATATGCTGGAGCAGAAAGCAAACTAATTGAAAATAAAATTGAGTTAATTGTTGATGCTGGAAAATTGCAGGAAGATATTCCACAAAGTTGGTTAGCAGATGACAAAGCGCATTTGGTAAATGTTGGCTATAAACAAATTGCTAAAGGTGTTTTTGGTTTTGAAATGGATGCTCCAATCGCAAGCAATAAAACTTTAATAATTGATCCAATTCCAAATGTGGTTTGGGCTACTTATTATGGTGGTTTAGGTTATAATTATGGATATAATTGTGATGTTGATGCGACCGGAAATTCTTTGTTTTCAGTATATACAAATAGTACTACAGCAATTGCAACAACAGGGACACATCAAGTTTCACTTGCAGGTAATTATGATATTTGTTTGACAAAATTTAATGCTTCAGGTGTTAGGTTATGGGGTACTTATTATGGAGGAATTGAATTTGAATTGAATCCTAAATGTGTTTTCGACCAGAGTGGGAATTGCTATCTAGCAGGATATACTGCAAGTACAACTAATATTTCTTCAGCAGGTTCTCATCAAGTTTCTTATGGAGGTTCTTCCGATTTGTTTTTAGCTAAATTTAGTTCAAGTGGGATTAGGGTATGGGGTACTTATTTTGGTGGTACTGCTTATGAAGATAATACTGGTTTAGCATTTGATCCAACTGGAAATATAATTCTTAGTGGGATAACTGGATCTACTTCCAATATCTCAACAGTAGGAGCATTTCAGACTTCCCTAGCTGGTGATTATGATTTATTTTTAGCTAAATTTAATACCAATGGGGTTCGTGTTTGGTCAACCTATTTTGGTGGTTCAATGCGTGAGAGTTATCCATCATGTGCAACTGATAATGTTGGCAATATTATTTTGGCGGGAACTTCAAATACAGGAGGATCTGGCCTATCTACATCTGGTGCGCATCAGACCACATTAAGCTCTGGTTATGATGCAATTATTGTTAAATTTAATTCTAGTGGTGCGCGTCTTTGGTCTACTTATTATGGGGGAACAGGTGAGGAAACTTTTTCGTCTTGTAATATAGACCAAATTGGAAATGTTTTATTACTGGGTCAAACAACTAGTTCAAATGGTATTGCAACTTTAGGAGTCCATCAAACTTCCAATGGAGGTTTAGAGGATTGTTATTTAGTAAAATTTAATTCTTCAGGGCTAAGGTTATGGGGGGGGTTTTATGGCGGTTCAGGTTCGGATAATCCGGGAAATATACAAACTGATCCATCTGGATATATTTATATTTCAGGTGCTTCTAGCTCCTTCTCAAATATGACAACTGTTGGCGCATACCAAGCAACGGCATTGGGTGGTGGTGATGGTTTTTTTGTTAAATTTAATTCTAGTTGTATAAGACAATACGGTAGTTATTTTGGCGGTTCTGGAAATGAATATAATTTAGATTGTAGGGTAAATTCAGTAGGAGTAATTTACTTAATCGGTTCTACCACAAGTACAGGCAATATTGCTACTTCAGGTGCTCACCAAATAAGTTTAGGAGGAGTATCAAATGCATTTTTTGTAAAAATGTCTGAATGCCTTTTAGGAAGCATTGGTGCTATTTCTCCCATTGGGGGAGCAAACACCTGTTCAGGAATTAGTAAATCTTTT
>CAIYNF010000121.1 GCA_903927505.1 uncultured Bacteroidota bacterium | reverse complement strand
TTTTTGGTATTGCCATTATACAACAAATAATTACCAGTTATGGTTACACTGTCGTTATGGTTTATTTTAACATTTGAAAATGCCTCTACCAAATTGTCCTTCTCATAAATCAAAGCACTATCACAATACATAAGGGTGCGTTGTTGCTTTAGCTTTACCTTGCCAATGAGCTTACTAATATTTTGTTCGCCAGCTTTTATGTATTCAAAATTCTCGGCACCCAATATTTCAATCCTATCCTTGGTTTGCGCGTACAAGCCGCTCACCAAAAGGACTAAAATAGATAGGACAAAAAACTTTCTCACAATTTTTAGCATGATTTGCCCCAAAACTAAATATTTTTGATGTCTTAAATGAATCTTTTCTCAGAATTTAAAAAATACGTGCAAGAAGAATCCTTGTTCGAACCAAAGCATAAGCTGCTGGTAACGCTTAGTGGCGGTCCAGATTCAATGGTATTGTTAGAGCTCCTGCTTCAATTGGGGCAGCAAATTGAGGTGGCACATGCTAATTTTCAATTGAGAGGAGCTGAAAGTGAAGAGGAAACGGCCTTCGTAAAAAGTTTTTGTGCCAATAGAGGTATCAAACTGCATATTAAATATATGGACACCAAAGCCTACATGGAAAACTTTGGAATAGGTGTACAAGAGGCCGCAAGAAATTTGCGTTACCAATGGTTTGAAGAATTAAGAGAAACTAATAAGCTAGACTTTATTGTATTGGCGCACCATGCCAACGACCAAGTTGAAACCATGGTATTTCACTTATTGCGCGGGGCTGGTTCAAAAGGTTTGGCAGGTATAATGCCAAAAGTAAATCATATTAGACGACCGCTACTATTTGCAAGTAGAGCAGCTATTATGAACTACGCTGCTCAAAATAAAATTCCATATAGAACAGACTCTAGTAACCTCAAAGAAGATTATTCTAGAAATTTTATCAGGCAACAAATTATCCCACAATTTGAAAGAATTGAAAAGGGCTATTTAAACAACCTGTTGCATACAGCAAAAATAATGGCCGCCACCCATCATTATTACCAGGCACAAATAGAATTATTGAAATTAGAATTACTGTCAAATGAGTCGGGTCGAACCGAGATAAATTTAAAAGATTTAACAACAAAAGCCTACCCCTCCTATTTGCTTTTTGAATTATTAAAACCCTTTGACTTTAACTTTGAGCAATGCGAAGAAATGCTGCATTCTTTTGAAAATAAAAACACGGGTGCCATTTTTTTAAGTGGAAATTTTCGTGGGCTTATTAACAGAGAAACGCTGCTTGTTTCGCCTTATAATAACGAAATACAAGCTATTGAAATTTCTAGCTTGCCGCAAAGCATTAACATAGGGCGAATGGTATACCAATTTAGCCTTGCTACCTTTGAAGGCTTTGAAGAAAATGTGATGTGGCTAGCTGCAGATTTGCTTGCGCTGCCATTAGCTATTAGGCCAATAAACAAAGGTGATAAATTTAAACCACTTGGCCTTGTGCATTTTCAAAAAGTATCCGATTATTTAATCAATAAAAAAATAAATAGGTTTGAGAAAGAACAGGTTTTTGCCTTGGTAAATAATTCTGAAATTGTTGCCTTACTACCCTATCAAATTTCGGATGATTATAAAATTAATTCAGACACAAAATCCTTCTTAAAAATTGAAATAAAAAAAGGGTCAACAAAATAATTTGTTGACCCTTTTTTTAAAAGAAATATTTTAATTCAACTGAATCTTTTTCGCATAAATGGCATCGCCACTTTGCACGCGCAGGAAGTAGATGCCTTTTGCCTGCATACTTAAATCCAGCTCATTTACTTGCATATCGTTTGCACGAATTGTTTGTTTAGCAATTTCATTACCTAAAATATCTAAAACAACAATTTTTACATCCTGAGTTTGCGCAATTGCAAGTCGCATATTTATTATTCCATTACTTGGATTTGGATACACACTCATCATGCGATCAATATTCATAACATTTTCAAGGCCAGCAGCACCTTCTTTGCTTACGTTAATTGTTCTTACAGCCATTGCAGATTGGTTACCTGAAATGTCTTTTACCGTATACCTGATACTATATAATCCAGGGGCATCACCAAAATAATTTCCGGCACTATTCTTAGGCAAATTACAAATAGTAACCAAGTTAGCACGCATTTGCACATCGCTGTTATAATTATCTACCAAGGCTATAGGTGCATCCACGTATTCGCGCCATCTGGCTAAATTCACCTCAGTAATATTCAATAAATCAATGCGTGGTATGGTGGTATCAATTACTTTAACCAAACGCGAAATAGAATCCTTATTTCCAGATGGATCAGTACCAATATACCAAATGGTATACTCTCCTAAAACATTGGTATTAACAACACCTTTTCTAGTAACAACAACCGTTGATGGTGGCCAATAATTATCTGAAGGAGTAACCCATGGATCAACAAAATTAGTTTTCACTTCCCAATTAAGAGGACTTACATTATTTAATACAAGCGTTGGCGCTTTGGTATCTTTTACATCTACACGTAAGGTTACCAAATTGCCAATGTTACCACTATTGTCTCTGGCTACATAAGATATAAAATAACTACCTACATTGTTTACATCCACTGCTCCTTGAATGGTTAAATCAATAAAGTTTCTCGACCAATAATTATCTGTTACATCAACAATTTTTGTTAAGTCTATTGCCGTTCCAACTTGGTGCACATAAGGACTCCCTTTTGGTGTAACAATTGGTCTTGTGCTATCTCCCACAACAATTGCTCTTTGTTTAGAATCAAACAAACTATAAGCATCAGTGATGGTATAATTAATGCTATACGTTGCAATTTTAGCAGTATCTAAATTACTTAAAACAACTACTTGGTTCGAAATATCTGTACCTTGATTATCTAATGCGGTATAACCTTGTTCTGTGTATTTTTTATACACCTCTACATACACTTGTGATGGACCTTTTAAGCTAATAGAAGGACCAGTTTGGTTCAAAATAACAAATACAGTTCTGCGCAAAGTATCACTTACGTTATTGTACAAATCTCTTACTACATATTTCAAATAATTAGGACCAACTTTTGAAGTATCTACAGTTCCAAAAGTTTCATATTTAGCACTGATATTACCTTCAATATTATCATTGGCGGTAACCCCTGGATCAACATACGCTTTGTGTATTTCTGTAAAGAAAGTGCTTGTTCCAATTAAACTAGCAATTGGTTTGATGGTATCTTGAGGGAAATTAATTACATAATCTCTAAATAAACCCATAAAGGTT
>CAIYNF010000120.1 GCA_903927505.1 uncultured Bacteroidota bacterium | reverse complement strand
AATCCAAGCACCACACCCAACTTAATACCCCAACTTGCTTTTTGTATGGCCTGAAAAACTGAATTTACTGAAACACCTGTTGCTATTGGGCTTGGCAATTGCTGCGCAATATTTTCCCAAACTCCCTCAGGAGCCATTGGCTCAAAGTTTTCCATCCCTTTTTGGAGCAGTTTGTCTATATGATTATTGTCTTCCAACATTTACTTTTTTTCTTTATTTAATTGATTCCAAGTATGAATGAAAATTTGCCTTGCCCTAGAAAGTTGACTCTTTGAAGTGCCTTCCTGAATGCCCATTATTTCCGCAATTTCTGTGTGGCTATATCCTTCAATTACAAAAAGATTTAATACCATTCTGTAACCGGGTGCCATTGCATTTAATACCAATAGAATTTCTTTTTGTGTAAGCTGGCCCAAGGCCTGTTCTTCTTGCCCAATTCCAAATGCCGCTTCCACATCACTTTGCTGCTGGTATACCTTATTGCTGCGGTAATGTTCCAATGCCGTATTTATAAAAATACGTTTCATCCATCCTTCCAAAGAACCTTTTCCTGTATACGTTTCAAGCTTTGTGTACACTTTTACAAAACCATCCTGCAAAATATCTTTTGCATCTTCTTTGGTATTGCTATAGCGCAAACAAACCGCATACATGCTGCTGCTAAAGTGCTGGTAAAAGTCCTTTTGGGCTTTCAACTCCTTTCTTAAACATCCTTGTAAAATTTTTGCATCAAGTTGCTTGTTCACTTTCACAGTCTTATATAGCAGATGAATACTTTGTAATAAAGGTTGCAATGCTCTGCAATTTTTTCTTAATAATTCATTAAAGCTTGTCAATTGTGAGTAAATCTGAAAAAAAATGTAATTTAGTCCTTCAATTCTTCCGGTTTGAAACCCAATAATATTCTGCTTTTTTGTCTCCTCTCTATACCTCTTTGGGCTTTTCCCCAACAGATGAAAAAAGCGCTATCGGCAGAATTGTATGAATGGACCGAAAACAAAGGTCAGTGGGATTCCAGCATCCTTTTTCGTGCACAACAAAATGCCCTCGACCTGCAAATTGGGAAGAATTTTATTTCTTATTATTTCTATAATCCTGCAGAAATTGCAGCCCTTAGCAAGCACCACCAAAATACAAACAATTTAGCGCATGTGCTAAATGTACACGGCCTACGCCTCAATTTTTTAAATAGCCAAAATGCCACGCCCTTCCTAAATCAAGCCCAAAAACATTACTATAATTTTTACCAAGGCAATAAGCCTAAGAATTGGGTGCATGGCGCCAGGGCATCTACAGAAATTGGACTAAACAAATTATACCCGGGAATTCAACTGCAAGTGCATGCAGGTAAAAATCAATTGAAATATGAGTTTTGGCTCGAACCGAACGCAAAATTAAATGCCATACAACTGGAAGTTTTAGGTGCCACTAAAATGTATATTGAATATGGCGATTTATACCTAGAAACGCCCTTTGCCACCATCAAAGAACAAAGACCCTTTGCCTACCAAATTATTGACAAGAAACAAATTCAAGTTGGCATTAACTACCAAATAAATGGCAATACCATTTCATTTGTGGCCG
Source organism: uncultured Bacteroidota bacterium (assembly GCA_903927505.1). Taxonomy (GTDB): domain Bacteria; phylum Bacteroidota; class Bacteroidia; order UKL13-3; family UKL13-3; genus B1. The sequence continues at coordinate 23,962 of CAIYNF010000120.1, read as the reverse complement.
ATGAATCCTATAACAGTGCCTACCCTTTAGTAATAGACCCGGAAATTGTTTTCCTCACATACTCTGGCGCAAGCGTAGATAATTTTGGCTTTACCGCAACCCCAGGAGAAAATGGCAGCATGTATGCCGGTGGCATTTCAACCGGACCGTATATTACTATTCCCTCAGGAATATACCCCGCCACCAGCAATGCCTTTCAAATTACCTATGCAGGTGGTGGCGCTTCTGCCGGCGATTTAGCAGATTTCCCCTGCGATATTACCTTTAGCAAATACAGTCCTGATGGCACTACTCTTTTGTACGCAACATACCTTGGTGGCAGCAACAATGAACTGCCCAATAGCTTGGTAATTGATGATAGCTCAAACCTCCTTCTTTTAGGAAATACCTTCTCTACCAATTTCCCAGTAAGCAGCGCTGCATATGACCAATCAGCCAATGGCAATACAGATTTTGTGATTACAAAATTTGATAAAAATGGTCAACTCATTGCCTCAACTTACCTTGGAGGCAGTGCCAATGATGCACTCAATTATAACCTGGTTACCAATTACTTTTATGGCGATGGCTACCGCGGCGATATTACCACCGATAGCATTGGAAATATTTATGCAACAGGTGTTACCCAATCTAGTAATTTCCCAACCACAACCGGCTGCCTTCAAAACAACTTAAAAGGTTTCCAAGATGGCGTGGTGTTTTGTTTGAACCCAAGCCTCAGCAATTTAAAATGGAGCACCTATATTGGCGGAGATAGCATAGACGCCCTCTACAGCATTGACCTCAGCAAAAACAAAGGCATCTTTTTATCGGGCGGAACCCAAAGTCCCAATTTTCCCGGTACTGCCGGACATTACCAAGCCGTTTATGGAGGAGGGCAAACAGATGGCATTATTTGCAACCTAGATTATACAGGAAAAACAATGCTCCATGCCAGTTATTTTGGCACCAATGCATACGACCAAATTTTTTCATTAGACCTCGATAAAGACAATTTGGTATATGTGGTAGGACAAAGCCTAGGGAATATTCCCATTTCGCCTGGCGTATACAATAATCCAAAAGCGCATCAGTTTTTAGCTTGCCTCAACCCCGATTTAAGTACAAAAATTTGGTCAACGGTGTTTGGTTCGGCCCGACCCAACGTAGACTTGACCATAAATGCTTTTTTAGTAGATGAGTGCAAACGCATATACATCAGTTCTTGGGGAGGCAATGATGCCAACAAATTCAATAGCTCTACCAGTGGTTTAACTATAACAGCGGATGCCTTTCAAAGCACTACGGATGGCAGTGATTTTTATTTAATGCTCTTAAACAAAAATGCCAGCAGCCTGCTTTACGCAACTTATATTGGTGGCGACGATCCCAATAATTCTGGCGACCATGTGGATGGCGGTACTAGTAGGTTCGACAAACAAGGAATTGTTTACCAAAGTATGTGTGCCAGTTGCCCAAATAACCTACCCCCATCACCCCTAAGCGATTTAAAAACAACAGCCAACTCCTTCTCCCCTAAAAACCAAAGTCCGCGTTGCAGCAATGCCGCACTCAAATTTGATTTTAGGGTAAATAATGCCAATTTTGTTTGGGAGGCAGATACCTGTGCCTCTGTTTTCTCCTTTAAAAACAAAACGCAAAACGCCTCCAACTTTTATTGGACTTTCCCCAATGGAGATAGCAGTTATGAGGAGAATCCTAAAAAATTTATTGCCTCCAAATACTATGGCGATTCTATTCGCTTAATTGTGGAGTTTGGCACCAATTGCGCCGATACAGCTTATGGAAGCGTTAGCTTACCAGACAGCTTAGACCATTTAAACATCCCAAATGTATTTACCCCCAACGGTGATGGCAAGAACGATGACTTTAAGATAGAAGGCGTAAGTGGCCAATGCAATGAAACGGATATATATATTTATAACCGTTGGGGCCAATTGTATTTCAGTGATAAGGTGAGCTATTTCAAGTGGGATGGCAAAGACAACAAAGGCCAAGAGGCCCCAGAGGGCGTTTACTTTTTTCTCTTACATACCAAGAAATTAAATACAGGCCAAGAAGATGATGTGCATGGAACCATCACGCTGATTAGATAAACACATATACAATAAAAAGACCCTTGAAATAATTCAAGGGTCTTTTTATTTAATATTTAATAAGGCCTATTTACCTTTTTTAGTCATCTCACCTACTCTATCCATCACACAACGGAAACCAATAGTAGCAGTTGCTTGATCTTGATCTAAGTATCTTCTAGTTCCTGGGCTCAACCAATAAGCTCTATCTGCCCAGCTACCACCTTTGTATACACGTGCAGCATTGTCAATTAATGAAGTTGCGCCGTATTCATATTTCTGATCGATGTCTGGATAAGCCAATTCATCTTTGTAACCAATATTATCAGACTTTTTGTAGTTTCTACGTTTTGCATTGTCTTCTTCTGTAACGTCAATATAAATCATGCGACCTAAACTGTCTTTTTCGGAAATAAATCCGTCAGCATCCGCTTTGTATTTTTTGTAGCTGTTACCACGGTATGGGTTAAAGCCAGTCATATCTTCCAAAGACAAAGGACGGTAAACATCGTTAGTCCACTCACTTACATTACCTGCCATGTGGTACAAACCAAAGTCGTTAGGCAAAAATTTGCCATCTTTAACCAAGGTAGTATACAAAGCACCGTCGTTTAAGTTACCAGCAATACCGGCACCATCACCGCGACCACGGGTATAGTTGGCATACATTTTACCACGCGTTTTTTCAGTATCAGCTCTACGTAAAGTTAAGCCATTCCATGGGTAAATACGTTTGATATCAATGTTTTCATTGAAACCTGCAGATTTGTATGCACCAGCAGCATATTCCCACTCAGATTCTGTTGGTAGGCGGTAGCTTGGTAACAAGATACCATCTTCCATGCGCACCGAACGGGTTTTTCCACCTGGAGCATAATCACGCAATTCTTTTTTAACGCTAGGCGTATATAAACCTAACAAATAGGCTTCAGTATTGAAATTTTGCTCACCGATTTGTTTTTGGATATCAAGGTTAATGAAACCTTCACGCACCATAATCATTTCGTTTACACGATCTGTGCGCCATTTGCAATAATCTGCAGCTTGTACCCAACTTACACCTACTACAGGATAATCTCTGTAGGCTGGGTGACGCAAGTAGTACAATACGTATGGTTCGTTGTAAGATAATTTATCTCTCCAAACCAAAGTATCTGGCAATGCTTTTGTAAATACAATAGGATTATCTGCGTATTGACGCATCAACCAATGCAAATATTCCAAGTAATGGAAATTAGTTACTTCAGTTTCATCCATGTAGAAACTGCTAACAGATATTCTACGTTTGAAATTGTTGTGATCATAGGTTAGATCTGTTTCGGCAGCACCACTTGTAAAGGTACCTCCTTCAACAAAAATTAATCCAGGACCAGTTTCCTGCTCCTTGAATTTATGTTTCTCGAACCCACCCCATTTGGAGTCGTTGTACTTCCATCCGGTAGTGCTAGATTTACCTGCCTTGTTACAAGAAGAGGTGTACATTACACTTGCACCGATGAGAGAGAATAGTAAAATTTTTGAAAGCGTTTTCATCACTTTATCTTTATTTGGAATTTTCAAACATAAGGAATATTTCTAAAAAACCACATATTCAATGGTTTTTTTTCATTTAATCTATTATAATTCAGGGCAGAACAGGCGTTTATTGTATCTCACACCTGGCCTAACCTTTGGTTTTATCTCAAAACTTAGGGAAATTTCATGCGAACCAACCGTGGCCGTTTTGGCTTTAGACACTATGGCATCATAACTATATCCAACTTTGATATTAGGAAAACGCAGGCCTATTAAAAAAATTGCAGCGTCTGCGTTATTTGACGTTTGTCTGAACCAGGTACCCAAGGTTAAAGTTTTTTGTTTGATATAAAAACCAAGGTTCATTTGGTAAAAATCTCTTTGCTGCATAAACAAAATATTTGGAGAAAGAATTACTCTATCTTCCTCATACCTTGTTTTATTTAAAGAAATATTGATACCACCGTGAACAGTGTATTTTCTGGGTAATTTAAGTGCTTGGTCGTCTTTATCTCGGTAATAAAAACTCATATTGGGTTCAAGAATATTGTGGATAGCACCCCCAAAAAACATGCGGCTATTATACAATAAAAACCCTGTAGAAAAATTAGGAACTGTAATTTGCTCCAATCCTTTTGATTCTGCTGTTGGCAGAACTGCTCCCCTGGCAGGGTCTATCATGTCTTCAAAAATAAACTTACTAAAATCGTAACGTCTTTGAATGATACCACCTTGAATTGCTGCATTAAATGCCCATTCGCGGTTTATTTCTAAATTATATGAATAAATAGCGCTGATGCTGTTAGTGGTAAGGAAACCATCTCCAGCCACATCATACATACTTACTAGGCCTAAACCACTTTTTACTTTACCAATATAGGCATCTGCACTAAAAACAGCAGTTTTATAATTGTTGTTTAGCGCGGTGTATTGAGAACGCCCATTCATATTCACACGTATTTTGCGTGCGGCTCCCGCCATAGCAGGATTGGTATATAAAGGAGATGCATAATACTGACTCAATTGCGGATCTTGAGCAAAAATACCATGCAAGCCTATGATGCCAACAAATAACAAAAGGGCAAGCTTTTTCATTGATAACTATTTAAATAGGCTCTAAAATTAGGAATATTATTTTGAATAAAAAAATTCCTAGGATTGTAAAGAAATTGTGACAGAAAAATATTCAAAAAAAGGAAATCTAAAGGATTAGCTTACAGATTAAAACTCAGGACATGTAACCTTACGAGGCTTCACACGTGGCACTCTTTTCTTTAGTTCTAAGCTGAGTGTAACTTCATGAGAATTAGTGGCTCCAATTCTTGCTTCACTTAATGTAGCATCATACGAATAGCCAATTTTTACCTTGTTTGTTTTTACACCCAAAAGAATAATAACGGCATCTGAATTTACAGTGTTTTGACGGAAATACGCCCCAGCCACATAAGGACCTTTGCCTAAATACATACCAACGTTCACCTGATTAAATTGGCGTTGAGATTTAACAATTACGTTTGGATATAAGTTCAACTGACGTAATTCATTTCTATCGCGAATGATTGGGATTACCAAGCCTGCATGTGCTGTAAACCTTCTTGGAATTGGATTCGAACTACCTATATAAAAACCTTGTGCAGGCTCAAAAATATTGTGAACAGCAAAGCCTCCGTAAAAACTTTTAGAATATCCAATTATACCTGCTGCAAAATTGGGGATCATAACCGTTCCATTGCCATTTGGCTCTGCAGTTGGGTTAATAAAACCTTGCGTTAAAATAATTTGATCGTACCAGAGTAATTTGTTAAAATCAATTGATTTTTGCATAAAGCCTGCCTGAACAGCCGCCTGAATGGTAAATTTACGATTCACAGGAATTTGATAGGCATAAACGAAATTCAAACCTGTAGTTCTTAAAGTACCTACACCCTGCTCATCATAGCTTGCCTGAATAGCAATACCTCCGTTTATTTTATCAAAATGCTCATCGTAACTAAAGTTACCTGTTCTAAATGCTCCCGAGATACTTGGCCATTGGTTCCTGAAGCCCATAACTACACGACCATGATTCACACTGCCCGCAAAGGCCGGATTGGTATATATTGGATTGGCATAGAACTGCGAGAACTGTGGGTCTTGCGCCCGCAATTCTGTTCCTAAGAACAACAGTAACCAAGCTAAAATATATACTCCCTTCGGAGTGTGTTTTGTGAGATTCATTTTTTTTTCGAAGCGTCGATACTTATAGGTATAGAAATGCAATTATAATAATTTGTTTCAATTAACTTCACACTTAACAATACAATTTGTTTAATTTGTCATCGTTTTAAAGCGGTGTTAACTAATTTTCAATTATAAGTATTTTGTCATAAACCATGCAATTTTTGGAAAAATTAAGAAAAAATTTTAGACTGGTTCTGCTATGCGCAATTGCGTATTTTGCTGTATTTGAGAGCGCTACAGCACAAAATACAGTTTTAACAAGGGTGCTTCAATGGAACCCTACACTTGGAAATGACCCTCATTTTTTGGGTGAAATGATAGACCCTCTTCAAGGAAATTTACCTTTTTACACTGAAAAAATATTTATTGGGAATGCCCAAATTTCAGAAATTCGGTTCGAACCGACCCAAGAAAGTGTTGCTTTTTTGTCAAATTCACTAAATGCTTCCTTGTTAACTGATTCTTATGATTTCAATTATTCTATCTCAAGTGAAAGAGGCCAACGATTTCTCTTGTTAAAATTTATTCCCCTAAAAAAAGAGGGAAGCAGCATCAAAAAATTAGCGCAGTTTACTGTCCAATATACCACAAAAAATAGCTCCTTAACAAATACAAAGAAAAAAAATAACTATGCAGCTAATTCAGTTTTAGCAAGCGGTGATTGGGTAAAAATTGGCACCACACAAAATGGAATTTACAGAATTGATTATGCCAACTTTAGAAGTCTTGGCTTTAACCCAGATGTAGTAGACCCAAGAAATATCAAGCTATTTGGAAGGGGCGCTGGTATGTTACCACAAGCTAACAGCGTTAAACGAATAGACGATTTAAAAGAAATTCCAATTCTCCTACAAGGCGAATTGGATGGAAAATTTAACCCAGGTGATTTTATCAGTTTCTATGGTGAATCGCAAATAAACCAATGGTTATACAACGAAACGAGCAAAACATATGCATTCGTTTCAAACTTCTATTGCGATACTACCTATTACTTTCTTACAGTTGGAAACACACCTGGAAAAAGAATTCAAAAAGTTAACTCACTTACAAGTGAAAATGCAACAGTTAATACCTACACTTTTTTAAGTGTATATAACAATGAAAGAACCAATCTTATTAAATCTGGCAAGGTATGGCTAGGCGAAGAGTTTGATAGAATTACACAACAAAGTTTCAATGTAAGTGTGCCTTATTTAATTAGTTCCGAACCCATTAGTTTGAGATCATCTGTTACAGCAAGATCATTTACCCCAAGCCTATTTAGCATCCAAGTAAACGGCAATCCAATACTTACTCAAAGTTGCAACAAAGTTTTGCCAGATTTTGAAGATGCCTATACCTGCGGATTGGTAATTAACCAAACAACATTTACCAGCAGCAGCCCAAATTTTACTATCAATTACGCCTACAACAAACCTTCTAGTGGCAGTATAGGTTGGCTCGATTTTTTTGAAATACAAGCAAAAGCAGAATTGCGCATTACCAATGGTAATTTTGTATTTAAAGATGCAAGTAATTTAGGTGCCGGAAATAGTAGCAAATACCAAATTGGTTCGAACCGAAGCTTAACGGTTTTGGATGTAAGTATACCTACAGAACCCGTTATTGTTGATGGTAGTTTTGCCGCAAACACATATACATTTACCCAAGCAACAGACAGCCTAAAAACCTATGCAGCCTTTGATGGCAGTAATTATTTTCAAGTGCTCAATGCTGGAAGAATTGCCAATCAAAATTTGCACGCCCTTGTTGCCCCAGATGGTTTTATTATTAGTCATCCTAACTTTTTAAGCGAAGCAAAGCGCTTAGCAGATCACCACAGAACAAAAGACAATTTAAAAATTGAAGTGGTAAATGTGCAAGATATTTATAACGAATTTTCTGGTGGCGCTCCAGATTTATGTGCCGTTAGAGATTTCTTAAAAATGTTTCACGACAAAGCACTAACGCCATCCGAAGCGCCAAGATATGCGGCACTTTTTGGCAGAGCTTCTTACGATTATAAATTTAGGAAAAAACCCAATACCAATTTCATTTTAACTTTTGAAAGCAATGAATCTTTTGCACCAACTAGCAGCTATTGCAGCGACGATTTTATTGGCCTATTAGATGATGATGAAGGCAATTGGGATAATGGAGGAAATACCGGAGAATTATTGGATATTGGTATTGGCAGGTTGCCCGTAACAAACGAAACCGAAGCAGCGCAATTGGTAGATAAAATCATTTCCTATACTTCCACTTCGGCCTTTGGTGCTTGGCGCAACAAATTGGTTTTTACTGCAGATGATGAAGACAATAACCAACACCAAGACCAATCTAATAATTTAGCAAATGGTATTTTAACAAACTACCCTAAATATAATGTAGAAAAGATTTTTATAGATGCCTATAAAAAAGAAAGCACTGCAGGTGGCGCTCGTTTTCCTGAAGCACAAAAAGCATTTAATAACGCTATCCAAAGCGGTTGTTTGGTTTTTAACTATACTGGTCATGGTGGCGAAGTAGGCCTTACTGCAGAGCGCGTTTTGGGAATAGACGACATCAACAAATGGAGCAATGGCTTAAAAGAAAATGGTGTAAAATTCCCCCTATTGATGACAGCCACTTGTGAATTTAGCAGATTTGACGACCCCGCTAGGTTTAGCGCTGGGGAGCTTACTTTATTAAACCCAATTGGCGGTGCAATTGGCTTGTTTACAACTGTTCGCTTAGTTTTTTCTAGTCAGAATGCCACCCTCAATAGTAAGTTCTACGACAATATTGGTTTCGATTCTATCTCCCAATTGAACCCACCCCGTTTAGGCGATATTGTTAGAAATACAAAAAATGATTACAACGATCCAAATACTAGAAATTTTACCTTGCTTGGCGATCCCTTTTTAACGCTGGCTTACGCCAATTATGAAGTAAAAACTACACAGATAAATGGCAAAGACTTGGCCGTTTTTAATGACACGCTAAAGGCCTTGAGAAAATTTGAAATAAGTGGCATTGTAAGCAACAAGCAAGGCGTAAAATTGAATGATTTTAGCGGCACCATTTACCCTGTTGTATATGATAAATTTGCAAGCTATTCTACCTTAGGCAATAACCCGCCCGCCAGCACTCCTATGCCTTTTGTAATGCAGAACAATGTATTGTATAGAGGGAAAGCAAGTGTGGTAAACGGAAACTTTAATTTCAGTTTTGTAGTGCCAAAAGATATTTCTTACGAATATGGCTTTGGCAAAATAAGCTATTATGTGAATAACGATTTAACTGATGCAAACGGCTTTAACAATCAAATATTTATTGGTGGAACCGGCGACAGTTCTTCTGCAGATCAAAAAGGGCCAGAAATTAAATTGTTTTTAAACGATGAAAAGTTTATCAATGGCGGTATTACTTATGAAAGTCCTAAACTCATTGCCAAACTCTACGATGAAAATGGAATCAATACCACCGGAAGGGGCATTGGAAGAGATTTATTGTATGTTATAGACAACAACCAAACACAAGCGGTAATTGTAAACGATTTCTACCAGGCCACACTCAATACCTACCAAAGTGGCGAAGTGTTCCACCAAATTTCAAATTTACCCGCTGGCAAACACCAAATTAAATTCAAAGCCTACGATGTATACAATAATATGTCGGAAGCTACGTTGGATTTTGAGGTAAAATCATCCGACAAACCCAGTCTGAGTCATTTGTTAAATTATCCAAACCCATTTAACAATTTCACAACATTTCATTTCGACCACAATTTAAGTGGAGCGGATATGAAGGTGATGATTCAAATTTTTACGGTAAATGGCAAATTGGTAAAAACACTCCAAACGCAGGTAATGCTGCAAGGAACACATTTCGACCAATTGCAATGGGATGGCAAAGACGACTATGGCGATAAACTGGCAAATGGCGTTTATATTTATAAATGTAAAGTGCTGGTGCCAGGACAAAAAACAATAGAAAAAACAGAAAAATTGGTAATCTTAAATTAATTCCTAAAATTGAGCAAGAATTTATTTTTGTGCAGCGACCTATAATGAGAAACAACAAGACCTTCCTTCCTTTACTTTTACTGGGCATTTTGAGTAGCCAGTTTTCCATGGCGCAAATTGCAGGTAGCAATTCGCAATTAGATGGTAGAAATACCATTTCCACCGCAGTTCCTTTTCTAATGATTACACCAGAAGCCAGAGGTGGCGGTATGGGAGACGTGGGTGTGGCTATGCCAAATGATGTAAACGCCATGCATTGGAATGTTTCTAAAATAGTATTTAACGAAAAACAAGGTGCGGTTTCACTGAGCTATACGCCCTGGTTAAAGAGCTTGGTTCCAGATATCAATTTGGCCTATATGAGTGGTTATGGTAAAATCAACGACCGTTCTGCTATTGCTGCATCCTTGAGATATTTCTCTTTGGGTCAAATTAATTTTACAGATAATTTTGGTAACAGCACCGGTAATTACAACCCCAATGAATTAGCTGTAGATGTTGGATATGCCTCCAAATTATCGGACCACTTCTCGGTAGGTATTGCCTTCCGTTACATTCGCAGTGATTTGGCCGGGGCGTTTAACCAAGGTCCGAACCCAGTAAGCGCGGGCAACGCTTTTGCAGGTGATATTACTTCTTACTATACCAACAAAACCAAAATCAAATTAGAAGGTAAAAAGTACAATGTAAACTATTCTTTAGGTGGTGCCATTACCAATATTGGTTCAAAAATTTCTTATACCAGTCAGCAATACCAAAACTTTATTCCAATTAACCTAAGAATTGGTGGTTATGCCCAAATGGAAATTGACAAATACAATACCATTGCAGTGGCTTTAGACTTTAACAAATTATTGGTTCCTACCAACCCTAAATACCTGCAAACAATTGCAGGCTATGATTCTATCACACCAAGTGGCCAAAGGGTAATAACAGAGGGAATGAACCCAGATGTACCGCCCATTCAAGGAATGATACAATCTTTTTACGATGCACCAGGTGGATTAAAAGAAGAATTGCAAGAGATTAATATTTCAACGGGTTTAGAATACTGGTACGACAAGCAATTTGCATTACGCGCGGGATATTTTCATGAAAGTCCATACAAAGGAAACAGAAAATTCATGACCTTTGGCGCGGGTTTCCGTTTCAATGTATTTGGTATTGATCTATCTTATTTGGTTCCAATTGACCAAAGAAATCCATTAGAAAAAACTTTACGTTTCACCCTTCTTTTCGACTTTGATGCATTTGTTACGCAAAACAAAGAAGAAGACAAAGCCCCAGTAACAGAATAATGCGCGTAGGATTTGGATTTGATGTTCACCAACTTTCTGAGGAAAGAGATTTCATTTTAGGCGGAATACAAATTCCTGCTGACAAAGGAATTTTAGGCCACAGTGATGCAGACGTATTGCTGCACGCCATAGCTGATGCCATTTTAGGTGCATTGGCCTTGGGAGATATTGGCATTCACTTTCCAGATACAAGCAGCGATAACAAAGGAATAGACAGCAAACTTATTTTGGCAAAATGTATTTCATTGGCCGCAGAAAAAGGCTATAAAATTAGCAATTTAGACAGCACTGTGGTTTGCGAAAAACCAAAAATTATGCCCTATGCACAAGCCATGAGAGCTTGTATCGCAGAAATTTGCAAAGTAAGCATTGACGAGATTTCTATTAAGGCAACCACCAACGAAAAATTAGGATTTATTGGCAGAGAAGAAGGCATTGTTGCCTACGCAGTAGTGATGTTGGTGAAGCAATAAAAATCCTTTCCCGCAAGGTGGCGAATTTGCTAGAAAGAGCCAAAAAGACAAAAATTTCTCTTGCTTTTTTCAGTTTTTTTAACTATATTAGGTAAATGCCAGTCTTATTTAACAAAGAAAAATTTGAGGCGGTTTTTAACAACCTCAACGAACAACAAAAATCTGCCGTTCAACATATTGATGGACCTGTAATGGTAATTGCAGGACCAGGAACCGGGAAAACCCAAATTCTAGCCGCTAGAATTGCCCGCATCCTAATTGAAACAGATGCCAACCCCCAAAATATTTTATGCCTTACCTATACTGATGCCGGAGCCATTGCCATGCGCAAGCGCCTGCAAGAGTTTATTGGACCAGCATCTTACAATGTTCAAATCTCAACCTTCCACGGTTTTTGTAATAAAGTTATTCAAGAAAATCTAGATATTTTTGGCTTTAGAAATCTTGATCCAATAAGTGATTTAGAAACCAAACAACTCCTACGTGAATTAGTAGATTCTCTTCCAAAGAACCATCCTTTGAAACGCTATACAGGTGATGCCTACTATGAAATCTTTAGATTGAAAGGCCTCTTTGAATTAATGAAAAAAGAGGATTGGACTCCTGATTTTTTAACAGACAAAACGGATGCCTATTGCGCCGACCTGCCCAATAGGGAAGAGTTTTTATACAAACGCGCCACTACTAAAAATGGGGTGAGCTATGTTAAAGGTGATCTCAAAAAAGATGCACTGAATGAAGAGTTAAAGAAAATGGAACTCCTCAAAGCGGGTATTGCCTTGTTTGAACCTTACCAAAAAATGTTGCGTGAAAATAACCGCTACGATTTTGCAGATATGATTCTTTGGGTGATAAAAGCATTCAGAGAAAATGAAACACTCCTCTTTGATTACCAAGAAAAGTTTCAATACATATTGGTAGATGAATTCCAAGACACCAGTGGTTCTCAAAATGATTTATTGCAATTACTACTCAGTTATTGGGATGTGCCAAATGTATTTGCGGTGGGCGACGACGATCAATCTATATTCCGTTTTCAAGGGGCAAGTATTGAAAATATCAACCATTTTATTTCTAAATACCAAGGCTACATGAAAATGGTGAAGTTGGAAGATAATTACCGCTCTACACAAGCCATTTTAGATGCAGCAGGTAAATTAATTTCACGCAATGAACAACGTGTTTTTTCTGAGAAAACATTGTATGCCAGAAATACAGAAAGATTGGCGCAAACAAATAAACCAATAGTAGTATCCTATTTCAACCCATTGCACGAAGCCGTTTTAATTACCAAAGAAATTGAGGCACTAAATGCGCAAAATATACCTTTAAACGAAATAGCTATTCTCTATAGAAACCATCACCAGGCAGAGGATATGATTGCCTATTTGAAATCAAAAAACATTGAAGTAAATACACGTAAACGCGTGAATATTCTTTACGAACCAATTATAAAAAAGCTTATAAAGGTAATGCAGTTTTTGGCCGCTGAAACAGAAAAAGCGTTTACAGGTGAGCCCTATTTGTTTGAAATTTTACACTTCCAAGAATTTAATATTCCTACCTTAGAAATTGCACGCATGTCTGTAGGCATTGCCAGCAAAAATTTCAATGAACGCAATACCAGTTGGCGTGAAGAATTGAGCAAATTAGCCCATAAAAAACAAAGCGATTTATTTGAACAACAGATACAAGGTGCGGCATTATTGCACTTTAGCCTTACCCTAGAGAGTTTAATAAAATCTTGCTTGAACCAAACACCACAAGAAACCGTGCACCAAATTTTGCGCGACTGTGGTTTATTGGCTACAGCCATTGTACATGAAGAAAAAACTTGGTACATGGAAATGCTAAGCACCTTTTTTAATTTCATTAAATCTGAATGCGCTAAAAACCCTAAACATACTTTAAAAACATTAACAGAAACCATTCTGTTAATGCAAGAATATACCATTGAATTGGCTGCCGAAAAAATATTGTACAGCGAAAATGGTGTGAATTTTATAACTACACATTCTTCTAAAGGATTGGAATTTAATTACGTGTATATCATTGGCTGTAACAGTAAATCTTGGGATACCGCTAATAGAAATAATGGCTTTAAATTACCAGATAATTTATTTGATATTCAAGGTGACGAGACCGAAGAAACCAGGAGACTATTTTATGTAGCCATGACACGTGCTAAAAGTCATTTGCAAATGAGTTATTCTGAACAAGACCTTAACCAAAAGCTTTTAGAACAAAGTAAATTTATTGCAGAAATTACCGAAGACAAAGAAATAGAAACCAAGGTAGAACGCGCCACAGAAGAAGATTTAATGGCCTTTACCTTTACCAATATGCAAAAAGAAGTAGCGGCAACAATTCCAAGTACCCTTATTGACAATGCCTTTACAGACAGTTTGCTCGAAAAATATTCATTGAGTGTAACCCATTTAAACAACTACCTTAAATGCCCTGTAACCTTTTACTTTAACAATTTCATTAAAGTGCCATCACCCAAAAATGGCAACATGACATTTGGATCAGCCGTGCATTTTGCCTTGGAGCAATTGTTTAAAAAGATGAATGCAGAAACTGAGAAACAATTTGGAAACATAGACATGCTGCTAAATGATTTTAAATGGTTTATGAAACGCCACCAAGACAGTTTTACCGAGGCCGATTACAAACGCAGGCTAGAATATGGGGAAGAGATTTTACCCTTGTATTACAAGGAATATATTTCGCAATGGAACAAAGTAACCAGTGTAGAGAGATCATACAAAAATGTAATGGTTCAGAATATACCGCTCAATGGAAAAATTGACAAAATGGAATTTGATGGCAATTTTGTAAATGTAGTAGATTACAAAACAGGTTCATTTGTAAAGGCCAAAGATAAATTTAAAAGACCTAATCCGGAAGCAGCAGAAAAGGCAATAGCAGAAGGGAAAGAACCAAAATTTGAAGACATACATGGAGGCGATTACTGGCGCCAAGCTGTGTTTTATAAGCTCCTAATGGATTATGATGCTACCAAAAAATGGGAAATGAAAAGTGCCGAGTTTGACTTTATTGAACCTATAGCAGAAGTGGGCGAGGGAGGAAGAAAAATTCAACAATTCCATAAAGAGCGCGTTAACATTATACCCGATGATTTAAAAGTGGTGGAAATGCAAATTAAAACCGTGCATGCCAAAATAATGAAAAAGGAATTTACCGAAGGCTGTGGCAAAGACACCTGCGTTTGGTGCAATTTTACCAAGAATTACTATGCAGGCCAAGCCAGCCAAATGCCAGAAGGTGAAATTGGAGAAATAGAAGATTAGGCAGCATTCCCTTATTAATAAACTCATTATTTGCACTTTACAGGGAATTGGTTCGAAGCAAAAGCCATTGTAAAATTAAATATTTAGCTGCTGCGTAAAATCAGCTAATTTGATGCTTGACCACAAGCAGAAAATAGTATTTTTGCCTCTCAAAATAGTCAATATTATGTCATACAGAATTGAACACGACACCATGGGTGAAGTGAAGGTGCCCGCAGAAAAATATTGGGGAGCACAAACGGAGCGTTCCAGAAACAATTTTAAAATTGGTCCTGAAGCAAGCATGCCAAAAGAAATTATACATGCATTTGCTTACCTAAAAAAAGCTGCTGCACATGCCAATATGGATTTAGGTGTATTAGCTGCAGATAAATGTGAACTTATAAGTAAAGTTTGCGATGAAATTTTAACTGGCGCGCTGGATGCAGAATTTCCTTTGGTAATTTGGCAAACCGGTTCGGGCACACAAAGCAATATGAATGTTAACGAGGTAGTAGCCTACCGCGCGCATGTTGTTAGTGGTGGTAATTTAAGCGATGAGAAAAAAATATTGCATCCAAATGATGATGTAAATAAATCGCAATCGAGCAACGATACCTACCCTACTGCCATGCATATTGCAACCTATAAAATGGTTGCAGAAACTACGCTTCCAGGCATCCAACTTTTGAGAGATACTTTGGCAAAAAAAGTAGAAGAGTTTAAGCATATAGTTAAAACTGGTAGAACCCATTTTATGGATGCTACACCATTAACATTGGGACAAGCATTTAGCGCGTATGTGCAACAATTAGACAATGGCATGCGTGCCTTAAGAAATGCATTAGAAATGGTTTCCGAATTGGCTTTAGGCGGCACTGCAGTAGGTACTGGCTTAAATGCTCCAAAAGGTTATGATGTATTGGTTGCTAAGAAAATTGCTGAATTTACTGGCTTGCCTTTTGTAACTGCGCCTAATAAATTTGAAGCTTTGGCAGCGCATGATGCCATGGTAGAAATGAGCGGCGCGCTTAAACGTGTTGCAGTGAGTTTAATGAAAATTGCCAATGATATTCGCATGCTTTCATCAGGACCAAGAAGTGGCATTGGAGAAATTGTAATTCCAGATAATGAACCAGGTTCTTCTATTATGCCAGGTAAAGTAAATCCTACCCAACCAGAAGCAATAACAATGGTGGCGGCACAAGTTATAGGCAATGATGTAGCCGTTTCAATTGGTGGTAGCAATGGCCATTTTGAATTAAATGTATTTAAGCCTTTAATGGCTGCAAATGTTTTACAAAGTGCACGTTTAATTGGAGATGCATGTGTATCATTTAACAATAATTGTGCAATAGGTATAGTTGCCAATAACGAAACCATTAAGCGCCATCTAGAAAACTCATTGATGTTGGTTACTGCATTAAATACACATATTGGCTACGAAAACGCAGCTAAAATTGCTAAAAAAGCACATAAAGAAAACAAAACATTGAGAGAAGCTGCCGTTGAATTGGGCTTGTTAACCAGCGAACAATTTGACGAGTGGGTTGTACCTGCCAATATGGTTGGAAACTTATAAGAATATCTCTTTCACAAAAAAGGCTGCAAATAATAATTTGCAGCCTTTTTTTATGCCGTTTTTACTTGAATCATAAATCCCATTCCATGGTGATTAATTAATTCAATGGATGGATCGTCTTTTAAATATTTTCTAAGCTTACTGATATAAACATCCATGCTGCGACCAGCAAAATAATCGTCGTTGCCCCATATTTTAGCCAATAAAACTTCACGCTTGATGAGCATACCAGGTTCCTGCAAAAGCATGGCCAGCAAGGCCCCTTCCTTTTTTGTTAATTTAATAATTGTAGCGCCAAGCTGCAATTCAAAATTAATTGGATGAAATAAATACTTGCCAATTGGCTGTTGTTGCTGTTGACCAAGGCTTGGTGTAGTTTTTCTGTTTCTATTTAAAAATACACGCATCCTTAACAACAATTCTTCCATAGAAAAAGGCTTCACTAAATAATCATCGGCACCAGCACGAAAGCCTTCAATTTTATCCTCCATTAAGCCTTTTGCGGTTAAGAAAATAATGGGCACATGCGCATCAATTTTTCTTATTTCAAGAGCTAGGGTAAAACCATCCATTTGCGGCATCATTACATCGAACAAACAAATTTGAAAGTTTGCCTTGGTAAAATTTGAAAGTGCTTCTTGTCCGTTGTTGAACCAAGAAACAACAAAGCCCTCCCCTTCTAATCCTTCTTTGATAAGAAATCCCAAATGCGGATCATCCTCTGCCAATATGATATGTATTTTATCCATGCTACTTTTCTAAAAATAAAACTACTGTAAATTTACTTCCTTTATTCAGCTCGCTTTCAACCAAAATCTTGCCTTTGTGCGCTTTGATAATTTGTTTTACATAATGCAAACCTATTCCAAAACCCTTTACTTGATGAATATTGCCGTAGGGAACCCGGTAAAATTGGTCGAAAATACGTTTGTGTAATTTAGCCGTAATTCCAATTCCTTTGTCTTCTATACTTAACGAAAATTTATTACCAATTATTTCACTGCGCACAGTTATATTTTTCTCGCCAGGACTATATTTTATGGCATTGTCCAATAGGTTTGAGCAAACTTGAGAGAAATGAAAAGCATCTATAAACAATTCTTTTTCGCCACCAGTAAGGGCCACTTTAAATTGTGCATCTGAAAGTCCATTGATCAATTTTATTTTTTCACAACAAGCCAATATCAAAGTGTCGGGTCGAACCAAAGACTTATTAAGCTTTACACCATCTTTGCTATCCAAAACCTTTTCCAATTGCAGTTTTAATTTATGTGCTTCCTCTTTAATTATTTCTGCGTACACCACAACTTTTTCTGGATGGGTTTGCAAATTATTTTCAATGCCATTAACAGATAAGCCAATGGTAGTAAGAGGAGTTCTAATTTCATGCGCCATGTTGTTTATGAAATCACGCTGCACCTCTGAAAGCCTTTTCTGACGGGTAATTACAAAGAAACTATAGGTAAAGAAAACCAAAACAAGTAATACTAAAAAGCTCAGGTAAATCCACAAGCCCATATCAGAAAAGAGCCCTAATTGAATATTTGGAAAATAGATTGTGAAGTAATAATTATCAAATTTAAAGGGAGGAAATTTATAGGTATTTGTGGCTTCATCTTTTAGATTTTCTTTGTAATAGCCACCATAAACCAATTGCTTATTGGAACAATCATAAATGCTATAAGCATAAGCTTCATGAATATGAAAACGCAACAATTCAACTTTTATAAAATGATCTAGAACAGCAGGATCAATTTTATCATTTACCATTACAGCATAATAGTTTTCGGTAAGTTGGCTAACAGGATTGGGTGGAATTGTTTTGGTATTATTGTATTTTAATACATCCCTTACCACTTCTTGCATGGAAAGGGTAAGTTGCCTGTTAAATTCCTCCTTTTTTTGCGAGTAGGCTTTTCTAACCCAAATTACTTGTGTAAGAAATACCCCAAGAAACGACAATGCGGCTAAAACAATAAAAAGTCTAAAGGTTCTGCGGGTAATCATAGAAACAAAACTATCAACTTCTACCTAAAAAAGAACAGGTAATTGGCTAATTAACGGAACATTAACAAAATAGTCTTACAAAGCATTTAGGACAATCAAGATACATTCGTTTAATTTGCAGGAGATGTCTATTATCAATATTATAATTCAAGGTGCCTTAACAGGACTGTTTTTAACCATTTCTTTTGGTGCAGGATTTTTTGCATTAATTCAAACGAGTATAAATAATGGCTACCGCAAAGGCTTGTTTATTGCGCTAGGCGCCATGCTTGGCGATGTTTTATTTATTGGCATGGCTGTTTTTGCCACCTCTTTTGTAAAAGATGAGTTGCCAAAATATTCTCAAGCAATTAAGGCTGCCGCCATGATTGGGTTTATTATTATGGGCTTAATTAGTATTTTAAAAAGCAGTAAGGTGATCGACCCAAATGCACAAGCGGGTAAAAAACCATTTTATTATATCAGTAAGGGTTTTCTTTTAAATGTAATCAATCCTATCATTTTAATTACCTGGTTGGGAATTACCATTTATTTGGAATCAACCCTTAATTACAATTTTGCAGATTTGTTTTTATACTTTGGCTCAGTGATGGTGGCTACCTTTTTGGCGCAATTGGCCGTTTGCTTTTTCTCCCATAAAATTAAAACCTACCTAAGTAACCTTTTCATTCATCGCCTAAACATCCTTGTAGGCATCATTTTTATAGCCGTAGGCGTCTTTTTGTACTTTGGCAGCGGAGATGCAACTACTGAAATGGAACGCGCTTCAGAGCTTCTTAAATAGCATTTATAAAAAAGCATTCAATCTTACATAGGGCAACCTTTTCATTTTCCTAGGAATCAACTCATACAAGCAAAGCTTGGTTCGAACCGAAATGCATTACAATTGATTGTAAACTGCTTAAAAGAATACATTCAAGCGCTTTGGAAATGTATTTCCATATAGCAATAACACTTAGGCATAGCCTTAGACAAAGTTGCAATAGGTAAATCAACCCATAGCTAAAAAATAAAATTGGAAAATCAATACGCCTTGAAACAAAAAGAGCCGCCATTTAGGCAGCTCTTTTTGTTTATGAGATCTTTTAGATTATTGCTTTACAACTGATTTGTAAACTGCAACACCATCAATTTCTACTCTGATAAGGTATGAACCAGCAGCACCGAACTCCTCTAAAGCTTGGCTATGTTTTCCTGCTTGAACTGTTCCCATGTCAATAGTTTTGATTGTTCTACCCAACATATCCATTACACTTACTTTCACTGTTGACGCCTTAGGCAATTCAAAGCTCAAGTTGGTGTTGTTTCCAAAAGGATTTGGATAAGCGTTTAAGTCGTAGCTGGCAGCTAAGGCATTTTGCAAACCTACACTTGCACTAATAACCACATCAACTGTTTTTACAACTATACAACCGTTTAGGTCTTTCACAGTACATTTAACTGTATAGGTACCCTTAGTTGGGAATACAAAGTCGATGTCTTTACCAGAACGGCTAGAGTTACCAGCATCTCCCATATTCCAAGTCCATGATTCTGCATCAGGAATACTTGCAGATAATAGTTTTCTGTTACGGCCATTTGGATAGCTGGTTACATCTGTATCTTTTACAGCTATATCAAGTACTGGAGGATCTAATACTGTAAAGGCTTTGGTAGCAGTATCCGAACATCCATTTGCGGTTCTAACAATTAAGCTAATGGTTACTGCACCATGGTTAGCATAGATATGGTTACCCACAGCACAGATTGAATCTGTTTTACCATCACCCCATGTCCAATTACAATTGAAACCAGATTGGTCTATTGTATATGAGCTATTGATTACTTGTAAAGCATTGTTCACACAAACACCTGTTTCTGGAGAAACTGCAAACTGAGCAATTGGTTTGTAGAAGATGCTAACGTTTTTGGTGATTGAATCACGGCAACCGTTTAACTTATCTACTGCCAACATATTTACTGTGTATGTTCCAGGACCTTGGTACATGTTTGAAGGAGTTTGAACGTTTGATCCTTTCAAATCTCCAAAGTTCCAGTTGTAGTTTACATTTTGAGCACCACCAGCAAAAGTAGTTGTATTGTTAAATACAGTAACATCGTTTTCACCTA
Source organism: uncultured Bacteroidota bacterium (assembly GCA_903927505.1). GTDB lineage: Bacteria > Bacteroidota > Bacteroidia > UKL13-3 > UKL13-3 > B1. Next base: position 3,404 of record CAIYNF010000120.1, on the reverse strand, counting down.
CGCAAGGATTTGCAACATTAAAGCCAGCAAATGGTCTATCGTAGATAGTAACTGTTTTTACCATTGAATCTTGACAACCAAATGCAGAGCTAACTTTTAATACAGCGGTGAAAGTTCCACTTACAGGATATTTATAGCTAGGAGTTGCACTTAAACTGGTTTGGCCATTACCCCAACTCCAATTGTAACCCATAATACCTACAGGAATACTACTTGTATTGGTAATAGGCACATTGCTACTTAAACAATGAGGAGCAGTTGTAAAGTTTGCAGTAGGTTTGGCAAAAACATAAATTGATTTGGTAATAGTACTGAAACAGCCGCTTGTATTGGTAATTTTCAATGTAACGTTATAAGCGGTATCAAACTTAGCAAAATTATATTTCGCATTTTGACGCGTTTGGGTACTGTTATTTGGCATTGTCCACAAGAATACAGAACCCGCAGGTTGTGTTACTGGAGTGAATACAGTTGAATCTGAAGCACAAGGTACGTTTGTAGAGAAATTAGTAGTTGGAGAAGGAAGAATAGTTACTACTTCATTTTTCTCTGAGCTCAAACCGTATCTGTCTGTTAAAATAAATCTAACAGTATAGGTACCTGGGTTATTGTAAACCTTTATAGGATTTTCAACGAAAGCAAATGTACCATCACCAAATAACCAGGTATAAGTGAATGGGAAGTTGTTTGCTGGTTTAGTTGAACTGGTTGCATTAAAGTTAATATTGTTTGTAGCACACAAGTTAGTTGAAGGAGGTGTGTAGCTATAGTTTGCAATAGGAGGATTAGCAACACGCAATACTCTAGAGAATACGCTATCACAACCAGAAGCTAAAATTCTGTATTTAAAGCTAAATACAATATTGCTATCCAACATGTTTGCTGGTGCATATAACCTGATATAACCAGGACCAGACACACTAGGAGCTACAAATGTGAAGTTGGTAAATGGATTTCCACTAGCTTGGGCGTATGCCGCAACTGTTGGAATTGACCAAAGTGTACCATAATCGGCATTTGTATAGAAGGAAGGCGTTACAAACTTGTAGGTAATGGTATCACCAATTTTAGCACCATCAGGATTATTTCCATCACCAATATTGTAAGAACCACTGAATGGTAAACCTGCAGTAACAAATGGACCATTATAGAACCTATTTACATAAGCCATTAAAGTATCAGGCATTGTATTGCTACAAGTAATGAAACCACCACCAAAACCAGTGTTAATTGCTTGAGAAGTAGTGTTTGAAGCTACTACAAAATAACGCAAGGTATCTACACTTGGAGCTGTGAATCCAACAAACATGCTATTTCCATCACCTTGTTTGCTAGCAAGTGTTTGACCATTTGCCAAATTAACTACACGGTAATTGAAACGTGCATCAGGATTAGAAATACTAATTTTAACTGAATCTTTATAACATTGGTTAAAGATTTTTGGAGAGAAAGTTTGGGCTTGAACATCATCATAAATGGTGATGTTATCTACTTGCATGTTTTGTCCTGTACCAGCGCCAAATGCTTCAATTGATAAACGCAAGCCACTGGTTTTAAATGCACCTAAACAAACTTCAACCATTTTATAACCTGGTAGTGGGAAGTCGGTGTTTACGCGCTCAACTGTGCGAAGTGCATTTGACCAAATATTTCCACCAAAAGAAACTTTCACTTGAATTGAATCACGCTTAGCTGGCAAATCACTGTTTTGAGAAATATAGAAACGTAAAGTTGGGCTAGATAAATTAGAGAAATCTAGACAAGGAGAAACCAAACGAGCAGATGATCCAATGGTTGAATAGTTAGATGAACGGAAAATAGCAGATTTTACACCCGCATAAGCTCCTTGAGGTGGATTGGTACTAGAACCCATTGTACCAATTTCCCACTGCGCACCACCAGATAAACTTTGTGAAGACCAAGCTGGATTGTTTACACCCTCAAAACCATTGGTATAAGGGAAGTTTACAATACCAGTGCTTAAAGTATCCCAAGGTTTATTTGTAGGATAGTATCCAGTATTTGGAGGAGTAATAAAATCAATTGCAGCTAAACGGTACTCAATTAAAGTTCCGCTAGGTTGCGAAGGAATATTATATCTGCGGAATGAAGTTCCAGTAAGCACTGCTTGCGTGCTTTGAACTGTACCACCATTTATTTTATAATACAAGGTATCACCAACCAATTGCTTGTCATAAATATTAAAGTTCAAGCTGATGGTACCAGATTGGCAACCAGTTGGATCAGTAACATTGAAAATTCTTGGAGAGATATTATCTAAATAAGAACCAGCAAATTCATGCGCACCAATGGTTGGCATAAAGGTGTTTCTAGGATCTCCGTTAATATCTGTTGTAATGACATTTACGGTTTTACCAGCTTGGTATAAATTAGTTACAGAAGAAGAAGGAATAAACAAGTTATTGTCACCAGCAAATGGAGCTAGACCACCTGTAATAGACATGGTATCTTGACCAGTGAACGACATAATTTCAAACCATTGGTTGTATAAGGCAGGAGTTACACTTACATTACTTGCCATGTTTGCAGCTACAGAAGTTGTAGTAGAACTAGCTGCATAGCTATTGAAATTACTAATGTACATTGGGTTGTTATTACCACCAAAGGCAACGCCTAAAGAATAAGAACTTGTTGCAGTACCTCCCAAACGATTTTGGAAAATATTGTTTTGTGAAATCACACCTGATTTAATAAAGGTTGGAATACCCAAACATGCGCTTATTGAACTAGCAGTTGTTAATGCACTTGCAGCACCCATATTAATAGAGTTGAAGTACATGCTTACACCTACATAAGTATTTCCTGAACCAATATTAGCAGTTGCGTTTAAATAGATACCAAATGGATTTAATCCAAAGTTGGTTCCAGTAGCAGCAGAACCAGGAGCAGAAACTCCTGAAATCATGTTATTAGAAATAGTGATATCTCTATTTACGTTATTGTTATCTGCACCAAAGTTGATAAACATACCATAAGCACCACCAGCAACGGTAGTTTGAATATTGCGAATGATGTTTCCATTAATAGTTAATGAACTACTTAAAACTGGAGCAGTTACTGGAATTGTAGCCAACTCAATACCTCTAGGACTTCCAAAAGCATTATAAGAGTTAGAAATGGTATTTCCAGAAATGGTAGAACCAGTTTGAGATTGAATATAAATACCTGCAGCATTTGTGGCACCACCAAAATAGTTGGTATTTCCAGTTGTATTTGGAGCAATTGTACCACCAATGGTATTACCAATGATTGTATTTCCATTATCCATATTAGCAACCACACCATCACCTCTTAAGTAAATACCATTTTGAACAGCACCAATAAAGTTGTTTTGAATGGTATTGTTATTGTTTAAACCAACACTTGCATTTGAAGGAGTAGTT
>CAIYNF010000119.1 GCA_903927505.1 uncultured Bacteroidota bacterium | reverse complement strand
CTGAGCATTAAAATAAAAAAAGCCTCCAAATTTCTTTGAAGGCTTCTCAATTATTTTCAGCTGTGGAGGATAACGGAGTCGAACCGATGACCTTCCCGCAGGCTTGCGGGGCACTCTAGCCAGCTGAGCATTAAAATAAAAAAAGCCTTCAAATTGCTTTGAAGGCTTCTCAATTATTTTCAGCTGTGGAGGATAACGGAGTCGAACCGATGACCTCTTGCATGCCATGCAAGCGCTCTAGCCAGCTGAGCTAATCCCCCGATTAAACCCAGCTTTGCTGCGTCTAATGAATGCTGTGAATGCTATTATGCTTGTGCAATTGGCTCAATTGAAACAAATGAACGATCATTTGCTTTCTTCTTGAATACCACTCTGCCATCTACCAATGCGAACAAAGTATGGTCTTTACCAATACCTACGTTTTCACCTGGATGATGTTTGGTTCCTCTTTGACGAACAATAATGTTACCTGCAATAGCAACTTGTCCACCAAATAATTTTACGCCTAAACGCTTACTATGAGATTCGCGACCATTTTTCGAACTACCGACCCCTTTTTTGTGTGCCATTTCTTATTTCTCCTGACAATTATGCGTTAATAGAATCAATTTTAATTTTTGTGAAAGATTGACGGTGACCGTTCAATTTTCTGTAACCTTTTCTGCGTTTTTTCTTGAACACGATAACTTTATCGCCTTTCAAGTGTGTAATCACAGTGGCGCCAATTTTAGCACCAGCTACTGTTGGTAAACCAACTTTAATACTACCGTTGTCATTTACTAACAACACATTTTCGAGCTCAATGCTGGCGCCTTCTGGTTGTGCTAATCTGTGCACATAAACCGTTTGGTCTTTTTCAACTTTAAATTGTTGGCCAGCAATTTCAACTATTGCAAACATTTTTAATTAATTTTAAGGATGGCAAAGATAGGAATTCTCCATTCAAATTCAATGGCTTGGTTCGAAAATAATTGAATTTTCTATCTTCCCTTGCCTTGAATGACAGTTAACACTGTGTAAATCAGTATTCTAAAGTCTATCGCGATAGAACGATTTTCAATGTATAAAATGTCGAATTTGAGGCGTTCCACCATTTCATCTACGTTCTCGGCATAACCGAATTTAACTTGTCCCCAACTGGTAATTCCTGGCCTAACCCTATGCAAATGTTTGTAATGAGGTGCTTTTACCACAATTTGATCAATAAAGAACTTGCGCTCTGGCCTTGGACCAACCAAGCTCATATCTCCAATAACCACATTAAAGAACTGTGGGAATTCATCAAACCTATACTTCCTTAACCACTTGCCAACTGGCGTAATGCGTGCATCGTTTTTGCTAGATAACATGGGGCCAGAAAGCTCAGAATCTTGCACCATAGTTCTAAATTTGAAAATATGAAAGGGCTTTCCTTTGAATCCAATGCGTATTTGCTTGTAAAATATAGGCCCCTTCGACCCCATTTTAACTGCCAAGGCAATGCCAATAAATACAGGTAACATAATGAGCAAAAACAAAGCAGAAATACCTACATCTAAAACGCGCTTTACAATCTTTTGCCATTGCGGCATGCTATCGTGGTTAATTTCAATTAAGGCAGCGCCAATAACATTGTTCATGCGTACCTGCCCACTCATCATGTCGTACAAATCTGGAATGATTTTGAGCACCACTTGTTGGTCTTCCAACACATTGGTTACATTATTGATATCGGCATGTTTGGAGCTTTCTACGCCAATAATTACCTCTTCCACTTCATACTGCTTAATGAGTTCAGGCAAGCTTTTATAATGTCCCAAATTGGGCAAAATATCCTTTAAAATATGGTCACCTGCATCGCCATTCACAGATACAAAACCCTTAAAAATATTCCCTTGGGTCGAACCAACTTTAAGCAATTCTTGAACCAATTGAAGTGATTTTTGAGTATTGCCCACCACAATGGTATTGAAGCCTATTTTTTTTGAGCGCAAACCAGTTTTAATGAGAGAAGCTCCAAGCAACCTAAAGAAAATAGTGAAGCCAAAATTAAGTACAAACAGTGTTAAAAGGCTTTTGTAATAAGATTGATAGGATCTAACCTCATCATCCAATAACAAAGCAAAAAACAAAAGTGTTACGCCAACAACAGTAACTGTAAAGGTCTTAGAAATTTCATTGATGCGCGATTTGCGCCAAACATCTTTGTAATGACCTGCTAAAAAATACAAGCCAATCCAATAAAGCGGTATAGCAAGTAATGCAAAGTAAAAATTCTTGTCGAGTTCAACTGGAATCTGATACCCAAACTTATCCGATTCTATAAAATACTTGCGGTACAAAAAAAACAATGACCAGCTAAATCCGCCAGAAATTCCGTCGAATAAAACAAAGAAAAAGGTATGTATGAGCCTGCGCTTAATCAAGATAAACTACTTTAATATTATCCACCCAAGCCTCGGGATTAACCACATCACCTTTATTAAAACTCAAGAAAACACGGTATTGCATATTGGCACCACGCTTGTTTATTTCGGGCTCTAAATCTAAATATAATTTGTTCCAGCCCGATTTCGGATTAAGGATAAACATGGCAAATCTTGAGGTGGTTAATTGTACATCTGTGGCATATAAACCAACTGTAATTGGAATATTTCCTTTGTAATCCATTTCTAAATAAAAGGGGGTAAACCTTGGCCAGTTGCTAAAAACACGACTATATACTTCCAAGTAGGAACCAGCAAGGCCGCTGTTTAAGAGCACTTTTCCTGAATTTTTTCCAGCCATCCATGCGCCAGTGGAATTATCTTTAACAATGGTATCTCCTATTTGTTTAAATGCAGGATTGTATTCAAATGCGATTCCAGCACCGTCAAAGTCTTCAATAAGCGGGAATACTGCGTTTTCAGCATAATTAAAAACCGTTTTAATGGTATCCACCACACCCGCTTTTAAATCAAAATCCTTTTCATAGTATTTAAACATAGGATAGATGGCGCGTTGTTCTGCCATCCCATTGTACTTAATACCAGGTGAAATTCTAATATTTGTTTTGCCTGTATTTTGGAGTGGAATGGTTGAATTGGCTGCAATTATACCACGCGTTTCACCATTGCAAAATACATATAAATCTTCTGTTTTGGCTGAAGGATATCCTTGTGAACCATCACTTTTGGTAATTAGTTGGGCTGGATTAAGGTAAACATAAGATGGAATCATTACCTCCTTTTGCTTACAAGAAGAAATTAGCAGTAATAAACTTGAAAACAGAAATAAGGAAATGCCTTTGGCCATCAGTTAATATCAACGATTGAAAAGCAAAAGTATTATCTTTTATTGATATTTAATTTATCAATAATTTCGTGGGCCACTTCAAGGGTCTGGAAATTGTCGTTATGTGTCCTTAAATTGAGGGAATGATTGGAGATAGAATTGGCAAAAAACGACAATTCTCTTTTAATCATATCCGACACATTTTTAGATTTTGCCAAATTCAGCTCATGCTCTGCCTGCGCAGGAATGGAGGAATTGAGCATAGATATTTTAAAGTTATCTAAATTGAGGTTATAGGTTCTGTTCTTTTGAAAAAAGCGAATAGCATTTTTCTGTTCCGATTCAAAGTTCCCGCAAACCATGTTTAATACACAACCATTATCGAATTCAATGCGGGCATTTATAAAATCTACATGCTGGTGATGCAAGCAGGCGCCAGTTGCTCTTACTCTTTTCACCTTTGCCTTTACCATATAAAATATCAATTCAAGCTCATTTAAAAGCAAATCGAAAACCATGTTTTCTTGGCTGTAATTAAGCACATTGGCGTCAAAACGGGCGCTTTCAATATAAAAGGGATTGTCTAATAAGCGCTTTAAGGTTTGGTAATTGGGATGAAATTTTTCGTGGTGCGAAACATACAATTGAATATTTGCCTCATCTGCTAATTGATTCAGTTCTTTGGCTTCATCTAAATTTTCACTCAATACCTGCTTTACAAATACGTGCCTACAATTTCTAATAGCACTTGAAGCAAATTGGTAATGCGAACCAACAGGAGTTAAAATATCTACCGCATCTACTTTTGATATGAGCTCTTGGTAATTCTCGAATTTGGGAATGTCATACTTCTCCTGAATTAAACTTGAGCTTACAGGATCATGGTCGTAGAAACCCACCAGCTTGAACTCTTTGAGTTCAATTAGCTTCTCTATATGCCGCTTACTGGTTTCGTTGGCGCCTACTATGCCAATATTTATCATGTTCCTGTTTTGTATAATTACGATACAAATGTATTGGGCACATATTAGATAAATGCGACATCGGACGATTAGATTTAAACACCCACCTATAAGCTTATCATCAAAAATATACACCCCTTCAATTTATTGTTTTTAAAACATGAACAAAATCAAGGAAATGTTTTAAAAATGCACATAATCTCAAACAAATCATTTCAATTGTTGAGAAGTAAATATCGGTTCGAACCAACATTCTAATATTAATATAAGTAATTGCAAGTTGATGCTTGAACAGGATACATATAAAGACAAAGGTGCCAGAAGACAATTGGTGAACGAGTTGAGAGAAAAGGGAATAATTGATGAAAAAGTACTTGCTGCCATTCATAGAATTCCCCGTCACCAATTTATTCATAAAGACTTCAGGTCGCACGCCTATTTAGACAAAGCATTTCCCATTGGTGAGGGTCAAACCATTTCACAGCCCTATACAGTTGCCTTTCAAACACAATTGCTTCATATTGAAAAAGGAGATAAAATCCTCGAAATTGGAACAGGTTCTGGTTACCAAGCTGCAGTGCTAATTGAAATGGGCGCAGAACTTACCAGCATTGAACGCCAAGAAAAATTATACCATAAAACCAGTAAGCTTTTAAAAGCCATGCAATATGAAGCAGCGCTAATCTTAGGCGATGGTTCTAAAGGCTATGAAGCCAATGGTCCTTACGACAAAATAATAGTAACCGCTGGGGCGCCAAGAGTTCCAGAAAGTTTATTACAACAGTTAAAAGTTGGGGGTATATTAATTATTCCTGTGGGTGATAGCAAGGTGCAAAACATGCATACCCTCATTAAAAAGACAGATGGCAGCATCGAAAACATTACGCTGAGTCAATTTAGGTTCGTACCATTAATTGGCAACCAGGCTTGGTAGTCCCCAATTAGTTTTCAACCCTATTTTGTGCATTAGTTTGCAAACAACTGTAAAACAATAGATTGTAAAAAATGTAGTCCATTTAATACGACAATCAACAATTAAATTAATGGCAAGTGCTTGATTTTTGAATCTTGTTTTCGGTTATATTTGATTTACCAAATAAAAATATTTGTTATGAAAAAAACATTACTTGTAGCAGCGTTCGCATTAGCAGGTTCTTTTGCCTTCGCACAAAAACCAACAGCCGGAAACAAAACAGCTGAGGTTAACTTGAATTTCCAAACAGGATCTTCAGCCCTTAGTTATTCATTGCCAGCTGAATTACGTTTACGTTATTTCCTTTCTGACAATGCAGCCGTAAGGATTCGTTTTGGAATGGCTTCTGGCACAGAAAAATCTTCCGTATCAAATGGTACAAACAGCGCAGACATTACCAACAAAACTGGTTTTGGATTAGCGCTTACTCCTGGTTATGAAATGCACTTTGAAGGAACAGACAAATTATCTCCTTATGCTGGTGCACAATTAGGTATTGCTTTAGGTGGCAAACAATCTGTTGAAGTAACCAATGCAAGTGTTGCAATTCCTAATCAAGGAAACATTACAGTTGGTGATTCATATAGTTCAACAAGTGGTTCAGTATTTGGCTTAAGCTTAGGCCTAATGATGGGTGCTGATTACTACATCACTGATGGTGTATACTTAGGTGGTGAATTTGGCTTAAACTTGTTTACCATGGCTAATGTTGGTGAAGGAAAAACAACTACTAAAATTGGTGGTCAAACATTGGATGTAAAAGATCCTGCATCTAGCGCTAGCGCATTATTTGGAATTAGTACTGGTGGATTACGCTTAGGATTTGTATTCTAGTAGAAAACACACTTATAAAAAAATCCCGATTGGCTTACCAATCGGGATTTTTTTTTATTCTTCACGGCGCATACTCCTTGCTACTTCGCGTTCTTTGATGGTCTCTCGTTTATCAAATGCCTTCTTACCTTGTCCAACTGCAATCTCTAATTTAATAAAGCCTCTCTCCGATTCAAACAATTGAACAGGAACAATGGCAAAACCTTTTTCGGCTGCTTTCACTTTTAATTTGGTGAGTTCACGTTTCTTTAAGAGCAATTTACGTAAACGAAAAGGCTCATGGTTAAAGTGGCTTCCTTGCTTAAAAGTTCCAATATTCATGCCCTTCACAAAAAGTTCTTCACCTTTAAAAAAGCAAAAAGCTTCTCCTATTCCTGCATTACCCAAACGAATAGATTTAACCTCCGTGCCACTTAGCATAAGACCAGCAGTTACCTTTTGAGTTAAGATAAACTCAAAACCTGCCTTTTTATTAACGATATGTATTGCCTTATTAGCTGCCATTTAATTTTACCTCCAAAAAGGCGCTGCAAATTTAAGCTTTCGGCTCGGATAAGCGACTAAATAAGTTTTCTAATTTTTCTTTTTTCAAAATTTTCTGTCCGGTTTGGCCTTTTGCAATAAGCCTATCCCCCACTTTTGCTTCAAAAGAACAAATAATTTCATGTCCTTCCATTTTCACAATTTCAGCAACAAAATTTACTGTATCATTAACCATTGCCGGACTCACATGTTCTACATGTATAAAAGTACCAATGCCTTCTTCATCGGCATCTTTCATGGCAATTACAAATAACCTACAGCACCATTCGGCATCTCTTCCTAAGGCAAAGGTGGCATAAACTGGATGCACATTGCCACTGTAGAAAGTTGCAGTATCATTTATGCCAACAATTAGCTCATAATTTTGCTGATCACCTATTTTAAAAATTGATTTCATATTACCTTACCACCAAAATAGGGATTTTTAATTTATGTCGAACCGCATCTACCGTTGAACCAAAGATAAGGTCTTTTAAACCCGCATGTCCGTGCGCACCCATTACCAATAATTGCGCGTTGGCATCCATTACCATTTTTGCAATGTTATTTGCCCTGCTGCCATAGCCCATTTGGAAGTTTACAAGATAACCTGCTTGTTTCAAATCTGCCACATAAGTCTCCATCCATTTAATATCTTGCAATGTTTCAATGTCCATTACATCTTCCCCATGCCTTATGGCTGCAGCAGATTCAACAATATGTATCAACAAATAAGAACAGGATTTATTTCCCAAACTCAAAGCATATTGAATACTGGCCTCGTCATGTGCACTAAAATCAACTGTTACTGCAATTTGTGTAAATGGTTTTATACTGTCTAATTGCAGGTGTTTTATTGGCAAGTGTGGTACCAAATGTTTTTCGGTGAGCTTTGCAATAAACGGATGAAAGCTTACATAAAACAAGAGAAAAGCAGTAAATCCCAAAGCAGCAAAAATTAATAACTTAAGCCAATATGCCGAAGCATAGGATGAGACTAAGAAATTACCCACTTCTTGTCCTAGCAATTTTATGTTTAACCCAACAATAACAATGGCGGCAGTCCAGGCAAGTATTTTAACCCATAATGCATTTTTAAACTTACCCATAATGGCTTCACTATTGGTAAAATGTATCAAAGGAATTACCGCAAAACCTAATTGTAAACTCAGAATAACCTGACTAAAAATAAGCAGCTCACCCAATTTGGTATCTCCAAAATAAAGGATGGTAAATACTGCAGGCACTACTGCCACAAGTCGTGTAATTAATCGGCGAACCCAAGGACTGATGCGCAAATTGATATAGCCTTCCATCACAATTTGCCCCGCCAAGGTTCCAGTGATAGTTGATGATTGTCCGGCGGCAATTAAAGCAATGGCAAATAAAATGGGGGCCAAATTACCAAATAAACCTTGCAACAATTGATGCGCATTACTGATATCGGCTACCTGTGTAAGTCCATTATTATAAAATGCAGCAGCGGCCAAAATTAAAATAGCAGCATTAACAAAAAAGGCCAAATTGAGCGCAATGGCAGAATCAAAGAAATTGAATTTAATTGCTTTTTTTATACCTTCCTCATCGCGTTTTATTTTTCTGGTTTGAACCAATGATGAATGCAGGTATAGATTATGTGGCATAACCGTTGCACCAATAATACCTATAGCAATATACAAGGCATCGCCACTTAAATCTGAAGGAATAAAACCCTTTAATACACCGGCAACTTCGGGTTTAACAATCAGCATTTCTGCAAAAAATGAAAGCCCAATAATGCTCACCAAACTGACAATAAATAGTTCAATTTTTCGAATGCCCTTATTAATTAGAAATAGCAATAAGAAAGTATCTAAAACTGTAATGATAACACCATACAACAAAGGTAAATCAAACAACAAATTTAAACCTATGGCCATTCCAATAATTTCGGCCAAATCTGTGGCAGCTATGGCTATTTCGGCCAAAACGTAAAGAGAAATATTTACCCAATGTGGATATTGTTGACGGCTTGCCTGCGCCAAATCCCAACCTTTTACAATACCCAATTTTGCTGCTAAACTTTGTAATAAAAGGGCAATCCAATTACTGGCCAGCAATACCCAAATAAGTTGGTATCCAAACCTGCTTCCTCCTGCAATATCTGTGGCCCAATTTCCTGGGTCCATATAACCAACACTTACCAAATAAGCAGGGCCAATAAAAGCCAAGAGCGTTCTAAACCAAGATTTATTTTGGCTCGCATCTATAGACCCATGAACTTCCGACAAAGATTTTTCTGATTGTTTGCCCATGTTACTAAATGAGTTTTTTAATTAAAATATTTTTTACCACTTCGTTGCTCAATTGTATTTTCTCTTTGCCATCGAGCAATGCTTTTACAGATAAATCAAAGCTACTCACTTCGGTGATGGTAATTGATTTGCCAAGGGTTAGCTTATTTTTTTCCAGGTGCTGTAAAAACAAAGAGCTATGGTTTACAACGCCACTAATAACTCCTTTTTCACCTTTCTTTAATAGACTCAAAAGAATAAAATCACTTTCTTTAATTACGCCATTTCTGCCAGGAATGGGGTCGCCATGCGGATCATGGGTAGGAAATCCCAAGAAGGCATCTAATTTTTCTACCAACTCATTGGATTGAATATGCTCCAATTGCTCTGCAATATCATGCACTGCATCCCAAGTAAAGCCTAATTGGTTGTGCAAGAAAGTTTCCCAAAGTCTGTGTTTACGCAAGGTTTCAATAGCAACCATTTTGCCTTTTTCGGTGAGTTTAACGCCTTTGTATTTCTCATAAGACAATAGTTTTTTCTCCGATAATTTTTTCATCATATCGGTAACAGAGGCCGCTTTGGTATTTACGCCATCAGCTATTGCATTGGTATTTATGAAAGTCCCCAATTGTATTTGGAGCTTATAAATTGTTTTCAGATAATTCTCTTCGGTGGTAGAATACATGTTTCAAATATATACTATTTTTAGAGTAGTCTAAAAATATTTTTAAAATAAACTAAAAATGAATTTAGCAGGGAATGGAGAATTTCTTATTTTTGAAACATGATGCTGAAAAAACTAGTGACTTACTTGATGTTTTGGAAAAAAGAGGATACAAATGTGCCTACTTCAACGAATTTAAAAATAATGCATGGCATCAATAGAATTAGTATTTACCTATTTTTATTTGCCCTGGTGGTACTTGTTTACCGCTTTGTAAAAGGCTTGTAAGGACAAAAAAAGTAAAATTAATTTTTGAATTCTTGTTGGTTTTTCTCCCAATCGGTGTAAATGCCATTTTTGGGCTTTAGGTTGTTTGTGAAAATCCTAAACATATCTATTACCCACCATAGAAAGAGGCCTCCGAGGGTAATGGTTTGGAAAAACCCTGTCCAATAATATCCTAAATAATAACGGTGCAAGCCAACAAAACCGCCAATACAACACACCAAAATGGTAGCGGTTTGTGAGCGGTTATTAGGAGATGCATGGTAATCTGCACCATTTAGTGTGGGCATTTGGCGTTGAGGTGCAATAATATTTGAATTAATTGCTGCTTTCCCCGGACTGTCAATGGGTGCAATAGCCAAATTTCCTTTTCTAAAATTTATAGCAATAGTAGCATTGGGTATCAAAATTGGCAATGCCTCATCTTCCAAAGCTATACTAATTCCGCCAATTTCTTCCACATTTTTACTTGAAATAACTGCATTAGTTTGCTCTTTTATTTTTGGTTCAAGCGCATTTTTTTGAACATTTATTTTAGTAAAATTTGAATAGCGCGCACCGCTGCATGCCACCAAAAATAAACTTGAAAAGAATAGCAATAAACGTCCCATACCTAAATTAAAGGTACAAGATAAATTAATTGGCAGAAACTAAAATTTTTTCTTCTACAAACTGCTTGCAATAAGCTTTCACAAGGTTTTGGGTAGCTCTAAATTGCACTAATATTTCTTCTTCAGAACCCATTGCTTTGGCTGGATCGGGGAAATTTTGGTGCAAACGAATGGCCTTACCGGGTATGTAAGGACAATTTTCGTTTGCATGGTCACAAACAGTAATAATATAATCAAATGGGATGTTTAAGTATTCATTTACATTATTTGAAGTATGCGATGAGATATCTATTCCATCCTCCTTCATTACCAAAACGGCGCGTGGGTTCAAACCATGTGTTTCTATTCCGGCACTATAAATTGCTGCATTTCCTTTTGCAAAATAGGTTAAATAACCATGTGCCATTTGACTTCTACAACTATTTCCAGTGCAAAGCACCAATATGTTTTTCTTTTCCATTAGGCTTTATTTTTATATTTCATTTTAAGCGCAACCTTTACCAAAGCAAGTAAAACGGGTACTTCCACCAATGGACCAATAACGCCGGCAAAGGCTTGTGAAGAATTTACACCAAACACACCAATAGCCACAGCAATGGCCAATTCAAAATTATTGCTCGATACGGTG
>CAIYNF010000118.1 GCA_903927505.1 uncultured Bacteroidota bacterium | reverse complement strand
GGCCAATTGGGCGGTTTGTTAAAGGTAATGCCATTTATTTCCAGCATTTTTATTATTGCCGGTTTGGTGTCTTTGGGCCTACCAGGCTTTAGTGGTTTTGTTTCTGAAATGACCGTCTTTGTTGGTTCGTGGCAAAACCCAAATATGTGGTATAGGTTGGCAACCATTTTATCCTGTGCATCTATTGTGGTAACGGCCGTTTATATTTTAAGAGCTGCAGGCAGTTCTGTAATGGGTCCAATAAAAGATGAACATTTTTTAAAGTTAGGCGATGCTGTTTGGAATGAAAAATTAGCCGCAGTAGTATTGCTGTCGGGTATAGTAGTAATAGGCATGGCGCCGTTTTTGCTTACCAATTTATTGGCACCAGGAACAGATGCTATAATGGAACAATTATTTAAATAGGAATTAAAGATGATGGTAGTAGATAGTTTACTTGCAATGAAACATGAGTTGATGATTTCGTTTATCATCTTTCTCTTGTTGTTTTGGAAAATTCGTTCAGACGAACCCAATCCTAAAATGGTAATTACCGTTGTAAATGGTTTGTTGCTTTTGGGCAGTTTGTTTTTTTGGTTCGAACCAAACGATGTATTGCTTTTTAATAGCATGTTTAAAAGCAATACTTTGATACATTTTCAAAAGACCTTATTGTTTATTGGCATGCTTTTGATTTCGGGCGTATCTTATACGTGGCTGTATAGAAACAAGAATTTAATAGAGTTTTATTTATTGCTTTTATCCTCTTTGTTGGGCATGTGTTTTATGATTTCTTCGGCCAATATGTTGATGTTTTATTTGGGCTTAGAGCTTTCTACCATTCCATTGGCAGCAGCAGCAAATTTTGATTTAGAGAAACGCAAATCATCGGAGGCGGCTATGAAATTAATATTGTCATCGGCCTTTAGTACAGCTTTGTTGTTAATGGGTGTTTCGTTTTTATATGGCAGCACCGGTACTGTTTTGTTTTCTGAATTGAGTGTGCAATTGGTAGAAACACCTTTAACCCTATTTGCCTTTGTATTAATTTTTGCAGGCTTTGCCTTTAAAATTAGCGTGGTGCCATTTCACTTGTGGACAGCAGATGTGTATGAAGGATCGCCGGTTCCGGTTACGGCATTTTTATCTGTAGTAAGTAAAGCGGCCGTATCATTTATTTTCTTAACTGTATTGTACCAAGTATTTCAATCGTTTACCTTAAGCTGGACCATTGCCCTTTCTTGCTTGGCATTTTTGAGCATTGCTATTGGTAATTTATTTGCCTTGCGCCAGCAAAATTTCAAAAGATTTTTGGCCTTCTCTGCCATTGCGCAGGTAGGTTATATTTTGGTTGCCTTAACCGGTTCGCCCAATTATGCGCAATCTTCTATCTTTTACTTTTTGTTTGTATATATGTTTTCAAACATTGCTGCTTTTGGGGTGGTGGGCATTATTAGCGAGCAAAGGGGCAAAGAGCATATTAACGATTACAAAGGCTTTTACAAGACCAATAAATTTTTAGCCTGGACCTTGGCCATAGCGCTCTTTTCATTGGCCGGTGTGCCGCCTACAGCAGGTTTCTTTGGCAAGTTCTTTTTGTTATTGGCAGGGGCCTCCAAAGGCAATTATGTTTTAATTGTTTTAGCGGCCTTCAACATGGTTATTTCTTTCTATTATTATTTGCGCGTGGTACGTGTAATTTTTATGGATGAAAGTGCCGAACCTATTCCGCATACCGAAGCAGGAATGTTTCCTAAAGTGGCTTTGATAGCCTGTTTGTTAGGCATGATGGTATTGGCCTTGTACGGACCAATTTATGAGTATATAGTAAAAATTGTTCAGCCTTATTAAGTTTTGAGATGGGAGTAAATTCAAATCATACTGTAGAAGAATTAGGTGGCACCAGGTGTGCCATTGTAGAGAAAAATATTAGCCAAGAACGCGCAGATTTTTTGACGGCTATTTTAACAGGCAATGGGTATACCGTAGTTTGTGCAGAAGCCGCGCCCGCAAAAGCCCCCAAGGTAGCTGAGCCAGCAGAAGGCGAAGCCCCCGCAGCACCTGTATTGAGTGGTCCTGTTTTGTTAAATTTGGGTGTTACCGATATTTTGTTTAACCCCATTAATGCTGTATTTGGTCGCCTCTTAAAATCCTCCGACGGACATTTTGTAACGCTTGCTTATTGGAATCAGCAGAGTGCAAGTAGCGATGATGAGAAGCCTTACTTTTTGGCTTCTGGCAGCTAGCTTCTGGCTTCTAGCG
>CAIYNF010000117.1 GCA_903927505.1 uncultured Bacteroidota bacterium | reverse complement strand
TGTTCCTAAAGCGCCTAAAGTGTTTTTTGCAATAATTAATTCTGCTTCATTCTGCGTGGGTGATCCATCTTCCCATTCTGTTAATTGGTAATAGTCTGGACGGTATAGCAACAATACTTTATCTGCAATTTCTTCTATAAATCCACTGTCTTTTAGGTCTGCCAATTGCGGTCTGCAAGAATAAGAAAACCTTCTTTCTACATTTCTGTTTAAGTCGGAACCCATTAATATAAATAAGTTTAAATCCTTAGCAGCTTGCCTTAATTGTTTAAGAATTTGTCCCAATCCTTGATGTCTGTTAGTTGTTGCCGCAATGCCATTGTCTAGTTGCTGAAGGTTATCAATTACCACAATGTCTACGCCATGTTTACCATGCTTTGTATAAAGAATTGCCAATAATTCTTGAATAGAATTGCTGCGTAAATAATTGTATTGTAAGTAGTTTTCTTTTTCGGTTCGAACCAATTCTTCTAAATAGGCTTTCTCTGGATCACTTTTAAAGCCCTCATCGTTTAAGGTTTTAAAGGCAAGTCCTGTTTCATTGGCAACCAATAATTGAATGAAGTTTTTAGGGTTGGTATGAAAGGATAAAAATAAAACTTTTTTATTCTTTTGTTTGATCCAATGGTTGCAGAAGCTTGTCATTAGGGCAGTTTTACCCATGCCTGGCCTACCGCCAATAATTGCCATTTGACCCTGTTCAAAGCCTCCATCTAACATGGCATCTAAACTTTTCATTCCGGTGGTGAGTAAATATTTTTTATCAATTATTCCACCTGTTTGGAGAAAGTCTTGCATTAATTTACCCAATAAAACTTCCTCTCTTTGTAAACTAAGGTCTTTTAATTCGTATAATAAATCAATTCCTTGTTGAATGCGGTCTTCGGGTACTTGCTTGGTATCACAGGCGTTCATGGCCAATTGAGCCAATTTCTCATTCATGTAGTTTTCCCGCAGCTGTCTTACAAAATAGGGGAGTTTTTCTTTAAGGTTTTCTAGAACAGAAATCTTGGTAATTATCCTTTTCCAGTCCGTTTCATTGTCCATGGTGTTTAGAAAATGAAAAATCAAATGGGTATCAATTAATAGGTTTTCGCGGTTCAATTGGAGCAACACCTTATAAATCATTTGGGTTTCTCTTATACTAAAAAACTCGGGTCTTAGTCGCAATACATGCGCACTAAATAAGGAGCCATTTTGAATTAAAATGCCTAAAATGCTATGTTCAATAATCTCTACGGAATAGTTGTTTTTAGTGTTGGTTATCATGGCCCAACAAACCTATGCATTATTAAAATAGACAAATTTTAATTTCATTCACAATGCTGAAGACCATTGTTAATTGTATGTCTACATTATTCACACGCCATTTTGCAAGGGTAGAAGCATGTGGGAAAATTTCTTTCAGGCATTCTATCGGGCCCTCAACTTTTATTTTATTTTTTATTTTTTTTTGTTCAAAAAAGAGCAGTGCCTGTTTACGCTATTTTTAGGCTGTTTTTGTTTTTCTTATTTCAATTTTGAAATAATTTAATTCAACTAATAAGTAGTCTATAAGCTTGTTTTAAATTACCTAATTCTTGCTAAATTTCTTTAAACCAATCTTAGCCGCTTCCTCCCAAAAATTTGGAAATGATTTCTTAATAGAATCGATCTCGCTTAATTTTATCCGCGATTGAAATACCGCAAACATCGCAAACGCCATGCAAATGCGGTGATCATCATAGGTTTGAATAACTTTGTTTTGGTAAAAATGATGTTGTAAGCCATCATGTTTGAAGGTGCTAGTATCCTCACTATTTACCCTAAATGCAAGATTTTCTAATCCTTTTTGTAAGGCTTCAATGCGGTTGCTTTCTTTGTGTTTTAAAGTGCTAATGCCAAGGGCATTTAACCTGTATCCAGCTCCAGCAGTTGCGCAAATGAACGCGGGTGCTAAATCGGGACAAGTGCTGAAATCAAAAGTGAAACTGTCCTCCTTGGGTTCTTTATCTTTGGTAAGGTAAATACCATTTTCTTTTTCTATAGTTTTTATTCCCAATTGTAGCATCCAATCTACAAGAATTCTATCTCCTTGCAAAGATTTTAAGCGTAATCCTTTTAATAAAATATCCGCTTTATCAGCTAAAACTGCCGCTTCATAAAAGAAGGCCGCGCTACTCCAATCTGCTTCAATAGTATAGCTGTTTATGCTAGTTTCCTTAATATCTTGGTTGGCAATGAGGGTGTTTTCTTCTTTTTGAAATTCACCTGTAAATCCAAATTCATGGAGCATGGCTGCACTCATCTTAATATAGGGTAAGCTACTTACCTCGCCTTTCATTTTAAGTGATAAGGGCTTTGCCAATAAAGGTGCAATAAGTAGGAGGGCGCTGCTAAATTGGCTCGATTCATGTGCTTCTATTTCTACTTCACCACCACTTAATTTTTTGCCAATAATTTTAATTGGTAATACGTTTTCTTCTTCTAAATAATAGATTTCGGCCCCCATTTGTTGTAATGCCCTCACCAATGATTGTATTGGCCTTTGCTTCATTCTTTGGTTGCCTGTTAAGCTAACTTCAATACCAGGAGTGGCCGCAAAATAGGCGCATAAGAATCGCAAGTTTGTTCCTGCATTGTCTATATTTATAAGGCCTGTAGGATTTGCTAATGCATTTATAAGTTGAACCGTGTCTTCCGCTTCTGAAAGATTTATTAGCGCTAAGGGTGCAATACCTATTTGTTTTCTTACTGCATTTAAAACAAGCGCCCTATTGCTTATGCTCTTAGAAGCTGGTAGTTCAATGCTTGCAATTAAAACACTTTCGTTTGATTCTATTTGGAAGCTGCTCATGCGCTTAATTTGGTGTAAAATTCTAATGACTTTTCAATAAGCGCATCTTCACAATTGATATCAATTTTTACTTTGCCTATTTTCTTTATAAGGCTAAAATTAATTTGCCCTGCAGCATTTTTCTTGTCGTTTTTTAGAAAATCTTCCAAATCTGCGAAGTTAATTTCACGCTTGTATTTTGGAAAACGGGAAAGGAAATAGTGAGAAATTTCATTTAATTCTTTGCCAGATAGGCCCAACAATTGATGGCTCATGTAAGCTTCGCAAATCATCCCAATAGCAATAGCTTCACCATGTTTGAGTGGTTTTTTGTCGTTAATTAATGAGTAAGATTCTATGGCATGTCCAATGGTATGACCAAAATTTAAGGCCTTTCTTATTCCCTTTTCCTCTGGGTCTTTTTTAACAATAGCAGCTTTAATTTTAAGTGATTGAAAAATTAAATTACCTGCGTTTTCCCAATTGAGCTCTGCTTTTTTTGCCAGTTTTTCAAATAAACTTAGGTCGTCAATAATGGCATGCTTGCATACTTCGGCCAAACCATTTCTAATTTCTTCCTCAGGTAGTGTTTTTAAGAATAGGGGGTTGATTAATATATATTTTGGATGTTGAAACAGTCCAATACTATTTTTTATAGATTTAAAATCTAAGCCTAATTTTCCTCCAATACTGGCATCTACCATTGCCAATAAGGAGGTGGGAATATTTATAAAATCTATACCTCTTTTATAGGTAGCTGCGCAAAATCCTCCCAAATCGCTAATGACACCTCCACCCAAATTGAGTAAAACAGCGTTTCTATCTGCAAAATTATCTTGAAATTTCTCCCAAATGAATTCTGCATATTTTAGTGTTTTGTTAGCCTCACCAGCAGGAATTACAATGGTTACATAGTTTACCAAATAAGGACTGAGTATAGGCCAGCAATATTTGTGGGTATGCGTATCCATTAAAATAAAGATTTTAGAATATTCCTTATTTATCAGTATTTCAGATAGTTTCTCTAGGATTTCAGCCCCTAAATAAATTTCAAAATCTTTTTGAATAATTTCTTTCATGAAACCAGCTTATAATTATACTTTTGTCGTGCAAATTAAGGCTATAATTTGGCATCTTCAATTTAAATGTTATCAAAATTATGAAGCAAGAATTGGTTAATTTTTCAAATACGCACATTGCCTTCCAATCTAAGAGCAACAAGGAATTGCGAAACTCATTGATGTTATTCAAAGCAATTTCCTACAATTGGTTGGTTCAAGCCGGACCCAAAATGGTTGCTTTGTGTTTTAATATTGGTTTGCCTATTAAAGGAATTATTCGCAAAACAGTATTCCACCAATTTTGTGGGGGTGAAAATATTTCAGAATGTGAAGGGAATATTCAATTGATGCATAAATATGGTGTTGGAACCATTTTAGATTATTCGGTAGAAGGTGAAGAAAAAGAAGAAGTGTTTGAAGAAACCGCAAAAGAAATAATTCTTACCATTGAGAAAGCTGCCGGCAATGTTGCCATTCCCTTCAGTGTATTTAAGGTTACTGGAGTTGCGCGTTTAGAACTCTTAGAGCGCGTAAATTCTAAAAAGAAATTAAGCGAAGAAGAGCACGAAGAATTCAATAAAGTAAAATTACGCATCCATGCAATTTGTGAATCGGCCTATAAAAATAATGTGCGCTTATTTATAGATGCTGAAGAATCGTGGATTCAAGATGCCATAGATAGCTTGGTAACAGAAATGATGCTTTTGTTTAATAAGGAAAGAGCAATTGTATACAATACCATTCAATTTTATAGACATGATAGATTAGCGTTTTTAGAAACTTCTATAGCACATGCAGCTGCCAATTCTTACTTTTACGGTGTTAAATTGGTGCGTGGCGCGTATATGGAAAAAGAACGTCAGCGTGCTTTAGAAATGACTTACCTCGACCCAATTCAGCCTGATAAAAAAGCCAGCGATAGAGATTACAATGAAGGATTGAAGTTGTGTATTCAACACCTAGACCATGTTGCTTTTTGTGCTGGAACCCATAATGAAGACAGCTGCGTTTTTCTAATGGAATTAATGTGCACCTACAATATTGCTGCAAAAGATGAGCGTGTGTATTTCTCTCAGTTGTTTGGCATGAGTGATCATTTAAGTTATAATTTGGCCAATGACGGTTACCGTGTAGCAAAATATTTGCCTTATGGCCCAGTTAAAGCAGTATTGCCTTATTTGTTCCGCAGAGCGCAAGAAAACACCAGCGTAAAAGGCCAGGCCGGCAGAGAATTAAGTTTGGTTCAAACCGAATTGCGCAGAAGAAACCATGCCTAATTCTGAAATTGCTAGTTTTTCTTATACATTGGATAATTTGCACCAAGCGGCTGTTTGGGTAATTTCGAACGCAAACCAAAATAAAATTTGGTGTTTTGAAGGGCAAATGGGTGCTGGTAAAACTACCTTGCTTGGAGAAGTTTGTAGGCAATTGGGTGTTCAATCAGAAATTAGTAGTCCCAGTTTTTCCTTGGTAAATGAATACCAAATTTCGGCCACACAAAAGGTTTTTCATTTCGATTTTTACCGCATCAAAAATATTGAAGAGGTATATGATATAGGTTTTGAAGCCTATTTTGATAGTGGGCATATTTGCTTAATTGAATGGCCCGAAAAAATTGAGGAAATCTTAGTGTCAGAGCCGCATTTGCTTTTTTCAATCAAAGGAGAACGTGAGGAACGAACCATAACTTTGCTCATGTAATTTGCCAAATTGGATGGCTAATTCAAATAAAAATCCTATATTTGATTACCCTCAAAATAACCCATTATGGCCGAAAATTCTTCCTTTGGATTTAGTGATCTTGCCAAACAAGCCAGCATGCAACCTAAAGAAGCATTGCTTGAAATAAATCAAAAACACAAAGCGCTTTATATTGGTGTACCTAAGGAACATACGTTGCAAGAGCACCGTATTTCATTAACGCCTTCCTCGGTTCAGCAATTGGTAAATAATGGCAATGAGGTTTGGATAGAAACCAATGCAGGGAAAGAAGCTAATTTTAGCGATAAAGAATACAGTGAAGCTGGAGCAAAAATTTGTTACGAACGCAATGAAGTTTTTAAAGCTGATATAATTGTAAAAGTAGAACCACCAACTCTTGAGGAGGTTGCTTTATTAAGCCCAGATAAATTATTGATTTCTGCCTTGCAGCACGGCGCAAAATCTGAGCCCTATATTCGTAGTTTGATGCAAAAGAAAATAAATGCCATTGCTTTTGAATATTTAAAAGACCAAGATGGTATTTATCCTATTGTGCGCAGCTTAAGTGAAATAGCCGGTATTACCTCTATTGCCATTGCCTCAGATTTATTAAGCATCAGTGGTGGTGGAAAAGGCGAAATGTTGGGCGGTATTTCTGGTATTCCACCAACAGAAATTGTAATTATAGGCGCAGGAACAGTTGGTGAATATGCAGCAAAAGCAGCCATCGGTAAAGGTGCTGCTGTGAAAATATTCGACCATTCGTTGGCAAAATTGCGCAGAATTCAAAGCAATCTTGGGCAATCTGTTTTTACTTCTTTAATTCATCCTAAAATTCTAAATAAAGCACTTCTAACTGCAGATGTAGCCATTGGTTGTATTAGAAGTGAAGAGGGCAGAAGCCCCGTAATTGTGAGTGAAGAAATGGTTTCTCAAATGAAAGAATTGAGCGTAATTATAGATGTCTCTATCGACCAAGGCGGCGTTTTTGAAACATCAGAAATTACCTCTCATGCCAAACCTACCTTTGAAAAACATGGTGTAATTCATTATTGTGTTCCCAATATTACCAGCAACGTTTGCAGAACAGCCAGCTATGCCTTGAGCAATATTCTTACCCCCTTATTGTTGCGCATTGCCGAATCAAAAAACTTGGCAGAATTTTTATACGCCAACCCAGAAATACGCAATGGCGTATATATTTTCAAAGGAAATTTAACCCACCAACATTTGGGTAAGCGTTTAAGTATCTATCAGAAAGACATTGATTTACTCTTGGCAGCCCATGCCTGATATTTTTTTATAATTGACAAATAAATAATTTAATTATCAGTTTTTCAATGGGATAAGTAATCCACACCCGTGTTGATATGTGGTGTATTAGTTGCCAATTTCAATTTCGTTATTTGAAAGAAGCAAAATTGTTTCACGCAAGTGGAATAAGTGTTTCACGGAATTATGGAAATCACTTTTTATGGTCATTCTTGTTTCTCATTAAAGCTCGGCGGCAAAACATTGTTGTTCGATCCTTTTATTAGTGGAAATGCCCTTGCAAAAGAGGTTTCCTTGGATTCAATTCAAGCTGATTATATTTTGGTGAGCCATGGTCATGCAGATCATCTTGCCGATTTGGTGTATTTGGCCAAGAAAACAAATGCAACGGTAATAGCCGTATTTGAAATTTGTAATTGGGCCAAAGCACAAGGGGTAGTGCAAGTTCATCCAATGAATATTGGTGGACAAAAAATCTTTGATTTTGGCACAGTAAGCATGACATACGCCTTGCACAGCAGCAGTTTTGAAGATGGCAGCTATGCGGGCATTGCGGCAGGTTTTGTGATTGAAGCCAATGGTGAAACGCTTTATTACAGTGGAGATACAGCCCTTAGTCAGGAAATGAAATTGATAGGAGAGAAATATAAGATAGATATTGCCTTATTGCCAATTGGAGGCAATTTTACAATGGATGCAAACGACGCAGCACTGGCTGCAAATTTTGTAAATTGTAATAGGGTAATAGCCTTGCATTATGATACTTTCCCATTAATAGCAATAGAAAAAGACGCGGCTTTGGCGGCATTTAAAAATAGAAACATAGCGTTATCATTCGTAAAAATTGGTGATACAATCACCGTATAAAGAAAATGGGTAAAACAATATCAATTGTGAATCAAAAAGGTGGAGTAGGTAAAACTACTACCGCAATTAATTTAGCTGCTAGTTTGGCTGTATTGGAGTTTAAAACTTTGGTCATTGATGCAGATCCGCAAGCCAATACTACCTCAGGTTTGGGTTTTGATCCAAAAGATGTGCGTACAGGCTTGTACGAAGTATTGGTAAATGAAGTGCCAATTAAGGATGCTATTATTAGTACAGATTTTTCTTATTTAGACATACTTCCTTCTAACATTGATTTGGTAGGTGCTGAAATAGAATTAATAAATGTTCCAAATCGTGAACGTATTATGCGCCACGCCATGGAAAAAATTAAAAATAATTACGATTTTGTAATTATTGATTGCTCTCCCTCATTGGGCTTAATAACAACCAATTCTTTGGTTGCCAGCGATTCGGTTATTATTCCGGTTCAATGCGAGTATTTTGCCTTAGAAGGATTGGGTAAATTATTGAATACCGTAAAAATTATTCAAAATAACTTAAATACAGAACTGCAAATTGAAGGCTTGTTGTTAACTATGTATGATATGCGTTTGCGTTTAAGTAACCAAGTGGTGGAGGAAGTTAAAATGCATTTCCAAGACTTAGTTTTTGATACCATTATTCAGCGTAATACAAAGTTAAGTGAAGCGCCTAGCTTTGGTGTAGCTGTAATTACGCATGATGCCGAAAGCAAGGGTGCAATCAATTATTTGAATTTGGCAAAGGAGCTTTTGCACAAAAACGGATTGACTAAAACCAGTTCAATGGATATAAATCCAGAATTAAATTAATTAAAGTAAGAGTAAAGTAAAAGAGATGAGCAGCAATAAGAGAAATGCATTAGGAAGAGGCTTGAGCGCCTTATTAGAAAACGCAAGTACAGATATTACCGCAACGGAATCTAAACCCTTACATTCCATTAGCGAAATTCCAATTAGCCAGGTGCAAGCCAACCCTTTTCAACCGCGTGAAGAATTTGAAGAAGAAGCATTAAATGAATTGGCAGAATCCATCAAGGTTCATGGAATAATTCAGCCAATTACAGTGCGTAAATTAGGTTATGATAGCTACCAAATTATTAGTGGTGAGCGCAGAACGCGCGCTTCTCGCATAGCTGGCTTAACTACCATTCCTGCTTTTATTCGCTTAGCCGATGACCAAGGTATGTTGGAAATGGCCTTGATTGAAAATATCCAACGTGAAGAATTAAATGCCATGGAAATTGCCTTTAGTTACAAACGTTTGGTGGATGAATGTACGCTCAACCAAGAGCAATTGGGCGAGCGCGTTGGTAAAAACAGGTCTACTGTAAATAACTATTTGCGTTTATTAAAATTGCCTGATAATATTCAAGCCTCCATCCGCGACAACCAAATTACAATGGGTCATGCCCGCGCAATTATCAATATAGATAACAGCGATGAGCAACAGTACCTGTTTAGTAAAATGTTGGAAGATGGCTTGTCTGTAAGAGAAGTTGAGAATTTAGTAAGAGCTGCACACGAAAGAAAAGACGAAGAAATAAAACCAGGTGCACCCGCTAAGAAAAAAGTAGAATTGCCTAGCGGTTTTATTGAATTCCAAAAAACAATTAGCGGTAAGTTAGATGCCAAAGTGAAAATTAAAGCAGATGAGCGCGGAAGAGGTATAGTAAGCATTCCTTTTAAATCGCAACAAGACCTTAAACGTATCATCGATTTGCTGTGAAACGTTTCTTAAGTATCTTATTTTTTATCGCTTTGTTTTGGTTCGAACCGAGCCATGCGCAGCGCGTTGAACCTAAGAAAGATGCTGCTACTGAAGTGAAAGAACCTATGTCGAAAGTGAAAAAGGCAACACTTCTATCTTTGGTGCCTGGTGGTGGACAAATATACAATCACCGCTTATGGAAAGTGCCTATTATTTACGCAGGTTTTGGCGCATTAATTTATTCTTTTCAGTTTTATAACAAAACCTATAATGAGGTGCGCGCCTCTTATATTGAAAGCATAAATGGATTGCCAATTACCAATCCAGAATATGCAAATGTTTCTCAAGATATGTTATATAATCTGAGAGAAAGCTACCGCAAATCACGCGATTTATCTGTTATTGGTTTAGCTGGTTGGTATGCTTTTAATCTCATAGATGCCGCAGTAGATGCGCATTTGAAAGAATTTGATGTAAGTGATAAACTCACACTTAAAATTAGTCCAAGCTACCAATATTCCTATGCTGGTCAATATGGCGGAATAAAGCTTCAGTTGAAGTTTTAATTTACCTTTTGATTTTTTGTCCTTCATTGTTTATTAAGGCCGAAACACCTATTTTTACATCATAAACGATTACTTTTGTATGGCTTTTTGGTTCGAACCAATTAGCCTGAGTTATCAAAAAACGGATCTATAATAAATCAACGCATGAAGATTGCATTATTGGGATATGGAAAAATGGGGATGGCCATTGAAAAAATTGCTATTGCCAAAGGTCATGAAATTGTATACAAGGTAAACCTTGAAAACGCCTACGACTTTATGCCAGTGAGTCTTAAAAATGTAGATGTGGCCATTGATTTTAGTATGCCAACCGCAGCAGTTGATAATATTCACAAATGTTTTGAAGCCCAAATTCCAATAGTAGTTGGTACTACAGGTTGGTATGATCAATTTGATGAAATTAACGCCAAATGTTTGCAAGAAGGTCAGGCCATGGTGCACAGTACCAACTTTAGCATTGGTGTAAATTTATTCTACAAACTCAACAAAGTATTGGCCGCTATGATGGCGCGATTTGATAACTATGATGTAATGATAGAAGAAGTGCACCACACCGCCAAACAAGACCATCCAAGCGGTACAGCCTTGTCTTTGTCTAAACACATTATGGATGAAATTAAAACCAAAACAGCCATCCGTGAACGTTTGATATTTGGAAAAGACCAGCCTTCACAAAGTGTTAAACCGCATGAATTATTGGTTGAATCTTACCGTGAAGGTGATGTAACCGGAATTCATAGAGTAAAATACGATTCTGTAATTGATAGCATTGAAATTATTCATGATGCCAAATCGCGCTATGGATTTGCCAAAGGAGCCTTAATGGCTGCCGAGTGGATCATTGGCAAAAAAGGCATGTACACCATGGATGATATTTTAAACCTCGACGAAATTATCAAAGACAAATAGGTTCGAACCAATTAATAAATTCTTATTGCAATTTTTCTTTAAAAATTGCGTTCAACGTAAAAAAAAATATGCAGCATCAAAATTCCTTCAATTTAAAAGCAACATTTGATTTTTATTATAAATCGCCCAAATTATTTTCGCGCAAACAATGGATAATAGTTGGCATTTGGTGTTTGCTTAATCTATTAGTTTTTGGAATGTACTTAAGCGCTGGATCTGCATTTGGCATGGCCACTTTGAACCTAATTTATGGTTGTGCCCTTATTGTTCTTTATTTCACCAGAATATTAGCCTTCTTAATCTCTCCTCTAATTTATGCAGTTCTGTATATTTTGTCATTGGTGAAATTAATGGATAAACCAGACAATGCCATGGTTTATGAATGGGGAGATGCCTTGTGGTTTGCAACCCTTGCTGCAACAGTAATTCGCTCTTATTTTATTGAAGCTTATACCATTCCTACGCCTTCAATGGAAAAATCATTATTGGTAGGCGATTTTCTATTTGTAAGTAAGTTTCATTATGGAACCCGCTTGCCTGTTACGCCTTTATCATTTCCCTTCTCTCATAATATTTTACCTTTAACAGATTCTACACCAAGTTATTTAAGCTTCATGCAAATGCCTTACAAGCGTTTTCCTGCAGTAACTACTGTTAAAAATAATGATGTAGTGGTTTTTAATTATCCTGCAGAAGAGGGCAGACCTTTTGATAAAAAGGAGAATTATATTAAACGTTGTTTGGCCATTGCTGGTGATAGTATTAAAGTGGTGCAAGGAGATGTTTATGTAAATGGAGTTTTAGCAGATAAGCCAGACCAAATGCAATATGGCTATACCATTAAATTTAATTCGAGTTATTTTATTGATGAACGTGGCAGTGTAAACGAGGAAAAATTTATTAAATACTTGTATCAATATGATATGAGTATCAATGATATTATAGACCAAGTACATGGAGATGGTTTGTTTTTGGTAATGCCTGCAACCAATTATATTGCTGAGAAATTGAAAAACGACCCTAAAATTTTGTTGGTAGATTCGTTTAGATATACACCACAATCAAGAGATCCGCGTATTTTCCCTTACTACGAAAAACTTAATTGGAACGTTGATAATTTTGGTGCTGTTTATGTGCCAAAAGCAGGTGATGCCATTACGCTTGATAGCCTCCATTATTATTTGTACAACAGGGTAATTAGGGTGTATGAAAACAACCCCGATTTTAAAATGGAAAATGGCAAATTCTACCTAGAAGGAAAAGAAATTACCCGCTACCAATTCAAATACAATTACTATTTCATGATGGGCGATAACCGTCATAATAGCCTAGATAGCCGTTTTTGGGGATTTGTACCCGAAACCAATATAGTTGGTAAAGCCCTTTTTGTTTGGATGAGCTGGGACAAAAACGCCAGCAATATCTTCAAAAAAATCAGGTGGAACCGCCTGTTTATGGGAATCCATTAGTTGCCTCTGGCTCCTGGCCTCTAGCCGCTAGCATTTTAAATAGAATCGAGAGGCGAGAAACGAGAAGCGAGTTTTTGTAAGCCCTGTTTGGGTATTTTTGTCTTCCTTAAATTTTAATGAATTACATTGGATTTAAAGCACAGACACTCCTTTTAAAAGATTGATTTATTAAATAAATTTCAAGCCTAAATTTGGCTATTGACCATAGACTATGGACCATGGACCGAGAAGCTTGAAAATGTCAATTATTTGTGGGTTTCTTCTGCGAGGAGATGCGTATTTTGCCTCATTAAATCTCAGAAAGAAGCATGTTAACTTCATTAACTATTTTAAATTCAAAAGTTTACGGTAAAGCAGAGATCCGCCTAAACGATTGTGACAGCTTACAGCTAGTAGGCCCCAACAATATTGGTAAGAGTACGCTTATTTATGCCCTAAATTTCCTATTCATTATTGATGGCAATAAAATGACCTTCAGTGGTCAGCGTCGTGGCGATAAGGAAACCCTACATCACTATTTTCCTAATCCAAACCAAAGCTATATTGTTTTCGAAATTTTCAAGAAATCATATTACTGTATTTTGGTGAAACGCAATGGCGAATCCGAATTGGAGTATTACCGTTTTAACAGCGAATACAAAGAGCATTTCTTTGTAGATAAGGGTAAGAAACTCTTGAAATTTGATGAGGTGCAAGAAGCAATGGCAAAAGATGGTAT
>CAIYNF010000116.1 GCA_903927505.1 uncultured Bacteroidota bacterium | reverse complement strand
GATATAATTCTTGTTGATGCTTAAACCTTTACCTGTATTTTATCAAGAATACAGTTACTATTGTTTCCAAACTTTCAAAGATCTTTTGTGCTTTTTTTGCGCCCTATTATTCGTAGGGGGTGCAAAGGTAGGCACATTTATTTTTATAGCCAAACTTTATAATGAAAAATCATAAATAAAATAGGCCATATAATTTCGAAGAGCTACTCTTTTTTTAAAGAGGGACGGCAAAGATACAGCTGTTATTTAGTTCCACCAATTATTGGTGAAAGTATTTTAAAGTTTTTTGGACTTTATTTAGCTGAAAAACTGCCTCAGAGAACAATCCGATTCGCGACCTTTATCGCTAACGGGCGGCAAAGATAAGCAGCCTTAGCTACTAGCCAAATATATTGTATACTATTTTGAATTTTTTTTCGTTCAAAAGGTTCAAAATCTGTAGATTATGCAGTGAAAGCTATGCCTGCATTGGATTTGAGCTAGACCAATTTTTTTAAATAATTGGGGTATTGTATTAGAGATAAATACAATCCATGGGCCGGGGTAGAGAAATCGGCCAGTTGTTCCTCCTTAGAAAGTACTATTTCATGCCATCTTTCCAAGCTAATTTGCCCCCTGCCAACCTGTAATAAAGTACCCACCAAGCCTCGAATCATCCCTCTTAAGAACCTATTGGAGCTAATATGAAAGGTTATTTCTTCTGCCGTCTCCTCCCAATAAGCCTTTGAAATTTGGCATTCAAAGGTGTTTACTTGGGTATTTTTCTTAGAAAAGCTTTCAAAACTGGTATAGGTTATTAAGGAATCAGTGGCTTTTTGCATCAAATGCATGTCAATGGGAAATGGGTAATACCAAGACCTGCCTTCTAAAAATGGATTTTTCTGCTTGTGTATTTTATAAACATAAGACCTAAGGGTGGCATCAAAGCGAGCATGCGCCTCTTCTGGAACTGAATAAATATTTTTAATAGCGATGCTAGAAGGTAACATAGCATTGAAATTATACAATTGTTTTGCCTCTATTAAAAGGTCTGTATCAAAATGAAAAAAGTTTTGCATGGCATGAACACCAGCATCTGTGCGTGAAGCACCAGTTAAAGGAATGGCTGTTCTAAAAAAAGTTTCAAAAACTTTCTCTACTTCGCCTTGTATTGTTTGGCTATTGCTTTGTATCTGAAAACCACCATACATAGCGCCATCATAACTTATTTCTATAAAATACCTAGCCATTTTTTGTATTAAGCCACTAAGCTAGTTATTTTTTTCAAGTTTATTTTTAACGAATCTATTGCTTTGGCTTTATTAACTTTACAAGGCCTACCATTATATTGAAAAAAAGTCCATTTTAAAGATCAAAATTTTATCAATGAATAAATTTTTTGCTGTATTTTTTATCGCAAGCATTTCTTTCTCTGCTACAATTGCACAAGCATTGAAAGAAGATACCAGTTGGAAAACTAACTACAAAGCATTTCCTACTAAGGAAAATGATTTGGTGCACACCAAGCTGGCTGCAAGTTTTAACTATGCGCAGTCTACTATGGATGGAGAAACTTGGATTGTATTGCATCCACATTTTTATCCCACTAGTAACGTAACGCTTGATGCCAAAGCCATGGACATTCATCAAGTAGGCTTAATAGTGAACAATAAAACAATTCCTCTGAGTTACCAATACGATAGCCTGCAATTGTTCATTCAATTGGATAAAACTTATAAGGCTTCAGAAAACTATACCTTGTATATTAAATATACGGCTAGACCAAATGCTTATAAAGGGAAAATTAGCGCCTCTATTAACGATGTAAAAGGTTTGTACTTTATTAATCCACTAGGCAAAGACAGTTCAAAGCCGACCCAGGTTTGGACCCAAGGCGAAACCGAGGGCACTTCTGTTTGGTTGCCCACCATTGACAAGCCCAATCAAAAAAGCACGCAGGAATTTTTATTGACGGTACCTAGCAAATTTGTTTCTCTTTCGAATGGCTTACTAGTAAGACAAGTAGATAATAAAAATGGTACCCGCTTAGATGTTTGGAAAATGGATTTACCACATGCGCCTTATTTATTTTTTATAGGCATTGGTGATTATGCCATTGTGAAAGACAATTACAAAGGAAAGGAAGTAAGCTACTACATAGAAAAAGAATACGAAAAAGTAGCGCGCAAAATTTATGGCAATACACCCGCCATGCTTGCTTTTTTTGAAAAAATTACGGGCGTCAATTATCCTTGGGCCAAATATGCACAAATGAGTGCCAGAGATTTTGTTACAGGTGCCATGGAAAACACCACAGCCACACTACATAGCGATAAGGTGCAACAAGACGCACGTGAATTATTAGATGAAAACGCATGGGAAACCACCATTGCACATGAATTGTTTCATCAATGGTTTGGAGACCTAGTTACGCCCGAAAGCTGGAGCAATATTACCGTCAATGAGAGTCTTGCCGATTACAGCGAAACCTTATGGACTGAATACAGTAAAGGAAAAGATGCTGGTGCCTATGAAAACTATATGAATCAAAAATATTATTTAAGCAGCCCTACCGATGCAGAAAAGGACTTAGTTCGTTTTTATTATGATGAAAAAGATGATCTATTTGATTTGGTGAGTTATCAAAAAGGCGGGCGCATTTTAAACATGCTAAGGCATTATGTGGGTGAGGACGCTTTTTTTGCCTCTTTACATAGTTACCTAGTAGACAACCAGTTTTCATTTGGATCTGCCATCAAATTTAAATTGGCTTTTGAAAAAGTGAGTGGCAAGGATTTGAATTGGTTTTTTAATCAATGGTATTATGGCAATGGACACCCCTATGTGCGCATTCAACAAAAATATTTAGAAGATAAAAAGAAAGTATTGGTAATGATCCAACAAACACAAACAGCCAATAAACTTTTTACGATGCCCATTGGCATTGATGTGTATGTGGCTGGCATACGAAATCATTATGAGGTTTGGGCCAAAAACAAAGTGGATAGTTTTTATTTTGATGCCGCAAGCGCCCCAGAAAATGTTAATGTAGACAATGACAAGGTTTTGTTATGGGAGAAAGAAGATGCCAAACCATTTGCTCAATTTGCTTACCAATACGACCATGCAAGAAATTTAATAGATAGGTTGGAAGCGGTGAATGAAGCGGCAGAAAACATGAAAGATGCAAAAGCACAAATGATGCTTAGTAAGGCTTTGAAAGACAGCTTCTATATGATTAGAAACATTGCCATTCATAGTTACAACCCAGCTGCTATGACCGCTGAGATTGAAACTTCGATTGCCCAAATAGCCAGCAAAGACCCTTCTAATAAAGTAAAAGAAGAGGCTATTGATGCGCTAGGTGCGTTGTATAAGCCAACTTATAAAAAAGATTTTATACAATGGGCCAAGGATTCTTCTTATATCGTTAGTGGCGCTGCTTTAGAGGCTTTAGAAAAAATTGATTCTACTGAAGCGAAAAACATAGCCCTCCTAGTTTCTAAACATCCAATTAAAAAAAGATTAAAGAAATCGGTTGTATTTGTATTGGCAAAATATGGAGACGACAGCACTTTTGATTTTGTTGCAAGTAAAATCAAAGTCTTGAATAACGAATCGGCGGAGAAGTTTTATTTAATGATCCCTTTTTCACAATTGATGACGAAAGTGAACGACCCCATTAAATTTAAAGAGGGCATTGATTTAATTGTAGCCGCTAGAGAAGCTATCCCTCAAGAATACAGGAACGAAACTGATTATTTTTTCAATGCCAAGGTATTGGGAGATATTTTAAAATCAAAAAAAATGAAAGGGCAGAGAAATTTAGTGGATATAGTGAGTGAGCAAATTCCTAGATAAACACTACCAACCGCCAGAGGCACCGCCACCACCGGAGCTTCCGCCGCCAAAGCCGCCGAAGCCACCACCGCTATCTCCGCCACCCCATCCTCCACTAGATCGTCCGCCACCACCTAAAAGCGAGCCTAGTAGCATACCTGTGGCAATATCACTGAAACCTCCACCACCAATATTTGAACCGCCGCCACCCCCTTTCTTACCAAGGATGGCTACTATAATAAATACTATAAATACAAAGAGGATTAAATTGCTCCCCTTGTCCTTTGATTTTTTTTCACGCTTCACTTTATATTCACCCACCGCTGCTTTCGCAATATCATCAGTGGCTTGGTCAATGCCTTCATAATAAGCTTGCTGTCTAAATGCAGGCTTAATATCGTTATCTATGATACTATTCGCAGTTATATCGGGTATTGCACCTTCTAAACCATAACCTACTTCAATTCTAATTTTTTTGTCTTGAATCGCAATTAATAATAAAATACC
The DNA here is from genome assembly GCA_903927505.1 of uncultured Bacteroidota bacterium. GTDB lineage: Bacteria > Bacteroidota > Bacteroidia > UKL13-3 > UKL13-3 > B1. Next base: position 3,341 of record CAIYNF010000116.1, on the reverse strand, counting down.
ATTATTGGTTTTCTTATTACCAATACCCCAAGTTCTAAAAAGCTTGGTGGCATATTCTTCAATGGGATTGCCCTCTAATGTAGGAAGTATCACCACCGCAATTTGATTCGAACTAGAATCGTCAATGGCTACTAATTTACTTTCTAGGGCTTGCTTTTGTTCTGGACTTAATACACCGGCTAAGTCTGTCACTAAAACAGGTGGATTAGGTTTTTCAATTACATTTTGCGCCACCGCACTCGTAAAAGAAAATACTGCAATTATAAAAACAATAAATAGCTTGGTTAATTTCATTTACCTATCATTATTTCGTCCGATAATTCATTGGAATCTGTTACACGGTCATAAGGAAAATGATTAGTAAGCGCCTTGCCTATTTCTGCGATGACAACAGACATGCCTTGTACATAATTTTCTTCCTTAAAATGCGCTGTCATTTCTTGCACTTGGCTATACCAAAATTCAACGCCTACTTTATCGTAAATGCCCTGATCGGCATAAATGGCTAATTTTCTATCTTCTACTGCTACATACACTAGAACGCCATTGCGCTCCTTAGTTGCATTCATTTTTTGTTTGAAAAATATTTCTGTGGCCCTTGTCAATGCATCGCCTTTTTTAGTTCTGCTTTCCACATGTACACGAATTTCTCCGCTGGTTGTTTTTTCAGCAGCTTGAATAGCCTGGACAAGCATTTGCTTGTCCGAGGTATTCAATAATTTGTCTGTATTCGTTTTAAATAGCGAAAAGGGATTCCACATAAATTTGATTAAAGAATTCTTTATAGAGATGCGTTAAAATTTAACTTCAGGTGCTTTAGACGCGCCTTCATCTGCTTTAAATCCTTCTTTAGTTTTAAACCCAAAAGCGTTTGCTAATAAGTTAATAGGGAATGATCTTGCTTTTTTATTGTATTCAGCAACAGCGCCATTGAAATCATTTCTAGAAACTTTAATTCTATTTTCAGTTCCTTCTAATTGAGCTTGTAATCCGCGGAAAGCTTCATTGGCTTTTAGGTTAGGATAGTTTTCAGAAACTACCATCAAACGACCTAAGGCTTGTGATAACTGACCTTGATTGGCTTGGAATTGTTGTAATTTTTCTGGCGTTAAATCCTTGGCATCTACTTTCATTTGTGTAGCGCTTGCACGAGCAGCAATTACATTTTCTAAAGTAGTTTTTTCAAAGTTAGCTTCTCCTTTAACAGAGGCCACTAAATTAGGAATTAAGTCGGCTCTACGTTGATAGTCACTTTGAACATTGTTCCAAGTTTGGTTCACATTTTCGTCTTGGTTTACTAATCCGTTGTAGCCATTGCATCCCATTCCAAATAGAATAACAATAACACCTAAGAAAATGAATAAACCTAAATTTTTGCGTAACATAGTTTTGTATTTGTTTGTAAAGATAATGCAAAGCAGATGCCAAACTTTGCGCATGACGGAATTACATGACAAAAAAATCCCCTCAGCTTGGCTGAAGGGATATATTTAACAAGTTCTTAGGCTTTATTATATGTTTACCGACCTTTTAGCCTTTAATAGCTGCTATTCCTGGAAGTATTTTACCTTCAAAATATTCTAGCATGGCGCCACCGCCTGTGCTTACATAACTTACTTTGTCATTGAAACCAAACTGGTTAACGGCTGACACACTGTCGCCACCACCTACCAAACTAAAAGCGCCGTTTTGCGTAGCTTCCGCTACTGCCACTGCAATGGCCTTGGTGCCCGCTTGGAAATTTTCCATTTCAAAAACACCCATCGGGCCATTCCATAATATAGTTTTACTTGCTAAAATTACTTTCGCAAATATTTCTCTCGATTTTTCTCCTACATCTAAACCTTCCCAACCATCTGGAATTTCTCCACTTGCACAAGTTTGTGTATTCGCGGTATTGCTAAAATCATCGGCCACAATATTATCTACAGGTAAATGAATATTAACTCCTTTGGCTTTTGCTTTGGCTAAAATTTCTAAGGCAAGTGGCATACGATCGTCTTCATGAATTGACTTTCCAATTTTTCCACCCTGTGCTTTAAAAAATGTATAGGCCATTCCACCACCAATAATAATATCGGTAGCACGCTCTAATAAATTTTCAATGATTAAAATTTTATCCGACACTTTTGCACCACCAATAATAGCTGTAAATGGTTTTTGTGCAGCGTGCATTACTTTTTCTGCACTCATTACTTCCCCTTCCATCACTAGTCCAAAAGTTCTATTTTCTTTAGAGAAAAATTGTGCAATTATAGCTGTAGATGCATGTGCACGGTGTGCTGTTCCAAATGCATCATTCACATATACATCTCCGAGTTTTGATAATTTTTCTGCAAAAGCAGTATCGCCTTTTTCTTCTTCTTTATAAAAACGCAGGTTCTCTAATAATAAAACCTCACCTGCTTTTAAAGCTGCTGCTTTATCAGTAGCTTCTGCACCTATGCAGTCATTGGCAAACTGAACATTTATTCCACCTAATAATTCAGATAAATGTTTTACAATATGTTTTAAAGAATATTTTTCAGTAGGGCCATCCTTAGGGCGACCTAAATGGCTCATTAAAATTACACTTCCACCTTCTTTCAAAATTTTTGTAATAGTAGGAATGGTGGCGCGCATACGATTGTCGTCGGTAATTTCAAAGGCATCGTTTAAAGGCACATTAAAATCAACTCTAATTAAGGCCTTCTTGCCTGCGAAAGAAAAATCTTTAAATGAACTCATACTATTATTTATTGCTTTTTAATTTACTACTATTGGAACTAAATTAAAAATGCCCTCCCGAGGGAAGGCATTTTATATAAAAAATCTTATTTTATTTTACTTGCGAAATATTTCACCGTACGCACTAACTGGCTTACATAGCTCATTTCATTATCGTACCAGCTTACTGTTTTAACCATTTGTACATCTCCTTGAGTCATTACTTTAGTTTGAGTTGCATCAAATAATGAACCATAAGAAATACCAATTACATCAGAGCTTACAATTTCATCTTCGGTATAACCGAAAGATTCATTTGCGGCAGCTTTCATGGCTGCGTTAATTTCTTCTGCAGTTACTTTCTTAGATAAAATAGTGGTTAACTCTGTTAAAGAACCTGTGATGGTTGGAACGCGTTGCGCAGATCCATCTAATTTACCTTTTAAAGAAGGTAAAACTAAACCAATAGCTTTTGCAGCACCTGTACTATTCGGTACAATGTTTCCAGCAGCCGCACGTGCACGACGTAAATCACCTTTTGGATGCGGTCCGTCTAAAGTATTTTGGTCGTTGGTATAAGCATGTACTGTTAACATTAAACCTGTAACAATACCGAATTTATCTTCTAATACTTT
>CAIYNF010000115.1 GCA_903927505.1 uncultured Bacteroidota bacterium | reverse complement strand
CTTTTGGTGATAGATAAATAATAAATGGCATCTAATACATTGGTTTTACCCGCGCCATTTTTCCCAAACAATATGTTTAGGTTCGGGCTGAACCTAAAATTTGCTTGCGAATAATTTTTGAAATGCGTGAGCGAAAGTTGACTGAGATGCATGGGTGCAATTTAGGAAAAGTGTGCTTCCCTAAAGTAAAAATATCTTATTTACTGATAATCAAGGCACAAAGAATAGTTGTCAAAAGTAATATTTTGTATACTTTTGCAATTCTCTAAAAATGGCAACAAACAATTTCACTAAAGAAACTTACCTTGACTGGTATGAGCAAATGATGCTCATGCGCAGGTTTGAGGAGAAAGCTGCCCAATTGTATGGCCAGCAAAAAATAAAAGGCTTTTGTCACCTTTACATTGGCCAAGAAGCCGTTGTAGCGGGTACCATGAGCGCCTTAAAAAAAGAAGACAGGTTTATTACTGCTTACCGCGACCATGCGCATGCTTTGGCATGTGGTATTCCGGCAAGAGCGGTAATGGCAGAATTATTTGGTAAGGTTACAGGTTGCTCTAGAGGAAAAGGCGGATCGATGCACATGTTTAGCAAAGAACACCATTTCTTTGGCGGACATGGTATTGTGGGCGGACAGATTCCCTTGGGAGCTGGTATTGCCTTTGCAGACCAATACAGAGGTGGCGACCAAGTGACAGTTTGTTATTTTGGGGATGGTGCTGCGCGTCAGGGAGCCTTACATGAAACCTTTAATATGGCCATGCTTTGGAATTTGCCTGTGATATTTGTAATTGAAAACAATGGTTACGCCATGGGAACTTCTGTAGGAAGAACCACCAATGTGCGTGAAATGCATAAAATTGGCGAAAGCTATGAAATGCCATCTGCTTCAGTAGATGGTATGAACTGTGAAGAAGTGCACAAAGCCATTGCCGCAGCTGCCGAAAGAGGCAGAAAAGGTGAAGGACCAACCTTGTTGGAAATTCGCACTTACCGTTACAGAGGTCATAGTATGAGCGATCCAGCTAAGTACAGAACTAAAGAGGAAGTTGAAGAATATAAATCTCAAGATCCAATTGAACAGGTAAAAGCCGTATTATTGAAGAAAAAATATGCTACCGAAGCAGATTTAGAGGCAATTGAAGAAAAGATTCTTGCGATTGTCAACGATTCTGTTGAATTTAGCGAGTCCTCACCTTATCCTGATGCATCAGAATTGTATCAAGATGTATATTTTGAACCGAATTATCCGTTTATTAAAGAATAAGAAACGACATCCAAATGGAGCACAAAGAAGAACACAAATCAGAGTTGGAATTAGACCACACACTTATTGAAACAACTCACAAAGTTGAAGTAATGTACCACAAGTATAAAAAGCAAATCAACATGGCTGTTATAGCTGTTGTTGTGGCAGCTTTAGGGTATATTGCCTTCACTAAATTTTATTTAGCACCCAAAGAAAAGGAAGCACAAGCTGCCATGTATCAAGCTCAAAACTGGTTTGAAAAAGACAGTTTTGATTTGGCATTAAATGGCCAAGGAGATGTAATGGGATTTATTGCCTTAGGCGACGAATATGGTTTAACCAAAGCTGGAAATTTAGCGCATTATTATGCTGGCGTTTGCTTCATGCGTAAAGGTGAATTTCAAAATGCAATTGACCAATTAGACAAATTTGGCACAGAAAACGAATTGGCTGGACCATTGGCTATTGGCTTAAAAGGCGATGCTTATGTAGAATTGAAGGACATTGAAAAAGGTGCTAAATTGTATATGAAAGCTGCTGGTATGAGCAAAAACAAACTAACCACTCCTATCTTTTTAAAGAAAGCTGGTTTGGCATATGAAGAATTAAAAGAAAACGATGACGCTTTGAGCGCATACAACAAATTAAAGCTTGAATACAGTGAAGCACAAGAAGCACAAGATATTGACAAATATATTGCGCGTGTTACTGCTGCAAAATCAAACTAATTTTTAACGCATTTGCCTAAAAGGCACTAAGAAGCAAAAACAAATCATCTTTGCCTCTTGGTGCCTTTGTGGTTTATATCCTTTTATAAAATGGCTACCGCACTCAAAAATCTTTCTATCACCCATTTGAAAATGGGCAAAACGGCAAAAAAATATACTGTAGGTATTGTTTGTGCCGATTGGAACCCAGACATTACGCATGCCATGCGCGATGCCGCCATTGATTTCTTGAAATCACAGGGTTTAAAAAGCACACAGATTTTGGTTCATCCCGTACCCGGTACTTTTGAATTGCCATTGGCGGCACAGCTTTTAGCACAACAAAAAAAGGTGGATGCGGTAATTGCCATAGGTTGCGTAATTCAAGGCGAAACCAGGCATTTTGATTTTATTTGTGCAGCATGTGCACAAGGCATAACTGAGGTAGGATTGAAATTTAACAAACCTGTTATTTTTGGGGTGCTTACCACCAATAATTTAAAACAAGCCAAAGAAAGAGCCGGCGGAAAACATGGCAATAAAGGGATAGAAGCTGCCGAAACCGTTTTGCGCATGTTGCTACTAAAAGATAATTTAACAGAAAAGTAATTTTAGAACACGAAGCTTGCTTTTTTAAAAAGCTTGTTTGCTGTATGTTTGAGGCAAGGAAATTCCCATGACAAAAAGAATTATACTGATACTTTTATTTGCTGTACTTGTTATTGGAGCTTGTAAAAAAGGCTTTGATGGCGAACGCAATGCCATTGCAGCTCCAGAAACTTTTATGGCGGTTGATACCATCTACAGAGCAGGGGAAAACAGATTAACCACTTTGGTAGATGCCAATTGGTGGGGAAATTCTATTGGTGGTTTTATTGTAGGCTATGAAGTCTCTACCGACAATATGCTGACCTGGCAATTTACTAAAAGTCAGGATAGCAGCTTTTTGTTGAAAATTCCTCCTGGCATGGATACCGCGGATATTGTTGTTTACGTAAGGGCTATAGACAATTTGGGACAAAGAGATTTGAGTCCGGCTTCTACCCTCTATCCTATTAAAAATTCTAAACCCAGTGTGAAATTTATTTTCTCACAGAGCTTGGGAGGCATTCCTTCCCAAAATCCAGTAGTGGTTTTTCCTGTTTTAAAATACAGCGTGATGGGTGACGATCCAGATGGCATTGATGATATAAAAGAGTACCATTTATTTTTAAATGACACCAATGCTACACCTTTTATTTTGCCTGCAAATACTACAAGTTTCTTATTGCAATCGTTGAACCCACAAGGCGCAAATAGCTCTTGCAAGGTTTATGTGAATGGCAGTAACAATAGTTTAAATACTAGCATCAGCGGACTATTGCATGATGCCAGTAACCTTATTTATATTCGTACCATAGACAAAGCTTTGTCGAAATCTGCTTTTGTACCTGCACCCGCTATTTGGGTGAAGAAAGTAAGCTCAGAGGTGTTATTGGTAAATGCCTATAGCAGCAATAAAATATTTGTGCAAAATTTTTATACCAATAACCTCAAAAACATTGGCATTACCGGCTTTGACACTTTGCAGGCCACAGAAATTGTAAACAGTAATTACACCCAATTGCAACCCGATTACCAAACCCAAAACAAAACTTTTGCGCTGTTTAAAAAGATCATTTGGTTTGGCGACGATGCTACTTTTTCATTCTCGTTTGGACAAAGAACAACGGGTGATTTTTTTAACAATGGTGGTAAATTATTTTTATCAGTAGCCATCAATTCTAGCTTTGATCCGCTTTCAAATTTCTTGGATTGGACCCCTATTAAGAATTTGGTAAATCCTCCCGGAGGTTCTGTGTTTAGGGTAAATACCAATGCAGTGGTAAATCCAACAAATAGCACGTGGCCTAGCATAAAATCTACCGGAATTATTGCCAGTGCAAGACCCTTTGAAGTGCCACAAAACACAGCAACTGCTGGTTATGATTCACTTTATTGGGGTGGCATTATTGAAAGTAAAACTGGTCAATCGCCAACGCTATGGACAGGCTTAAGTACTGTTTTGGCCAAGCGATATAATGTAGCCGATCAAAAAACAAATTTTGTAGTGAGCAGTATTCCTTTGGAGAAGTTCAATGGCAACAACAATATTGACACCCTATTTCAAAAAGTATTTAAAATAGAATTGGGCTTTTAATGAAACAGCGCTTGGTTCTTTTTGCCAGTGGCAGCGGTAGCAATGCAGAGAATGTAGCCAATTATTTTAAGCACAGCCAAGAGGTAGAAGTAGTGGCAATGTTTTGCAATAAAGCCAATGCTGGTGTTATTCCTAAAATGGAAAAACTTCAAATTCCGGTGGTGCTTTTTGATAAAACTATTTTTGAAAACGAAGCTACATTTCTTGCTTTAATTGCTCCTTACAAACCTAGTTTGATTGCTTTATTGGGTTTTTTATGGAAAGTGCCAGCGTTTTTGGTTCGAGCCTACCCACAACAAATAATAAATTTACACCCCGCATTGTTGCCCAAATTTGGCGGCAAAGGCATGTACGGGCATTTTGTACACGAAGCAGTAAAGGCACAAGGCGAAGCAGAAACAGGCATAAGCCTTCATTTTGTAAATGAGCATTACGACGAAGGACAAATAATAGCGCAATACAAATGCGAGGTATTAGAAAGTGATACGGCAGAAAGCATTGCAGAAAAAATTCATGAATTGGAACAAACTTTTGTACCCCAATGCATCCAAAAAGTAATTGCAACACTTTAAGATTTGCTTTAAATATTTCTTTTAAATTTCTTGGTTCGGCATAAAAATATCTGTGTAAGGTTTCCTACCTTTGCCACTCCATTT
>CAIYNF010000114.1 GCA_903927505.1 uncultured Bacteroidota bacterium | reverse complement strand
TATGCCAATAGCCTCCATGGAAGAAGAACCGCAAGCGGCCAAAAATACAATAGAAACAAACTCACCGCCGCCCATCGCACTTTGCCTTTAGGAACGCGCTTAAAAGTTACCAATAAACAAAATGGTAAATGGGTTATTGTGGTGGTAAACGACAGAGGTCCTTATTCTAAAAAATATATTTTAGATTTATCCTACCGTGCTGCTAAACACCTTGGGATGACCCGTGGAAAAGGTTATGCAAAAGTGGTAATTGAATTGTTGCCAATAAAAGACGAGCCCTGGCCACAAAAACATGTGCCAGAGCCCGCTGGTCAAGGACTACAAAATTAGCCTCAACTATAAACTATCAATTATATCCAAGATTATTCTAATTGATTCATCTAAAATCAAATTGCTATCTTCTGGATTTGTCTCTTTTAATTTGGCCTTTTGCGCTTCTCTTTCTTTTTTCTTTAATTCACCAATTTCTAATTCAGCTTTGTATTTTTGCTCGTTTAAGGTTAAATACTTTCTGTCTCTATTGGATTTAACTGTAGCAATATCTTCTAACAAAAAGGTATACGCTTGCGAAGATTGCATGCGGCCATCATGCCTTCCAATAAGCAATGGTAATTTACGGTGCACTAAATTCATGCTTACATACATTTGAGGTTTAATTTCATCGTAAGGAAGGGCAAATTTGCTGGCCTCCTCGCCATATTCCTTGTCGGAATACAAACTCGGAAACTCAATGTCTGGAATAACACCTTTAAACTGTGTACTTCCTCCAGAAATTCTATAAAATTTAGCAATGGTGAGTTTTAATTGTCCCAATTTTTTACCATCAATATTTACAAAATTATTGAGGTCTAATAAATTTTGAACCGTTCCCTTGCCATAAGTTTTTTCTCCAATTACCAAGCCTCTGTCGTAATCTTGAATGGCTGCAGCAAAAATCTCCGAAGCCGAAGCACTGAACCTATTTACCAAAACAGTCATTGGGCCTTCCCAAGTAATACTTTCATCATTGTCTTCCTCAGCTTTGCTGGCGCCAAAATGATCTTTAACGGTTACCACAGGACCTTTTTTAATAAACAATCCTGTAAGCTCAACTGCTTCTTGTAAACTACCGCCGCCATTGTTTCTCAAGTCAATTACCAAGGCCTGAATGCTATCTTTCTTTAAATCTTCAATCAATTTTTTTACATCACGGGTAGTACTTTTGTAGTTTTTATCTCCTTTTTGCAAGGCAGCTACATCTAAATAAAAAGTAGGTAATACAATAACGCCAACTTTAAAGCGCTTGCCATTGTGCATCACAACTTTGGTGCTGCTTTTAGCCCCTTGGTCTTCCAAAACAATTTTGTCGCGAACAATTTCAATAATCTTGGTTTTATTGTTAATGGCATCGTTTGAAACAATTTCTAAGCGCACTGTTGTACCTTTTTTGCCTCTTATTAAACTTACCACATCGTCTAAGCGCCAATCTAAAACATTTACCATTTCACCCTCTTTTCCTTGTCCTACCGCTGCAATTTTATCATTGGCAAATAGTAGCTTGCTCTTATCTGCCGGGCCACCTTTTACCACTTCCCTAATTTTGGTATACTCGTTTTCTGTAGTGAGCGTAGCGCCAATACCTTCAAGGCTTAAGCTCATTGTAGTTGCAAAATCTTCTGCTGCCCTTGGTGAGAAATAATTGGTATGTGGATCTGCAATTTCTGTTAAGGCATTTGCAAAAAATGAAAACACATCTTCATTTTTTGTTTTGGCCAATTGCTTCAAAAGATTGTAATAACGTTTGCGCAAAATTTCAGAATAGCTTTTAAAGTCTTTGCCATCTGCTTTTAATTGTAAAGCTTCACTTTTTGTTTTTTGCTTCCACAATAAATCATATTCTCTCTGCGATTTTACCCAAGGCGCATGGTCTCTATCCAATTCAAAAGAATCATTTTGGTTAAAATCAAACTCTTGGTTCAATAAATCAAAAGTATACTGAATACGCTCGTATAAACGTGTTTGGTATAAATTGTAAATGGTAAAAGCCTTGTCTACATTTCCTTGCATCAAATCATCGTCAAATTGGTACCTGAATTTCTCCAATTTGTCCATATCAGCTTGCAAAAAGTAAACGCGCGCTGGGTCTAAATTTTCAATATAGTTGTCAAATAATTGCGACGATAATGAATCGTCAATGGCTACTTTGCGGTAATGGTAGGAGTTTAAAACCTGCCCAATTAATTGATACAATACGGGGTGTTGGTTTTCTGGGGCAAAGGTTTTTAAACTAACTTTTGTGCTGTCGTTGCCTTTCGCCAAATTTAAAAACAGGAGGGCGGCTAGGCCTAGAATTACTTTCTTTATCATTATTTGCAAGGTATAAAATTTAGGCATTCCCACAAATGGGAGTTCTGTTTAGCATGTAATTTTTATTAATAAATGTTTTCGGTTCGAACCAAAAATAGCTATTTGTAAAAGGATTGAATGGACAATTCTATACTTGAATCTGCCTTTTCAATAATCCGTCCGCATTCCTTGCCATCTTTGTAAAAGATAAACGTGGGAATATGGCTAATTTGTATCGACTCTACATTCATATACGCACATTTTTTATTTTGATCCAACATGATACAATCCATTTGCTTGGCTTCAATCCCCGCTAAATCCATGATTTTATAAAACCTTGGTAATTCTCTTTGGGTATCAGAACACCAAGAGCCGGCAAATACCAGCGCATGGATGTTTTTAGATTTTAATTTCAAATTAGTAAGAATACTTGTGTCTGGCTTGTATATCCTGTATTCATAATTAAACCATGGGAATAATTTTGCATCCATAAGTACTTCTTTTTGGACACTTCCGTTTAATATTTGGTCACTTCCAATTTTGGTGAGCGAGTAATTTGTTTCCATTTTGCAGCAGCTAAAACCCAATAAAGTCAGTAAAATAAGGAAATTTTGTTTGTTTTTGTGTAGCTTTGACCAATACATTTCAAAAGATTTTATTTTTGGAATGTAAATTGTAAAATTGAATCTATCAAATAAAAAGACAATGAAAAAAATAATTTTAGCTTCTGGGTTTGCTGCTATGCTGGTTTTAAGTAATTGCGGCCCCGCTCGTAAAGTAGAACGCATGGATCCTAATACTGTAACCGATATTAGTGGTCGCTGGAACGATACAGATTCTAAATTGGTTGCTGAAGAAATGATTAAGGATGTATTAGACAGACCTTGGCGCACCAATTTTGAAATGAAAAACAGTAAAAAACCTACTGTAATTATTGGTCAGGTTAAGAACAAAACTTCAGAACACATTGAAACCATTGCCTTTATTAAAAACATGGAACGTGCCTTTATCAATTCAGGTACTGTTAGTGTAGTTCAAAGTGGTGAAGAACGCAATGAAATTCGCGATGAGCGCAGCGATCAACAAACTTTTTCTAGCGAAGAAACCCGCAAGAAATGGGGCAAAGAAAAAGGTGCTGATTTTATGTTAAATGGCGTTATCATTAGCATTGTTGACCAATACAAAAACCAAAAAACTATTAAATACCAAGTTAATTTAGAACTTACCGATTTAGAAACAAATGAAAAAGTTTGGATCGGCGAAAAAGAAATTAAGAAGTTCATTAAAAACTAAACCACTTGAAGACCTTTCTCTCAAAAAACGGCATAGGTTCCTATGCCGTTTTTGTATCCTTATTTTTGCTGCTGTTAACTGGCTGCGCCACTTATTATCAGAAGAACGAAGCCCTTATGAGTGCCGTTTACAACAGCAATTTTGAATCGGCAAATAAAATTTTGTCCGATGATGTTAAATGGGAGAAAGTTAAGCGCAATCGTTTGTTGTTTTACCTTAACAAAGGAACCGTTCTTTGGATGCAAGGTGATTATGTAACAAGCAATGCTTATTTTAGAAAAGCAGATTATTTTGTAGAAGATTATAACCTCAATATGGGGGATGCCGTTATGACCATGTTAGTGAATGCTAAAATGGCAACCTATGGCGGAGAAAGTTTTGAGCAAATATTATTGCATTACTATGGAGCCCTCAACTATTTGGCCTTGGATCAGCCCGATGAAGCCTTAATTGAAGGCAAGCGAATGCTCGAAAAGATGCAGAAAATTACCGATAAATACGGCAATAAAAACAAATACAAACGTGATGCCTTTGCCCATAACCTTATAGGTTTAATTTATGATTTAAAGGGCGAATACAATGATGCCTTTATTTCCTATAGAAATGCTTACGAGGTATACAAAACAGATTACATAAGTCAGTTTGGCACCAATGTGCCACTGCAGTTGAAAAAGGATTTAATTAGAACCGCAAAAGCAATTGGCTTTTATGAAGAACAACATGCCTACGAGACCGAATTTAATTTAAAGGCTGAGGATTTGGACAAAGAAAAAGGTTCGGTGCTATTCTTTTGGAATAATGGACTGGGACCAATTAAAGATGAATTTAGCATTAATGTAACCATAATTGACTATGGCAATGGTTGGGTGCAATTTGTAAATCCAGAATTAGGTATTTCTATTCCATATAGAGTGGAGAACAAAGACCAGCACAAAGACATGTTGGCCATGAAGATTATTCGTTTGGCCTTGCCAAAATACATCACAAGAAATCCATTGTATGCAAGGGCTTTATTGCAAAGTGCAAATAAGCAAACGCCATTTGAATTAACTGAAAATATCAATGCCATTGCCTACAAAAGTTTAGCAGATAGAATGGGGAAAGAATTAGCTGTAGGCCTTATGCGAGTAGCATTAAAACAATTGGCCGTTTATAAAGCCCAACAAAACAAAGACCAACAAGGATTAGCGGCAGCAGCTATGTTATATAGCGCCATCTCAGAACAAGCAGATACACGCAATTGGCAGTTATTGCCTTATTCTATTAATTACGCCAGAATGCAATTAGACACAGGCAATCAAAAAATTGATTTTATGGCCTACAATACAGATAACCAATTGGGCGCACAAAAATCTTTTGATCTAAATATCCTAAAAGGAAAAACCAAAGTGCTTTCCATCCAAACACTAGAGTTCGCAGGGTTCTCTGGAAATTAGCCTTATTAGCACTTTGCTGCTATAAATTAAAGCCCAAACTCCATTCCATAAAATCTGATTGCAATTGCTGTTTTTTGTTAATGGTTCCTTTGAAAAACAAGCCTGAATAAAGGTGTTTGGTGATTTGATAACCTAGGCCAAATCTTACGTAAATGGGTTCTTTCACGTATTTCATTGGAGTTAAATAATGGTATATGCCAAGTGGGAAAAACAATTTACCCAATTCCATTCGGTTGTATAGTCCAATTGCCAAAAAATACTTTTGGTTTTCGGCAACATCGCTAATCCTTAATTTGGACGCGTATAATAATACTTGTGTGGCATCGTAAAATGCATCCAAACCTAAACCAATTCCATATAATTTATTTAAAGACAAATAGGCATTGTTACTAATGGTGAAAACAGGAAATTTGGTGATATAATTAAAATAGCCTAATTCCCTGTATGCACCAGAAATATTGAGCATATAGTGCAATTTCTTTTGACTTATTTGGTAATTCGGTTTTTGAATAAGAATGCCATTTTTGCCATGAGGAAAATAACTCAATCCCACATTTCCATAAATAATATTGATGCCTCCATTGGGCATTTTTAAACTACCATTGGATACATGGTATAAGCCTGTACCCAAATTAAGTTGCAAATTCTCCTTGAGTTGAATTTGCGAATGAATGCCCCAATCAAATGCAAAATTTACCCCAGAACTAATTGCCCTGTTATCGAAATTTTTTTGTTCATGGTATTGTTTGCTATTGAAGTTAATGCCATAGGATAACTTCATGCCAATTTGAAATTTCTGCTTATTTAATAATGGAACAAAATAGGAGGGAAGTATGCCCAAACAATAGCCAAAGGTATCTACATTATTCATTTGAATAATTCTTGCCTGGAGTGCCATTCTTGCCTTCCCAAAGCTTTGACTAAATGCCTCTTTTTTTAAGCCATATTGAACCCATGAAATGTCAATACCTTGGGGAATACCATTTAAACTGGCTCCTGTCTTTATAACTGGGTTCGAAGCAAAATGATAACCAGTAAAATAAGCTACTTCAAAACCTCTTGTTCTTTCATTATCGGTTTGAGCCAATACCAATTGAGGACTTAAAAAAATAAAGCAATAGAAAAAAAATGCATTTATAGCAGGTTTCATTGGTTCGAACACAATTTTAAAAACGCCAAAAGCACATACTTAAAATGCCGGTTAACATAATTACTTTGGCAATAAAACTCAATTGTGTAAAGTTCTTTTTTATATCAGCTTTATTGATGAGATTGGCCATATAGGCCATGGGTAACAAAACAAAAACACCCATATAAATTAAGAAATATTTATTGGTATTGGTGCCACTTAAACTTAAATTGGTAAAGGCAGAACAATAGAGCAATGTCAATATAATTAAAATAATATGTAAACCCATAATTACCTTTTTTGTCTTTCTAATACCTAATACAATTGGAAGCGTTTTGCACTTGAATTTTTCGTCGCCTCTCAAATCCTCCGTATCTTTAATAATTTCTCTTTGAAGGGTACTTAAAAAGGCAAATATGCCATACACCCAAATTCCTGCTTGCATTACATTTGAATCGTATGGGAGTAAAATAAAAATGGTGAATGCTGTAAGTAAGGCTACCAAAATATTTCCAGTGAGGTACATTTTTTTGAGCAACTGCGAGTAAATCCATAGACTCAATGCGCAAAGACTTACCATAAGTGCTAATTTCTTGCTCAATTGATAGCTGATGAGAATTGCAATGGCATTTAACCCTAAATGTAAAAACATGGCCCATCGCCTTGAAATACTTTTACCTACAATAACTTTCTCTGGTTTGTTTACCAAATCAAGCATTACATCCATGTAGTCGTTAATAATATAACCTGCTGCTGCTACTAAAAATGTTAGGGTTAATAAGCCAATAAAATTAGGCGCTAAAAGTTGTTGAATGGCAATGCTTGGACTCAAAAAATAATAAGCAAAAATTTGTGCGGCAACAATAATTAATAGGTTATTGATCCGTATGAGTTTGCAAAAATTTTTCAAGGTTTCCATTATAAAGTATCTTCGTTTTTATCGTTGAGGTTAATAGCTCCACCCGAAATAATGAATTGCATGAGCTTGCTGCTATCGCCTTGGAATGGCTTGATTTTATTTTTATCAATAAAAAATAAATTTCCAGAAAAGGCATAAGAGTGCGGCATATAAACTGCCACTATTCCTGGCAGGTCAAGTTGTGTTAAATCATCTTGTGTAATAAATCCTGGCTTATAAACTCCTGGATTTAATTCTACAATTACGGGTTTAGAAAATTTCTTTTTCTCTCCTACAAATGCTTCAATTAAATCTTTAACCGAAGTGTAAATTGTTTTTACCAAAGGTATGCTCGAGAAAAAATCGTCCATTAAATCTACTATAGGTCGCGTAATGATGGTTGAACCTATAAAACCCATGGTAGTAATGGTAACAATAACTATAATAAATCCTAGGCCAGGAGTGTCTAATAGCAAAACCGCATCAATGGATTCCATTAATGAACGAATGATTTTATACGTTGCGTAAATAGGCAGTGTAATGAGCAATCCTTTTAGGAAATAACTCAATACTTTTCGCATTCTTGCGCCAAATGATTTCTTTATTTTTTCCTTACCTAAGTTCATTGCTAATAATCAATTTCTAATCCAAGACCTTGCACAAAATCACCCAATTCAGAATTTTTGTCAATCATACGCTTAAGTTGATCCGATTTGCTAACCTTGCTCAAATGTACTATTCTGTCTTTGTTGATGGTGAAGTTAATTTCTAAATCAAAATTCTGAAGGGTTTTTCTCATAAATGGAATTAAATCCATTCTTTCTTCTTCCATCATTTCACTTTCGAGCTGACTTTTTAATTCAATTTCTACTTTTACTGGGCTAGCAAAATTAATAGGAGATTCTTTTAAAAATGCGGTATATCTGGATTTACCGCCATTTTCAAGTTTGTTTAGATAGTTCGTCCAAACTTCTTTAAATTCTTCTTCAGTAAAAGGTTTATTGTCAACTTTTGCTTCAATAATTCCTTCTCCTAACTGCTGTTGCTGAACTTCTTCCTCCTTTTGTTTTGTTACCTGTTCGCGCATTCGCTCTAATTGCGTTTTCCCATTGCTTGGTATTGCAATTGGAGCAACTAAATCTTGGCTTGAAGTAGTTATAGGATTTGTTATTTCAATTGCATCTGGATTTGCAGGAACTGGATTGCTTACAATTTGAGGAGTAGCTATAATTACTGGGGAAGGGGTATCGCTGACTACATTAATTTTTTTTTTCTCATCAACCATCGGTTGCTGAGTAGAAAGTTGTATCGCTCTTTGAAGGTTACATAACTTCATTAATGCCAATTCTACGTGCAATCGTTGGTTTTTACTTAGCTTGTAATTAAAGTCGGTTTGGTTCAGCATATTTAATGCATTTAACAACCAACTGCTATTGCAACTCTGCGCTTGTTGTGAGAATTTAGCTGCTACATTAGGCGCAACTTCTAGTAATCTTAATGTGTCTGGATGTTTACATACCATTAAATTCCTGATATGTTCACTAAAGCCTTGCAGGAAATGTTGGGCCTCAAAACCATTGCTTAAAATATCATCAAACAACAATAAGCTGCCGGCTAAATTTCCTGAAAGCAATAAATTGGTCGCACGAAAATAATAATCGTAATCAAGAATATTTAAATTAGCAATAACATCTGCATAGCTAATTTTATTGCCGCTAAAGCTTACAATTCTATCAAAAATTGAAAGGGCATCACGCATGGCACCATCAGATTTCTTGCCTATTACATGCAATGCTTCTTCCTCTGCTTGAATGTTTTCCTTTTCGCAAATGGTTTTTAATTGCTTAACAGCATCGTCTATTTTTATTCTATGGAAATCAAAAACCTGGCAACGACTTAAAATTGTTGGAAGGATTTTGTGTTTCTCTGTGGTGGCTAAAATAAATTTAGCGTAGGGAGGAGGTTCCTCTAATGTTTTAAGAAAGGCATTAAAAGCTTGCGTACTCAACATGTGCACCTCATCTATTATATAGATTTTGTATTGTGCGCCTTGCGGTGCATAACGCACTTGGTCAACCAATGCCCTAATATCATCTACCGAGTTATTAGAAGCAGCATCCAATTCATAGATATTAAAGGAAGCATTTGCATTAAATGCCCTGCAACTGTCACATTCGTTGCACGCTTCAAAATCCGCACTTAAATTGGTGCAATTGATGGTTTTAGCTAATAAACGGGCAGAGGTTGTTTTACCTACACCCCTTGGTCCACAAAATAAAAAGGCGTGAGCCAAATGCCTATTCTTAATAGCGTTTTTGAGTGTTTGAACTACATGTTCTTGCCCAACCACCGTGTCAAAACGATCGGGTCTGTATTTGCGCGCACTCACCACAAAATTTTCCATGCCGCAAAATAAAAATAAAAAGTGAATTTAAAACGGAAAAGCTTGGTCTAAATTTTTGAAAGGGGCAACTCTATGTAAAAGGTTGAGCCAGAATTAGGTTTACTTTCCACTTTAATTTCACCCCCATGACTCTCCACAATAGATTTGGTTATTGCTAATCCAATTCCAATGCTGCGTTCCATTTCTAGTCCAAGCCTAGCAGCTGGCGTGTCTCTTTCAAATATTTGAGCGATAATTTCTTCACTCATGCCAATTCCTTCGTCCTTAATGCTAATAATACAATGGTCGCCTTCAATCCATTGATTGATAAAGATATTGCAGCCTCTTGGAGTGAATTTAATAGCGTTCATTAAAATGTTCATCAAAACTCTTTTAATACGCTCATGGTCAATTTTCAACTCAATGTCTAATGAACTTTCAAAATCAATTGTAATATTCTTAGGCTTGGCTCTAAAATGTAGCAGATGAATAGATTCTTGAATGAGCTGTTTAATATTACCATGTTTTAAATTGAGCTGAAGCTTGCCCTTTTCAATCATGCTTTGGTCTAAAATGTCTTCCATAATGTTTAAGGCCAATAAGCAGCTACTTCTTATAAGTTTGATATATCCAGAGGCATCCTGTTCTTTTAAATCGCTTTCAGATAGAAATTCATTTAAATTCATCACATTTCCAATAGGGGTGCGTAAATCGTGGGCAACACTTTGAATTAAGAATGATTTGTTTTGGTTAATCTTTACAAGATCTTGGTTCAATTTTTCCAATGAGTTTTTTTGTTCATTGATTCTTTGGTTGTATTCCTCAAGCTTTTTGTTTTTATCCTTTGATTTTACCTGCCCAATTAATATCAAGACGGCTAATAAAATCATAAAAACAATGATGATGATAATGATTTTATTTGCCAGGCCCTTATAGTTATTTTCACTGCGTAATAGCTCATTTTGAGTCTTTTGGTTTTCTAAATCATGGATGAGAATTTCTTTGTTATAATCTCTACTTTCCAAAATTTTATCTGAAGAATCGTCCAAAATAATATATTCATTTTGCGCCTCAAAGGCCGCTTTGTAGTCTTTTTCGGCAAACTTCAAATAAGCCAATTGCCTGTAATATTTGTCGAGTGCCCCCATGTAAGCAACATTTCCATTGATAAGTTTTGCGGCCCTACTTAATTCAGTTTCAGCCTCCACAAATTTGCCTTGAATGGTGAGCAATTTAGCCAAGCTAATGATGCTTTGAATGGCGTGGTAAGTCTCATGGTTTTCTGGTTTTAAACAAACTTCAATACCCTCCCTAAAGTACTTTTCTGCCAAGTTATATTTGCCCATTTTGCCATATATGGAGCCAATATTACTTTTTATTACTGCTATTGGGCGTACTTTGTCAATATTGGCTGTCTGACAATAGCCCAAGGCCATTTTAGAATAAGCCAGGGCTTTATTTAAATCATTTGTTTGTAAATAGGTTAATGCAATATTGGATAAGCAGTTTTGAACCCAATAAGCATATTCTATATCTTCCTTTTCATGTTTTTTATAAATGAGGTAGGCAGAAATAAAATAGGTTCTAGCTTTCTCAAAGTTATTGTCTGCGTAATAAACCAAGCCAATTTTATTGTACAAATAGGCTATTTGTTGAATTTTGTTGGTTAATGAATATTCATCAAGCGCACTCAAAAAATACGGTGTGGCGTTTTTTAAATCACCTATATTTTCAAAATGACTGGCAAAACCAAGCAATGCACTGGCAATGAGGTTATGGTCGCGTAATTTCTTGGCAGTTTTTAAAAACAATAATAAATATTCTTGTTCCTCTTCAAACTTGTCTTGCTTCAATGCAGCTGCAGCTTTTAATTGATAAAACAATGCTGTTTCAATTGTTTCTTTGCTTAGATCTATCTCAGTTGAAATCTCTTTAAATACCTGATTTGCAGAATCAATTTTATCTGATAAAAGAAGTTTTTTGATAACATCAATTTTGGTCGAAAACTGTTTTGATTGAGAAAATCCTGTATGGGAGGCTAATAATAGGGTAATTGCCAATAAAATGGGCAATCTGGAGAATGATATGGGGTATTTTATCATATTTACAAAAATAACAATTGGAATTATATATCTGCTGTTTAATACCTAATTCTACCATTTTGTGATATAATTTATTGTTTTTGGCATAATAATTAGGCAAATGCTTGATTATCTCAAAAAAAAGCCTACTTTCGCGGTCCTTTTTAAATAAATTCCTCAGTAAAGATGGCAACTAAAACCAAATCTAAAACAGCAGAGACGGTTGTCTTAAAAGACTATGAGTCAGTGATTGTATTCACTCCCGTACTCTCCGAAGAGCAGTTGAAAGATGCAGTATCTAAGTACCGCAAATTGATCACTGACGACGCCGGCGAGCTGGTTCATGAAGAAAACTGGGGTTTGACTAAACTAGCGTATCCAATTCAGAAGAAGTCAACTGGCTTCTATGTTTTGCTAGAGTACAGGTCAAAACCAGATTTTATTTCAAAATTTGAACTAGCTTTCAGACGCGACGAACGTATCATGCGTTATTTAACTGTGTCTCTAGACAGACATGCAGTAATCTACAACCAACGTAAACGCAATGGTGAATTCAACCAGGGCAAAAAAGATCAAAAACAGGAAGGAGCGAAGTAAGTATGAAAAAGAAAGCAAACGCATCATCTCCAGCTATGGTTTTTAACACCATGCCTGAAGCACCTCAAAAGAAGAAATTCTGTCGATTCAAAAAGAATGGTATCAAGTATCTTGATTACAAAGACGCAAATTTCCTTTTGAAATTCGTAAACGATCAAGGGAAAGTTCTTCCCCGCAGGTTAACCGGTACTTCTTTGAAGTATCAGCGCAAGGTGTCACAGGCAATTAAACGTGCCCGTCACATCGCAGTATTACCTTTTACAGGCGATTCTTTAAAATAAGGAGACCAGACAATGAAGATTATTTTAAAAGAAAACATGAAAAACCTTGGTCACCAAGGTGATGTTGTGGAAGTAAAAAACGGTTATGCAAATAACTTCTTATTCCCACGTGGCATGGCAATCATGGCAACAGCCAGTAACCTTAAAATGCACGAAGAAAACAACCGTCAAGGTGCGTTGAAACGTGAAAAAATGAAAACCGATGCTTTGGCAATGGCTGAGCAATTGAAAGAAATGTCTATTACCATCGTAACCAAAGCTGGTGCAAATGGTAAAATATTTGGTTCAATTACACCATTACAAGTAACACAAGGTCTTAAAAACAAAGGCTTTGAAATCGACAGACGTAAAATTGAAATACACGATGTGAAAACATTGGGTAGCTATGAAGCAACTTTAAACTTACACCGTGATGTTACAGTTAACATTACAGTTGAAGTAGTTGGTGAATAATTATTACGACTTAATTAATTAAAAAAACCACCTTCGGGTGGTTTTTTTATGCCCTATTGGCAAGCTGCTTCTGGATATACTTTCCTAAAATATCAAATTCTAAATTTACAGTATCCCCAATTTCTAATCCTTTGAAATTGGTATGTTCATAGGTATAGGGAATAATAGCTACCGAAAAAATATTGCCCTCGCTTTGAACAACGGTTAAGCTGGTGCCATTAATGCAAATACTTCCTTTGGCTACCAATAAATCTGCTTGTTGTATTTGGTTCAAAGTAAATTCAAATTCCCAACTGCCATTTTTATCTTCAATTTTACTGCAAGTAGCCCAATCATCTACATGCCCTTGTACAATATGCCCGTCAAACCTACCGTTGGCCAACATGCAGCGTTCAATATTTATTTCTTGCCCAATCAACAAACTTCCTAAATTGGTTTTGGCTAGCGTTTCGGCAATGGCTGTTACCCTATAGGCATTTGCCCTTAGCTCAACTACTGTTAAACAAACGCCATTATGTGCCACACTTTGGTCTATTTTTAATTCATGGCTTAGGTTCGATCCAATCCATAAGTCTAAATTACTATTGCTTTGAATAAGCTCCAAAACAGTTCCTGTGGTTTCTATAATTCCTGTAAACACTTTCTTATCTGATTATATTAATTGTACCTCTTAGCACGCGTTTTTTAGTTCCATCTAAATAACTTTCACTCACTTCGGCTATATAAAAATAAACACCCTCACTTAATTCTGCAGCGCTTTTTTGATCGGTTCCATTCCAATTAATATCCAAGTCGTTGGTGTGAAATACTTCCTGGCCCCAACGGTTAAAAATACTAATATCTACCTTGTCAATAAATCTATATGGAAATGGATTCAGTAAATCGTTTTTGCCATCTGCATTGGGTGTAAAAACAGTTGGAATGCTGTAGAACGGACAATTGTCAATACATTTGGCATTGGTTAAATAACTTTGGTTATTAAAGGAATCAACCGCTGCAACGGCATAACATCCAGCAATTGAAAATTTTAATTGCTCCCTTTTATCTATGTATTGGTTCGAACCGAAAACAACACTGTCTACTATTTTCCAAATTTCACTTGAATTTTTACGCCAATAAATGCGATACTTCACAACATCTTGGTTGCAACTTGTTGGATAGGTCCAATTTAATTTCACCTCTAAAATATTGAAAGAATTGCAAGGCGTATCTATTGTAAAAGTAGGTGCGCAGGGTCTGATGGTATCCTTTGGTATACCGCAAATTTCTTGTGATTTATTGCGCAACAATAAGGGGTAATACTGTTGGTTATAATTGCCCTTTGTTTCTACAAAATAACAATAACGCTGTCCATTTACCAAGCCAGTATCTATAAACTGCATATTGCTTGAAATGCCTATAGAATCAAAAGTGTTGCTTGTGTTCTTTTTGTAAATTACACTTTCTTTATTAATCCAAGGTACATCTGCCTTCCAACTTAATAGCAATGAATTATCGGTGCTTCCAAGCGCCAAACGAACAGATCCTGCAACATTACTTTCCTCAATTAATTCATCATTGCCATTATTGGTACAATAAAATAATACCTTGTAATAATAGCTTTGGTCTAAAGTGTTAAGAGAACTATCTAAGTAGGCAGCATCCAATAATTGTGCAAAGGAGCTAAAAATGTATGGTGCACCCGCATTTGAAAAAATTCCATTTGCTTGGTTCGACCTTTGTAATTGAAATTTATAGGGTGGTTTAAATTGGTTCGAATCTAAGATGTTTGGCTTAATCCATTCTACTTGAATTTTACCATCTGCACCAGCTGTTTTCTCTACACTAACTTTGGTGATAATGGGTTGGGTGCGCAAAATAATAGCACACACTTCTTTGCTGGCATAACTTTCCGTTTTTTCGCCAATTAAAATTACAGTTCCATCTTCATTTCTTGGATAATACCAACTGGTTATCATGTAACAATACCTCGTAAGAGGTGATATTCCCCTGCCATTATTATTGTCGAAATACTTAGCATTATTGACGCCTTTGGTGGTATCAAATAAAACATATCCTGTATAAGCTGGAACTCCTGTTTCGCAAGCGCCATGCTGCCAATAACTGGAATCAATTCTGCGATATATTTTATATCCTAATGCAATTCTACAAGTGTCCCTGTCCCAATTAATTTTAAAACCATTGCTGTCTTTTACAATGCTCAAATTTTGCGGCGCTGGGCCTACCACCTTTATATTCCAATAATTAATATCAAATAATGGATTAGTATTGTGGTTGTCCATGGCTTTAAATACAGCCATATGAGGTGTATACCTAATGGCATTGCAACTTGGACTCCATCTGAAAATTCCTGTAACTCCTGTATACGGTCCCTCTGGATTGGCAGGGGTCATTTTTGCAGGACTATTCATTTGCACAAATGGCCCTCCAAAATATTGAAGTTTAATGGTCTGACCAGGATTAGGATCTGTGGCGAAAATAGTACCCTGTAACAATTTATTTGCCTCCACACAAGTGTCGTTGTGAGATGTCAATAAGGGAGGAGAATTATCGCAATTATTATAAATATATACTTGCATATCCCTCACTACAAATCCAATCATTTTGCCACCTCTAAATTCTTGAATTAAGATGGCCCAATTATAATGCCCTGCCTGGGTTGGTTTATCCCATGTAAGCTGACCAGTATTTAATTCAATACTAAAAGAATTGGAATGTGCAGGTATGGTAAAGCTGGGCACTTCAATTCCCATCGACATTTTTGGGGCAATGATGCTAAAAACCAAACTATCTCCATCAGGGTCGTAAGCCGAAGGGTTATGCGTAAATGTTTTGTTTACACAGCCTACATCTATGGGAGGCATTAACAATACAGGGGATTGGTTGTTTCCTATGGCTGGTTTTACTATAAGTAGGCATTCAATATAAATAGGAATGCTCACACTGTTTCCATTGTTAATGTTTTTGATATTGTCTACACGGTTTTGGTCTACAATATTAATGAGGTAACTATAAGGACCAGGATAGGTATGGGTGGTACGATAAATATTCATTTTTATCGTATTGTTAATATCCGGATTTACAATTTGTCCATTGCCATTTGCACGTGGTACAATTTCAGATTTCCCATCACCAAAAAATACCTCAATTTCTTGTCGGTCTGCAGCTATATTCCCTGGGTCGGTATAAGTAAAAACAGTTACCTCATAAGTATAGCCAGAAATTTGTTTATAGGTAATTTCGCCCGCTCTGTAATGTGTAGCATACAATGAAGTGATGCCACTCAGGAACAAAATTACAATTACAATAAATTTACGCATATTGGCCATTACCATGGGGTAAAATTAGAAGATGCTAAATTAAGGGTTTTTGTTGCATTTGCTCAATAAAAAAACCACGATTACATAAATGTAACCGTGGTTTTACGTGATTTTCCTTTTTAGGGAGAATTATTTAGTTGAACTTAATTCAGCTGAGATATAATCTCTGTTCATTCTAGCGATGTGCGTTAATGATATTTCTTTAGGGCATTCTGCGCTGCAGGCACCTGTATTGGTACATGAACCAAAACCTTCACTGTCCATTTGTGCTACCATTTCCATTACACGTTGTTTTCTTTCTGGCTGACCTTGAGGTAACAAAGCTAATTGAGAAACTTTAGCAGAAACAAATAACATTGCTGAAGCATTTTTACACGCTGCTACGCAAGCGCCGCAACCAATGCAAGAAGCTGCAGCAAATGATTCATCTGCATCGTCTTTTGGAATAGGTAAAGAATTCGCATCCTGTGCATTTCCTGTATTAATTGAAATAAAACCACCCGCAGAAATAATTCTGTCGAATGCACTTCTATCTACCACTAAATCTTTAATTACAGGGAATGGGGATGCTCTCCATGGCTCAACAACAATGGTATCGCCGTCGTTAAAGCTGCGCATGTGCAATTGGCAGGTAGTAACACCTTGCTTTGGTCCATGTGGTCTTCCATTAATAAACATACTGCACATACCGCAAATACCTTCACGGCAATCATGGTCAAATGCAATTGGTTCTTTGCCATCAACAATAAGTCTTTCATTTAAAACATCAAACATTTCAAGAAACGACATGTCTGTAGAAATATCGTTTACTTTATAGGTTTCAAACTGACCTTTATCTTTCGCGTTTTTTTGACGCCAAACTTTCAAACTGAGATTTAAATTTTTTTCCATTTTTATTTAAGCTTTTAGCCTTTAGCTGTTAGCCTTTGGCTTTTTATTAATTGGTTATTTTTTTATTAAATGTTTCCAGCTACAAGCCAAAGGCCAATAGCTAAAAGCTATTATTTATAACTTCTTTGGGCAATTTTAATGTTTTCGTAAACCAAATCTTCTTTGTGTAATTCCCAAGTGTTTCCTTCAAAATACTCCCAAGCGGCTACGTATTTGTAGTTTTCGTCATCACGCATTGCTTCACCTTCTTCGGTTTGATATTCTTCGCGGAAATGGCCACCACAACTTTCGTTACGGGTTAAGGCATCTTTACACATTAATTCGCCAAGTTCTAAAAAGTCAGCTACACGAACCGCTTTTTCCAATTCAGAATTCATTTCATTTGCATCCCCAGGTACGCGCACATCACTCCAGAACTCTTTTCTTAATGTTTGAATATCGCTAATGGCTTTGGTTAATTCTTCAGAACTACGCGCCATACCGCATTTGTTCCACATAATTAATCCTAAACGCTTATGGAAATAATCTACCGATTTAGTTCCTTTAATACCCATTAATTGATCAATGGTACCTTTAACTTTATTCTCTGCAGCTACAAATGCCTCATGATCTGTTGGAATAGCCTTGGTCATGATTTCTTTGTTTAAATAAGCACCAATGGTGTAAGGAATTACAAAGTAGCCATCAGCTAAACCTTGCATCAGTGCAGAGGCTCCCAATCGGTTTGCGCCATGTTCTGAGAAGTTGGCTTCTCCCAAAGCATATAAGCCTGGGATATTGGTCATCAAATTATAATCAACCCATAAACCACCCATGGTATAATGCACCGCAGGGTAAATCATCATTGGTTGTTCGTAAGGATTAACACCGGTAATTTGTTGGTACATGTCAAATAGGTTACCATATTTTTCTTTCACTACGGCACGACCCATTTCTACAATTTGATCCTGTGTTGGGTTATGCATGCCTTTTTTAGTGGCTTCCATATTTCCATAACGAATGGTATTAAATGCAAAATCCAAGAACACCGCTTCGCCAGTTTTATTTACACCAAATCCGGCATCACATCTTTCTTTGGCAGCACGGCTAGCAACGTCACGTGGCACTAGGTTACCAAAGGCAGGGTATCTTCTTTCCAAATAGTAATCTCTGTCCTCTTCCTTAATATCGTTCGGTTTGATCCTATTCTCGCGCAATGCAACAGCATCTTCTTTTTTTGCTGGAACCCAAATTCTGCCATCATTTCTTAACGACTCACTCATCAAAGTTAATTTTGATTGGTGATCGCCAGAAACAGGAATACAAGTTGGGTGAATTTGTGTAAAGCAAGGGTTTGCCATCATTGCACCTTTTTTGTGTGCTTTCCAAGCAGCAGTTACGTTCGAACCCATTGCATTGGTTGAAAGGTAAAATACGTTTCCGTATCCACCCGTACATAACAATACGGCATGTCCGAAGTGACGCTCTAAATTACCAGTGGTAAGGTCGCGGGCAATAATACCTCTACAAACACCATCAATGGTAACTACTTCTAACATTTCATGACGGGCATACATTTTTACGTTACCCATACCAACTTGACGTTGCAGTCCACTGTAAGCACCTAACAATAATTGTTGGCCGGTTTGTCCAGCAGCATAAAATGTTCTTTGAACCTGTGTGCCACCAAACGAACGGTTGCTCAATAAGCCTCCGTATTCACGTGCAAAGGGTACACCAGATGCAACGCATTGGTCGATGATATTTGCGCTTACTTCTGCTAAACGATAAACGTTTGCTTCACGTGCACGGTAATCACCACCTTTTATTGTATCGTAAAATAAACGGTAAGTTGAATCACCATCATTTTGATAGTTTTTTGCCGCATTGATACCACCTTGTGCCGCAATACTGTGTGCACGACGAGCAGAATCTTGAAAACAAAATACTTTGACTTTATAGCCTAATTCTGCCAAAGAAGCAGCGGCTGAAGCTCCGGCAAGGCCCGAACCAATTATAAGAACTTCCAAACTGCGTTTGTTGGCAGGATTTACCAATGGAACAGTTGAACGGTACTTGGTCCATTTTTGTTCCAAGTTACCTTCAGGAATTTTTGAGTCTAATTTCGATGTCATAGCTGTATGTTCAAAAAATTATTTAAAGAAAAAGAATAAAGGCATGGCCGCAAAACTTGCAGGAATAATTACAGAGAAGAACCAGATGCCAATAAATTTAATAAGTCCATTGAATTTGCTGTGGTTTATACCAAAGGTTTGGAAAGCGCTCTGGAAGCCATGATACAAGTGGAAAGCTACCGCAAACATGCATAAGACATACAATGCAACTAGCCACCATTCTTTAAATTCAACTGCAACTTCTTTGTAAAGATCTTTTACAATAGTTACATGGTATTGACCAGATTCATTTGAGTAGTTTACCTCTTCAATTTTCTTTACCTGGGTATAGGTTGGTTCCATAGCTTGAGAAACCAAAGTGTCTTTATGAATATCTTGGATATAGGCAGTATAACCTACATCATGCCCAAACTTATATTCATACCAAAAGTTTTTCATGTGAACTACAATGAACAATAAAATAATTGTTCCCAATATTCCCATGTTTCTGCTTGTCCAATGGCTATTTGCCGCACCATCTTGTACAGCATATTTTACCGGACGCGCTTTTCTGTTTTTTGCTATTAACATAAAACCTTTGAATGCATGGAAAAGAACACTTGCATAAAGTAAATAAGATACTACTTTAATAAGTGGAAAAGTGGTCATGAAAACTGCGTAAGTATTAAACGCAAGTCCAAAATCAGATTTAAATAATTGCAAATTTCCAATCATGTGAATCACAAGAAAGGTGCAAAGAAATAATCCAGTTAAAGCCATGATAAATTTCTGGCCTAATGAGGATGAAAACATTTTAGTAACCCAATTCATTCTGTATAATTTTTAAATTTGACTGCGAATTTATGGTTCTCTTTAATTTCTTATTGTCTAAAGCGTAACATTTATGCACATTTTTGATATTTATACCTATTCTAAATAGCGTTAATCCCTTGATTTTAAAGGCTTACTCCGCTTTGTAAACTTTTGTTATTAATTGCGTTTCCTGGATTGTAAATTTGTAGAAAATAAAAACACCCTCATTTTGTACGGAATTTTACGTCGTTTCTTATTTATGATGTCTGCAGAAACTGCCCATCATGTTACATTTTATGCTTTGCGCATGGTTATGAAAATACCTTTTATTAAAGCTTTGTGTTTGCAAAACTTTAAGGTTGAAAATAGCTTTGATTTTATTGGATTGAAATTTAGAAATAGGGTAGGACTTGCCGCTGGATTAGATAAAAATGCAGCCTACTTAAATGAATTAAGTGCATTGGGTTTTGGCTTTATTGAAATTGGAACTGTTACACCAAAGCCACAGCCAGGAAATGAATTACCACGTTTATTTCGTCTAAGAGCAGATGAGAGTTTAATTAACCGCATGGGCTTTAACAATGAAGGTGTAGATGCTGCGGTTGAACGATTAAAAAATCGTCCTAAAGGATTAATTGTAGGTGGAAATATTGGAAAAAACAAGATTACACCAAACGAATCTGCTGTTGAAGATTATGCCATATGCTTTAATAAATTATACCAATACGTAGATTATTTTGTAGTAAATGTAAGTTCTCCAAACACGCCCAACCTGCGCGAATTACAGGACAAAAAGCCTCTTTTGGAAATATTAAATCGATTGGTATTACTTAGAAATGAATGGATCAAAAAAGGCAAAATTAGCAAACCTGTTTTATTAAAAATTGCACCAGATTTAAGTGATAGTCAATTGGATGATGTTATTGAAATTGTGCAAGAAAGCGGCATTGATGGTTTGGTAGCAACCAATACTACACTATCAAGAGATGGCCTAAAAACTTCAAATGAGATGGTTACCGCAATTGGTGCGGGAGGTTTAAGTGGTAAAATTTTGCAAGCGCGTGCCAACGAAGTTGTAAAATATATTCATGAGAAAACAAATGGTGAAATGCCAATTATTGGTGTAGGTGGAATACACGATGTAGCCTCTGGAATTGAAAGAATAGAAGTCGGTGCTGGCTTAATTCAATTGTATACAGGATTTATTTACAGTGGTCCTAATTTGGTGAAACACCTTGCAAAAGCAATTAAAGAGACCAAGTTTTAAAGTGCTTCTGCTACAATAAAAGTACTGCCGCCAATAAATATTAAATCTTTCTCACCTGCTGCTTTTTCTGCGGCAAGCAAGGCTTCTTTAACACTTGCAAATGTTTTTCCGTGTAGGCCAAATTGAATGGCTTGTGCTTGCAATTGATCTTCCTCTAGTGCTCTAGGAATGGCTGCCTTGGTGAAATAATAAGTAGCCTTCTTAGGAAGTAAAGCCAAAACTTTGGCTATTTCTTTATCCTTAACCATTCCTAATACAAAATGTAATTGCTCATAATGTTGCGCTTCAATTTGTTTAACCACATAGTTAATCCCGTTTACATTATGCGCGGTATCGCAAATGGTAAGTGGTTGCGTTTTTAATATTTCCCACCTACCCATTAAGTGGGTATTGCTTTTTACATTTGACAACCCATTTTTCACCGCTTTATCGCTAATAATATATCCTGCATTTCTAATTGGTTCAATTGCCGCCAAAACGCCAGCAATGTTTTTTTGTTGATAGGCTCCGTTTAGCTCACAATCTACATTTTTCCATAATTCGCCAAATTGGAATTGAACATCAAATACAGCTTGTTGTTGGTTGCTTTTAAAATATAAAATATTAACTTTTTGATTGGCCAGTACAATGGAACTTTCCATTTCCTGTGCCTTGGCTAAAAATACTGGAAAGGTTTCTGGTTGGTATTCGCTAATAACTACAGGTGTTTTAGCTTTTATAATACCCGCTTTTTCTGCTGCAATTAACTCCAATGTGTTTCCCAATAAATCCATGTGGTCCCATCCAATATTTGTAATAATACTCAATAAGGGATGTATCACATTACTTGAATCTAATCGTCCTCCAAGACCTGTTTCTATAATAGCGATATCAACTTTTTCAGATGCAAATTGTTCAAAGCACAATGCCATTGTCCATTCAAAAAAAGATGGCTTTATTTCGTCAAAAAGTGTTCTGTGTTGCGCTACAAATGCCACTACTTTTTCCTCAGAAATCATGGTGCCATTCACACGAATTCTTTCTCTAAAATCTAATAAGTGGGGAGATGTAAATAAGCCTGTTTTATAGCCGGCTTCTTGCAAAATAGAAGCAAGCAAATGACTGGTAGAACCTTTGCCATTTGTTCCTGCAATATGAATGGTCCTGATTTTTTCTTGTGGATTTCCCAGGGCTTCACACAAGGCAAGCGTATTGTTTAAGTTGGGTTTTAATGCCGCACTTCCAATACGAGTAAACATGGGTAGTTGACTATAAAGATAGTCCAGCGTTTCTTGGTAAGTCACAGTGGTATATTTTTTCTCTTTAAGAAAAAATCAAGGTTCAAAATTAGCTGAGCTTTTGTGAAAACAAAAGAAATAATTTCGGAAAGAAATCTTTTTACGGTTTGAACCTAAAAATAATTGTCATGGTTCCAGTTTGGTCTTCAGATCCATCTGACCTAGAATTGAACCTGGTATTTAATGCACCTTCTTTTGCTTTTTTCAATAAATCGGGTTCAGTAGTGGTACTTCCAACCTGGCCAGGAACAGCTTTTATTACTTGTCCATCACTATTAACTGTAATGCTAACAACAACCTTACCTACAGATTTTGAATGGTCTTCAATGTTTGGTAGTTGTTTTACTTTTCTGCCACCTGGCATTACATAAGAAATGCCATCAGGACCTGTATCTCCGCTACCTAAGCCGCTTGTGCCACCGCCATGACCATCTTTATCTCCATTTGGGTCGCCATTTGCTTGGCCTTGGTTTCCTAATTGATCCCCATCGCCATAACCACCTGCATTATTGTTGTTATTTCTTTTGGTAAACAATGCTTGTTGGTTCACTTTTTTTGGAAGTTCCAATTGAGGTATTTGGTCTTTAGGTTTGTCAGGTTTTACGTCTTTAATATCTTTTGGTTTTGGTGTATCCTTGGTTTTAATAGCTACACTTTCTTCGTCGTTAGCAGTTAAGGGTGTTTCCTCCGTTTGTTCACTAATAGGAACATAATTCTCCGCTTGAGAAGGGTTAGGCACAGGCTCGTTAGAAGCTCCTCCCATATCTGGCTCGCCCAAACTTACTTGTACTCCTTGAAATTCGAGGGGTGGATCTGGTGGGTACATTACAACCAAGAACAATGCTGCTAAAATAATCCCATGCACCAAAGTGGTTCCCAAAAAACCATAAATTTGATGCTTGTGGTCTTTTCTTTCGATGTAATATTGTTCTGCCGCCATAATGTGGTAAAATTACAAAGATCAGTTAAGCTCTATATTTAAGCTTTTTAACCTTTTAACAGCTATCAACGCTGTTTGACTTATTTTAAGTACAATTCCTGGTTTATTTTCTTTTGAGGTCGCCGTTTTGGAGCGCTTGAATAAATTTACTCCAAGCCATTACATCTAAAACTGGAATGGGTTGTGCCTGTCCGCCATAATAAGCTTTGTTGGCGTAATCATTAAATTTCCACCTGGCATTATCGGCACCATCATTTTCAAGTTGATCTGCCATTTCCTTCAATGGTTTTCTTCTTAAATTGTTTTGCGCCAAAATATAATCGTCCTCCGGCAATTTGGTTCGAGAAAACAAATAATCCATTTGCTCTGCAGTTGGCCTGCCAATAATTACAATTTCTTCCATTCTAAAAGTATCTTCCACCATGGCAATTACACTCTTAAATTTAGAACCCTTTACATTATTTGGTAAAGTAAAAAACATTGTTTCAAAACCTATACAAGTAAAAATAATAATGTCTGAACGCTTTGCTACAAAAGAGAAATAGCCTTGCATATCGGAATATGTTCCTCTGCTGCTTCCTTTAATTTTAATAGTTGCAAATGGAATGGTTTTGGTACTATCGTAATTAACCACAAAGCCTGTAAATTGTACCAAATCAGAATCGTTTCTGCTTTGCGCTTTGGTTCGAACCGAGTTACATAAAAATAACAGGGTAAATATAATTGCGATATTTTTGATTGAATTCATTACAAAAAATAACCTCCGATTAAACAGCCCAAAACAATAAGCGGACTAGGAACTTTGGTTGACAATAATAAGAATAATGTTGTTAATAATACGAGCATATTTTCCTCATTTACCTCCACAGGTAAAAAAAGCAAATAGGCCGACCCAACAACCAATCCTGCAGAAGCAGCATTAACCCCTTCAATAGCATTTTTTACAGGTGCAAAATGTTTCAATTGATCCCATATCGGATAAACGAAAAACAACAATAAAATTCCGGGTAAAAAAATGCCAACTGTTCCTGAAATCATTCCTGCAACTTGGCCCCAAAAGCCAAAATCTTTCATGCTCATGGCACCTGTAAATGTGGCAATAGAGAATACTGGTCCTGGCATGGCTTGTAAAAAGCCTAAGCCTGCTAAAAATTCAGGTGCAGCTATATAATGTTTGTATTCTACAAATTGGTTATACATTAATGGTATTAAAACATTACCGCCACCAAAAACAATACTTCCATACCTGAAATGATTTTCAAAAAGAAGCATCAATCTATATTGCGTGGCAACACCAATAATGGCAGCCAATAAAAAGATTCCAAAAAATAAAAATAAATTATCCCACCTAATATTAGTGATTGGCTCGGGTTTTTTTATGGCTCCCCTGGTATTGATATAACTCGAAATAACACCTCCAATTGCAAGCATTACGGGAATTAGAAATGGCGATTGAAGCAAAATGCCAATACTTGCTGTAATCAATAATAAGGCCCAATGATAGCGTTTTGTTACAAACATTTGAATAAAACGATAGGCAGCAAAAATGAGGAAACCGCTGGCCATCGGTTGTAGGTATTTTAAAAATTCTAATTTAGGATTGTCTAGGGCTAAATGTGTAAATAAAATGGCCAAAGTGCCCATTAGAAGGCAAGCTGGAAATATCCATACAGATAAGGTAAGAAAAGCAAAACCAGGCCCACCTAATTTATATCCAATAGACGTAATTGTTTGTGTTGAGGTGGGTCCAGGTAGCATCGAACAAAAAGAATTTAATTCGGCTAAATCTTCTTCGCTTATGTATTTTTTCTTTATTACAAGGTGTTTTCTAAACTGGGTATAATGCACCTGTGGCCCACCAAATGCTGTTAAGGCAAGCTTAAGCACATTGAGCAGAAAAAGTACTTTTTTGAAATGTTTAAATTGACTTTCAGCCATGCGGCAAAGATTTCTATAAACAAACATAAAAAAAAAGGCGACCAATTGGTCGCCTTTTTTTTAGAATGAGTGATTAATTAATCAATAATTTCTTATAGCTAGTTCCCGCACTGCTGCTAATCTTTACAAGATATAGTCCAATAGGATGCTGCTGCAAAGCAATGCTTGCGCTTGGTAAGCCATTGTTATGCAAATGGTTTGTTTGAACCAATTTTCCATTGATATCAAATATTTCAACTTGGTTAATACTTGCACCACCAAACACATCAATGGTAATTTGTGAATTACTTGGGTTAGGATACAATTGCACATTTTCATTGAAATCTACAGATGGCAAACCTACCGTTCCAGGTAAAGTATAATCTTCCGTATTATCAGTTGTACTGGTACTTAAACCTTGAATGGCATAAACGCCCAATCCCCTTCTTGCAAAACCTTTCCATAATAAATCTTTGTTTGCACCACCATTATTTATAGAGTCTGCTAAAATAATAGCATTGCGCATGTCAATAAAACCTGGGCTGCATGGTTGTAGTTTTATTCCATCAATAACCATTTGCATGAATTTATTATTTCCACCCTTTCCATTATACCAATCTGGATCAAAACCATATTTGTCAATCATGTCCCAATACAAATCATATAAAATGGTACACCAAACACTTCCTACATAATGAACCTCTGGATTGGTTTTAATTCTGTTATAAGTCATTGGATTGATGGTCATACTCTTTGAGTAACGGAAATCACGAATACCCAATGCATTGGTATCTTGATCAATTACAAATGTTCCTACACCCCTAGAAGCGGTTGCACTTGTTTCCCATGTTCTGGTAGTTAAAGCCAATGCAAAGAAATCACTCCAACCTTCGCCACCTTGTTCTCTGTTGTTTAAACAATTGCTATTAGCGGGGCCGCCAGCTAAACGGATAGAAATACCATGACCATATTCATGCGCCATAATTGCATTTTCCAAATCACTGTCGTAAACACGGGCAGTATTAAAGGCTGAGGAGTCAAATAAGGTGGCAACTACAGAATCACTTGCTAAGGCTGATTTTAACATAACCCCAGTTCCAAATCCAACCATAATTGAAGGGATAGTAATAGCAGCATCAGCGCCAGAAATAGCAGTAGGAGTAAAGCCATTTGTATTGTGTGCAATAATTACGGCAATGGCACCAGCAGCTTGCGCAGCTTTAATTTTAGTTTTGCTTGCTGTAGAGCTAGTTCCACATGTACCACCACGGTCAATTAATACTATTCGGCCGGCAAATTCATTTAAATTGGCAATCAATCCACAACCATTATTTGTGGTTGCATTGCTATCTCTTAATAAAACTATGGTGCCTTTTAAACCTTCTGTTGTAAGTCTTGGACCAGCCACCGATTGTGGGCCGTAAAAAATGCCTTTTACAGAAGTCGGATAGCTAACGGCAAGTGTGTTGTTTGTTGAAGATGCACCTGAGGTTGGCCACAAGTACATTTGCATTCTACCGCTTGATCCATCAGCAGGTGCAGAGAAATTTGCATTGCTGGTACCACTTCCGTCTTGCGCATCTGCGTTCACTGCATCACGGCCAATTCCATCTGCTGTATAGTTCTTTTGTTGGTAATTACCACTCTTTTCATCAAAACCATAATTGAAGAAAATATCATGTAAAATATTATTCCAGTAAAATAGGTTCACAATGGCTGCATTTAAATTTGCTCTTGGTTTTGCATCCACACTATATGGATAATTAAATAGTAATGAATCTCCACCATTTGGTGAGTAGCCACCGCTAGTTCCGTTATTTGCCAAAGTATCTTCTTTTGCCCAAACATTGTTTCCTCTTGTAATTAAAAACTCAGGACCAGCAACACCATTGGTATCATGCCATCCAAATGGAGAGGCGTTTACGCTAGCTATATCCGTGATTAAACTTCTTGGTCCTCTTGCAGGACTTTCTAATGGCAATGGAAATACATTGTAGCTACCTGTAGTAGCTTTTTTACCCATTGTAATTGGTGTTGCTTCATCTTCAAATACAAATGAGTTTAATGTTTGATGATTCTCATTTGATTTGAAATTACAATGTGTGGTATAATTGTCTTGCGCTAAAACCAAACCTGTTTGGGCATCAATTTTCTTGTTCCACCAATCATTGGTTTCATTGTTTAAAAATTCAAGCTGCCATACCAATTTAACTTCATTGGCAATTGCGTAATAACCTGGTTTTACTGTCAATTTTTCAGAAGAAAGGCTTGGGTCGAACCAATTAAAAGAACCATTTGAAAGCTCCGGAGCCTTATTTGCAATGGTGTTAGATACCATGCCTTCGCTTGCTAATCCTAAGCGCAATGCTTGGTTCGCACCAATACCTGCAGCCTTTGTTTGTGCTGAAATATTTGGAATTAAGTTATGGTGATAGGCAATGATTTTACCTTCCCTGCTCAAATGAATATCAATATTGATATTGAATACTTCTAATCCATTTACCAATTGATTGGCATAAACATGCGTAATACCATTGTGGTCGCTGGTGTATTGCGAACTGATGGTAAAGTCAATTTTTTCTGGATTTAAGAATTGCTCACTTTTAAGGCTTTGCGTAAATTCTTGTTTTAATTGCTCTTTTGAAATTTGCGCATTCGCCGAAAAAGCTACTGCTGCAAGGGTGAAAATATGGAGTAATGTTTTTTTCATACTTATTTGGTTGTTTCAGTTAAGTTGTTCTTAATCACTTTAAATTTAACAAAATCAAATATGAGTCTTGCCAAGCAACAAACCAAACGAATGGCTTAGTATTTATTCAACTTTTAGAATTTTTACATTAAAGGCTAAAATTATTACATTTAAATGACAACAATAACCTTTATCACTTATTGCTGTAATGCTTTATTCCGAATTTTTGGTGCAGTGGGAGAAGTATAAAAAGAAGAGAATAGGCAACACCAACCTGACTTTCTAATGGCGCTTCAAATAAAAAACCAATACTTATAATTGTATAATGAACCAATAACAAAGGATCAGCATAGGCCTGTTTGTAAAAAAGTGGGTAATAGAATCCTATTCCAAATAATAAAACCCCTAAGATGCCAATTGCTGCCAGATAAAATAAAAATTGGTTGTGTGGAATGATGGGTTTTGTAACATCAGGGTAATCCTTTTTAAATATTTCATTGTTTAAATCATTGATGTCGCCCAAGCCACAACCAAATAAAATATTTGTTTCTTGCGCAATCCTCAAACCGTTTTTGTAAGAAATAATTCTACTTCCCAAACTTTGATTATTTACACTTCCATTATTCTGGTAATTGCTCAAGTCTTTGGTGGTATTTGCAATTTTATTACTAAAGGTGGGTGAAACCAATAGCGTAATTCCTCCTAAAACAATAAAAAGTAAACCTGTCAGTAAGGCAATTTTTACTTGCTTTTTTTGAATTGCAAGTTTTGTTAGTTCAATAAAAAGTACAACATACATTGCCAACAAACCACTTCTAACCGAAAACACGTGAAGGAAAATGAACAAAAAGACCCCTCCAACAATGAAAAGGTTTCTTTCAATTGCCAATTTATAATAACGCTTGCTTTGAAACAACCAATAGGAAACATAAACAGCAAAAACAATCATCAAACTTAAACTTGGATGATGTGATAATAAAGTAGGCATTACCCTGCTTTCCAAATATAATTGATTGATAATTTCCTGGTTCAATAAATAATAGCCAAAAGCTAACAAGCAAACAATTAAAATGCAGAAAAAGTAAAACTCATATAGGAGGAAATTTCTCCTTTCGGATAAGCGCGGTATTTTTATAAAGGCCAATGGCAATAGCAAATAGGGGAGGGCTATTTGCCATTTTTCAAATAAATAACTAAGGTTACTAGAATAAAAATAGGAGGGAACTAAAATTAAAAAGGTAAAGGCTAAAGCCATAAAGGGTTTTGTGTCTGCTTTGTGATTGCTGTATATTGGTTTGTAAAAATAACTGAGGCCAATAAGTACAATTGAAATCATACCAATACTGGGCATGATTCTAATGATATCAAGTAACAACAAGCCTGCTGTTAATAGCAGGCACGACCAAAAGAACAGGTAAGACCTGATTTTTTCCATTGTTAAATCAACTGATAATTTTTGTATTCTCCAAGTCGGTAAGAAGTTTTTTCTTCAAACCAATACAATAAGCGATTTTTAAAACCAATGGCATGGCCGTTGTAATTAGGAATAAACTCCCAATTCTTAACACGAATTCTTTCTTGCATACAATTAGGGTGCTTCCCTTCAAAAATCAATAAGGCATCAATATCTGAATAATCAA
Organism: uncultured Bacteroidota bacterium; assembly: GCA_903927505.1. Taxonomy (GTDB): domain Bacteria; phylum Bacteroidota; class Bacteroidia; order UKL13-3; family UKL13-3; genus B1. The sequence continues at coordinate 36,741 of CAIYNF010000114.1, read as the reverse complement.
AATCATTGATTAATTTTTCTTGTGCTTTTATCCATTCATCTGTATGCCACAATTGATGAAAGTCTTTAATTTTCTCTTTCATTATTTCTGGATGGCGTACCCAACCATAATGAAATATTTCACCACCACATTTTTTAACTTTTAACTTATGGCCATTTATTCTAAATCCTTGTGCATCCTTGTATGAATGGATGCTTGGGTTGTTTCTAATAATTCTAATTTCATGGCGGTAATAACCCCTGCTATTTGCCACATAATTAAAATTGCCAAAGAAATGTTTGTATGAAAACAATAGTCCTTCTACTTGTTTGTTTTCTAAATGATGGTGCATCGACTGTTTTATAAGTTCAATTCCTTCATCATTTACCACCTCATCTGCTTGAATATAAAAACACCAATCAGCTTTGGGGTTAATCAGTTTTTTAGCTTTGTCTGTTTCTTCTGCCAAAACCCTTCCACCTTCTCTAAGACTGTCGTCCCAAATCGACGTGTGTATTTTTATTTTTGCCGAACCAATACTTTGTATGAGTTGCAGGGTGTCATCACTTGATTGTCCAACCAATACAATAATTTCGTCGCAAAGGGGCAGCAAAGATTGAATAGATTCTACAACAGGGTAGTCATATTTAATAGCATTTCTTACAATTGTAAATCCACTTACAAACATCTTATTTGGCTCTAATTGCTTCTACTGGATCTAGCTTTGAGGCTGTATATGCCGGAATAAAACCAGAAATCATTCCTATGCTTACCGATACAATAATGCCTGTAAGAATATTACCAGTGCTCAAAAATAAATTAATATCAAAATAGCTTTTCACACCTAAAGTGATGAAGTAAACACTTATTAATCCAACCACACCACCAACCAAACAGAGTACAATTGCCTCAACCAAAAATTCAATGAGTATGAAGTAGTTTTTAGCTCCCAATGATTTTTGAATACCAATTTGCTGGGTTCTTTCTTTAACACTCACAAACATAATATTGGCAATGCCAAAGCCGCCAACCAAAATGGCAAACAGTCCTATTATCCATCCTGCAAGGGTTACTACCCCAAATAAGCTCTTCAATGGTTTTGATAATAAAGTAGTTTTATTAATAGCAAAATCGGGTTCTTCATTTGGGCGCAATTTTCTTACCGTTCGCATTACTCCAATTAATTCATTCTCTAGCCTGTCTACACTTACCCCCTCTTTTGCCTTAATCTGAATACGACTATTTACATTATTACTATTTAATCTAATAAAATTTGCGGCAGTACTTACTGGGATCACAAATACATTGTCCATGCTATTGCCAATCATACTTTCGCCTTCTTTTTTAAATACGCCAACTACCCTAAATTTTTTACCCCTAATACGTATTTCTTTGTCTAAGGGAAAAATACTTGGAAATAAATTTTCGCGCATGTTCGATCCAATTACCACAACTTGATCTGCATTTTTGGATTCGTTCTCAGTGAAGAACCTTCCATATTCTAATTCAAATGACCTAACATCAGGAAAGCCCTGTGAAACAGCCATGCCCTCAACGTTTTCGGCATTGAAATTCTTGTATTTTACTATTGTGCCAGGGAGGCTTATGCTCAGTGAAATAGCTTTACCTAAGGTAGTTTGTTCTTCTATTTTCTTTAATTCAGTAGTGGTGGGATTTGGCCTATTCATGTATTGCCACCATTTGTAATCTGGCCCAAATTCCCAAGGCCATTTTTCAATAATGGCAACATCTTTACCTAAACTGTCTACACTGTCTTGCAAATTCTTTTGTAAAGAATCTACAATACTTAAAACCATAATAATGCAAAAGATCCCAATTGTAATTCCAAGTGTCGACAATAAGGTTCGAACCATATTGCTGCGCAATGCGCTGAAGGCAGATATAGCGCTTTCGCTTATCTGACCTAGAATTAACATGGTTTGATTACTGCGTTTCATTATTTGCTTTGCCTAATTAGCTTGATCGCTACTGTCTGTTACATTATCATTGTTGCCATCATAAGCTTTGATAATATTTTTAACTAATTTATGCCTTACTACATCCTCAAAGGTGAGATAGGCAAATTCTATTCCTTCAATGTCTTTAAGTATTTTAACCGCTTTCACCAAACCCGACATCCCCTTACGTGGTAAATCAATTTGTGTTAAGTCGCCAGTAATAATAAACTTTGCGTTCGGCCCCATTCGGGTTAAAAACATTTTTAACTGCAAATCTGTAGCATTTTGTGCCTCATCTAAAATTACATAAGCATGGTCTAATGTTCTTCCACGCATAAATGCCATAGGTGCAATTTCAATAACACGTGTTTCTATATACGATTTCAGTTTATCTGCTGGAATCATATCGTCTAAGGCATCATAAAGTGGGCGCAAATAAGGATCTATCTTTTCTTTTAAATCACCTGGCAAAAAACCTAAATTCTCCCCAGCTTCCACCGCAGGTCTAGCCAAAATAATGCGTTTAATTTCTTTGTTCTTTAATGCTTTTACTGCCAATGCTACTGCCGTGTATGTTTTACCAGTGCCCGCAGGACCAATTGCAAACAAAATATCATTGTTGTGCATTAAGGAAACCATTTTCTTTTGGTTAGGCGTTTTTGCACGAATTACTTTTGCATGGTTACCATACAAAATAATATCGCCCTGGTCCTTTACCTCAGCATTGTCTGCTGATTTATTTTCTTGCGACATACTTCCACTAAAAATTCCTTCCAGTTGAAGCGCAGAAATGCCACCATACCTTTGTATATGGGCAATCATGTGATTGAACTTTTCTTCAAAAAGTTCAATTTCTTGCTGCTTACCACTCAGTATTACTTGGTTTCCTCTGGCTACAATTTTCAGCTGCGGAAAATGTGCTTCAAAAGTTTTTAAGTGGCTATTATGAACGCCAAAAGCCTCAGAAGGGTCGAGATGTTCAATTAAGATTTCTTTGGTATTCAAATTTTGCTGATCTTGCTGTTAATTTGTACGAAAATAATAAAAGAAATTGAACTCTGTTATAACATTGGTTTCTGATTATGGACCTGGTAGTCCATATACTGCTGCTTTGCTTGGTTCGGCCATGCGCTTATTGCCCGAAACCCGCGTTGTGGAAGTGTCTCACCATATTCCGGCTTTTGATTTAACACAGGCTGCTTTTATTCTTAGGTCTGTTTATCACCAATTTCCAAAGGGTACAATTCACCTAATTTGCCTCGATACAAATATTTCATTGCACAAACAATTTCTATTTATTGAAGCAGATGGGCACTATTTTTTAGGTGCTGATAATGGTATTTTCTCTCTTTTATTTGATGAAATGCCAAGCAAAGTAAATAAAGTTTTAGAGGCACATTTTTCATTGAATGATTTATTTCCTGAGAAAAATGTATTTCTGCCATTGGTGGCAAATTTTTTAAGCCAAGGTAGCTTAATTGGTTTGGCCGAACCAACACAAGTTTTAACTATCAAGCAAGGAATTCAAGCAACATCTGTTGAGAATATAATTAAGGGTACTGTTCTTTATGTAGATGGATACCAAAATGCCATTACAAATATTTCAAAGGAATTATTCGACCAAATTTGTGCCAATAGAAATTTTAAATTGTTTTATTGGGGCAAGCATTCAATAGATAGGGTAAGCAATCAATTTTATAATGGAGGTATTGGAGAAGATTTACTTCTTTTCAACGAAAATAACTACTTGATGATTGCCATCAACAGAGGGAGAGGGGCACAATTATTAGGACTCAAACCAGGTTCGAAAGTTGTAATAGAATTTGAAGAAGTAGAAACGCTTTAGTCGTTGCTCTCTCCTCTTTTTAAACTGTATTTTTCTATTTTATTGTAAAGGTGACTTCTTTGAATGTCAATTTCAGCGGCAGTTTTGGCCACATTCCAACCATTCTTTTTAAGCTTTTCTTCAATAAAAATACGTTCTACATATTCCTTAAATTCTTGTAAAGTACTAAAGCGTTCATAGATAGATTTTTCCTCATCACGCGCATTAATTGGGCTCGCAAATTTTTGGATATCTTCTAAGGTAATTCTTGGCTGACCCAATATTATCAATCGTTCTACAATATTTCTAAGTTCGCGAATATTACCGCTGAAATTTAATTTTTTAAATTCTTCCAAGGCCTGCGGCATAAAATTCTTTCTGCTTAAGCCACTATCTTCACAAATTTCTTTGACAAATTTTTCTGCTAAAAGCGGAATGTCGTCTCTGCGCTCATTGAGCGAAGGAACATGAATGAGAATTACACTTAAACGGTGGTATAAATCCATTCTAAAAGTGCCTTTTTCAATTTCTTTTAAAAGGTTTTTGTTGGTTGCCGCAATTACACGAACATCCACTTCAATGTCTTTTTCCCCTCCAACCCTCGTAATCTTATTTTCTTGCAAAGCACGCAATACCTTAGCTTGCGCAGATAAACTCATATCGCCAACCTCATCTAAAAAGATAGTGCCATTATGGGCCTGCTCAAATTTTCCTATACGTTGTTTAATTGCAGAGGTAAAAGCGCCTTTTTCATGCCCAAACAATTCACTTTCAATTAACTCAGTTGGAATAGCAGCACAATTCACCTCAATCAATGGGTTTTTAGAGCGTAAACTTTTTTCGTAAATCCATCGTGCAACTAATTCTTTTCCTGTTCCATTTTCTCCTGTAATCAATACCCTTGCATCTGTAGGTGCTACCTTGTCAATGGTATCTAAAATATTTGTAATTGCAGGCGAATCGCCAATAATATCCCGTGTTTTAGAGGCTTTTCTGCGAAGCACTTTTGTCTCAATTACCAATTCCTTTCGGTCTATGGTATTGCGCAAAGTAATTAACAACTTGTTTAAATCGGGTGGCTTAACAATAAAATCAAACGCGCCTTTTTTGGTAGCTTCAACAGCCATTTCAACGTTGCCATGGCCAGATATCATTACAAATGGCAGGTCTTCATCTATTTCTTTGGCCCTAGCCAATACAGTCATACCATCCATTTTGGGCATTTTTACATCGCACAAAACAGCATCGTATTCTTCGTTTTCTATTTTCTGTAAGCCTTCCTCGCCATTAGCAGCCTCGTCTACTTGGTAACTTTCATACTCAAGAATTTCACGAAGTGTATTGCGAATTGCTTTTTCGTCGTCTATTATTAAGATTCTGGCCATAACTTTATTTGCTTGAAAGTGTAAAAGTGGGGATTTTTACAGTCAATTAATACTTTGTTGATATTTGGTTGATTTTTTATGTACAAGGCTCCAATTCAAAACGCATTCGAATCGCTATTTGGGAAAACCCCTCAGGTGTATGGTATTCACCCTATTGGAGGAGGAGCGCTTAATCAAAACTATAAAATCCTATCAGATTTAGGGCTTTTTTTTGTAAAGATGCATCCTGTTGGAAACTTACCTAAATTGTTCGAAAGAGAACAATTGGCAATTAAAAGCATTAGAAAAACAAGTACAGTTGCAGCAGTAAATCCAATTGGAATAGTTGAATTCAATGATAAAAAAATCTTTTTTCTTGATTTTGTTGAACAAACACCTCCATCAAAAAATTTCTGGGGAGATTTTGGAACCTCATTGGCCAATTTACATAAATGTTCGCGAGTAAATTTTGGTTTCGGCGAGGATAATTATTTGGGTTCCTATTTGCAGAAAAACAAACCAAGTAATAATTGGAATAGCTTTTACATTCATAACAGGCTAATGCCTGCCGTTAAGAGCGCCTCTAAACAATTATTGCTCAATGAGAGCCACCAGGGTAAATTTGAGCGATTTAATGATTTGGCTGAATTTGCTTTTACGCAAGAAGCGCCATCTTTATTGCATGGAAACTTAAGGCGCCACCATGTTCTAACATCTCATGAGGGAAACGCACTTCTGTGTAATCCTTCGAGTTACTATGGACATAGAGAAATGGATATAGCCATGACTAAAATGTCGGGTGGGTTCGAACAAGCATTTTATGAGGCTTATTTTGCCACATATCCATTAAGCAGTGATTGGGAAATTCGCTTAGATTTTTGCCAGATCTATTACGAGCTAGTTAATTTATGTAATTATGGCGCTCCTTATTTACCTGCTGTTGAAGCAAGGTTGAATAAGTGGGTTTAATAATCTCCTATTTATAAAGTGCTATAGCTTCAAGCGTATTTAGCAATAAACCAACACGCGTCATTGGTCCAACGCCTCCCGGTACAGGTGTAATCCAACTGCTTTTTGGTGCAACAGAATCAAAATCAACGTCCCCTTTTAATTTGAACCCTGTTTTTGTACTGCTGTCTTCTACTCTGGTAATACCAACATCAACAACTACCGCTCCTTCTTTAATCATATCTCCTTTTAAGAAGCCTGGTATGCCTAAAGCTGCAATAACAATATCGGCCTGACGGGTAAAAGATGGAAGATCCACAGTTTTGCTATGCACCACCGTAACAGTACAATTCTTTTGAAGCATTAATGCGCTCATTGGTTTGCCTACAATATCACTTCTGCCAATTATCACACAATGTTTGCCGCTAGTTTCAATTTGATAATGTTCTAGTAATTTAACAATACCATAGGGTGTTGCAGGTAAGAAGGTTCTTAAACCCTTAAACATTAATCCTACATTCATTGGGTGAAATCCATCTACATCTTTTTTATAACTGATGGTTTCTGTTATTTTCTTTTCATTGATATGCTTTGGAAGCGGCAATTGTACAATCAATCCATCAATGGCCGGATTTTCATTGATTTTAATTACCTCATTTATCAATTCCTCTTCCGTAATGGAGGCGTCAAAACGCAATACAGTTGAATCGAAACCAACTTCATGGCAGTCTTTTTCTTTTGCAGCCACATAGGTCATGCTAGCACCATCGCCACCTACTAATATAGCCGCTAAGTGTGGCGTTTTTTTACCTGATGCTTTTATGAAATCAACTTTCTCCTTGATTTCAATCTTAATTTTTTTCGATACTTCGTTTCCGTTAAGTAATTCCATAGTTGTGTGTTTAAACCTCAAATTGTTGCAAATGATGCTTGAGGTGTTTGTATTGTCCTATTTGGTTCGAAATAAAGGATTGCTAGATTAATTACCTATGATAATTGTCTTTAATTATTAGTCCAATTTAAGTACAGCCATAAATGCAGATTGTGGGATTTCTACCGAACCTACTTGGCGCATACGTTTTTTACCTTCTTTTTGCTTCTCAAGTAATTTTCTCTTACGGGAAATATCACCACCATAACACTTGGCTGTAACATCTTTTCTTAATGCTTTCAAGGTTTCACGGGCAATTACTTTTGCGCCAATACTTGCCTGAATCGGAATTTCAAATTGGTGTCTTGGAATCAATTCTCTCAATTTCTCGCAAATTCTTTTTCCAAAATCATAAGCTCTATCTCTATGAATAATGGCAGATAAAGCATCAATATTGTCTTTGTTTAAAAGAATATCAAGCTTTACTAAATCAGATTCAACATACCCAATTGGATGGTAATCAAAAGAAGCATACCCTTTTGAAATGGTTTTTAGTTTGTCGAAAAAGTCAAATACAACCTCTGCCAATGGCATATCAAACACCATCTCTACGCGGGTTGTGGTTAAATATTTTTGCTCTTTTAATATGCCACGTTTGCCTAGACACAAGCCCATTATAGGACCAACATAATCTACATGCGTAATTATTTGAGCTTTTATAAAAGGCTCCTCCACATGGTCAATATAATTGGCATCTGGCAAATCACTTGGGTTGTTCACCACATTCATTACGCCTTTTTTATCGTAACAATGGTAACTTACATTGGGTACGGTTGTAATTACAGTCATCTTAAACTCGCGCTCCAAACGTTCTTGGATAATTTCCATGTGCAACATGCCTAAAAACCCACAGCGGAAACCAAAACCCAATGCGGCAGATGATTCTGGCTCAAAAGTTAATGACGCATCATTGAGTTGTAATTTGTACATGCTCTCACGCAATTCTTCAAAATCTTCCGTATCAACAGGATAAATACCGGCAAAGACCATTGGTTTTACTTCTTCAAATCCTTTAATTGAGTCTGTTGTTGGCCTTTCAACATGGGTAATGGTATCACCCACTTTTACTTCTCTGGCTTCTTTAATTCCCGAAATAATATACCCAACATCACCAGCCGAAATTTGTGCACGGGGCTCTGGGTTCAAGCCCAAAATGCCAACTTCATCTGCCAAATATTCACTGTTATTTGACATGAACTTCACCTTATCGCCCTTTTTAATTACACCATCAATTACCCTGAAATAGGCAATAATGCCTCTAAAAGAATTAAATACTGAATCAAAAATTAAGGCTTTTAAGGGTGCATTAATATCTCCAACTGGCGGCGGAACGCGCTTTACAATTGCTTTTAATATATCGTGCACGCCTGCGCCGGTTTTCCCACTCGCCCTTAAAATATCTTCATAATCACATCCAATCAAATCTATTATTTGGTCACTTACCTCCTCAGGCATAGAGTGGGGTAGGTCAATTTTATTTAATATGGGAATGATCTCTAAGCCTTGTTCAATTGCTAAATATAAATTAGAAATGGTTTGGGCTTGAATTCCCTGACTAGAATCTACAATCAATAATGCGCCATCACAAGCAGCAATAGAACGAGAAACCTCATAACTAAAGTCCACATGTCCTGGTGTATCAATGAGGTTGAGTTTATACTTTTTCCCGTCTAACTCATAGTCCATTTGAATGGCATGGCTTTTAATGGTAATCCCGCGCTCGCGCTCTAAATCCATGTTGTCTAGCAATTGGGCCTGCATTTCCCTCACTGATGTTGTATTGGTATATTCTAATAACCTGTCAGCTAGTGTGCTTTTACCGTGATCGATATGGGCTATGATACAAAAATTTCTAATATGGTCCATTGGCGCGAAAGTACTTAAAATTCAGCTTATTTTTTGTAAGTTTTTATTGGGTCGACCCAAATTTCTAGGATGGGTAAGGTTTTACGGCTACTTGAGAAGTTTAACTGGATCTGCCTATAAATTTTTCACCAAAGAATTATTGTTATTCTTGCTGTTTTACCGGTTAAATCCTTGCTGTGGTATTTTTTCTTATTTTCGCCTTATGATATTGGAAATATTCTTTCAAACACCCCCGCTCTGGATTGTAAGTCCTTTTGTTGCTTTACTTTTGTTAATTGCCACAGGACCAGTTTTATTTCCTGAGTTTTGGCACCATTATTACAAACATGTAAGCATAAGTTTAGGAAGCTTTGTTGCCTTGTATTATGTTTTTGTTCTTGGAAATTCTGCCTTGCCTTTGGAAACTTTAGCCGAGTACGCTTCTTTTATAAGCCTACTGACTATTTTATACATTGCCAGTGGCGGTATTTTCCTTTTTGTTGATGTTGAATCAAAGGCTTGGGTAAATATCCTATTTTTGTTTTTAGCGGCCATTTTAACTAATGTAATTGGCACAACAGGCGCCTCTGTTTTATTTATTAGGCCATTTATGCGTATTAATCGCTACCGCCTAAAGCCTTATCATATCATTTTCTTTATTTTTATCATTTCAAATGTGGGCGGTTCACTCACACCAATTGGTGATCCTCCATTGTTTATGGGCTTTTTAAAGGGTGTGCCTTTTACTTGGACAATAGCACAGCTTTGGGCGCCTTGGTTAGTTGCTATCAGCTGCCTTTTGCTTATCTTTTATTTTTTCGAAAAACGAAATACCAGTTTAGATGAAGTGGATGTAAGTGCACATTATACCAATAAAATTATAATCAGTGGAAAGCGTAATTTTATATGGCTCTTCCTTGGTGTAGCTACAGTTTTCCTCGATCCAAATATTTTTGAAACCTTACCCTATATTGCCTTTCATGGAAAGAAAATTTCTTTTTTAAGGGAACTAATTCAACTGAGCGCTTCTTTCATCTGCTTTCGTTTTGCCAATAAGAAAGCACTTCAAGGAAATAATTTTGATTTTGATGCCATCAAAGAAGTTGCCTTCCTTTTTATTGGTATTTTTCTTTGCATGATGCCCGCTTTACAATCATTGGAATCATTTGCAGTGGCCCAAGGAAATTCATTGGTATTGAGCCCTGGTCTAATTTATTGGAGCAGTGGTATTTTTAGCAGCGTATTAGATAATGCGCCTACCTATTTAAATGTGATGGCACTTATTTTATCTAGTAAAAATCTTAGCCTAAATTCTATTGCTGATGTGCATCAATTTATGCAAACGGATGGTGTGTTGCTCTTGCGTGCCTTGTCGGTGGGAGCTGTGTTTTTTGGCGCTATGACTTATATAGGCAATGGCCCCAATTTTATGGTTAAGGCAATTGCAGAGCAAACGGGTGTTAAAATGCCAAATTTTGGAAAATATATTTGGCGTTATAGTTTGCCAATTCTATTGCCAGTATTGGTTCTCGTTTGTTTGCTGTTTTTTATTTAGTTTAATTTGCACCAGATTTATGCTAAACGGAAAAAAAATAGTAGTAGTTCTGCCAGCCTACAATGCCGCTAGAACCCTTGAGAAAACCTATCAAGAAATCCCATTTGATATTGTGGATGAGGTAATCCTTGTGGATGATGCAAGTAAAGACGATACCTCAGTATTAGGTCGTAAAATTGGCATCAAGCATGTGATTAAACACGAAAAAAACAAAGGATATGGCGGTAACCAGAAAACTTGTTACCAAAAGGCCTTGGAGCTCAATGCAGACATCGTAATTATGCTGCACCCAGATTACCAATACACGCCCAAATTAATCATGGCCATGAGCAGTATCATTGCTTTTGATGTTTATCCAGTTGTATTTGGTTCACGTATTCTTGGGAAAGGTGCCCTGCATGGTGGTATGCCAATGTATAAATACATTTTCAACCGCATGCTAACCTTGTTTCAAAATATCTTAATGGGACAAAAATTATCTGAATACCATACAGGCTATAGGTCTTTTAGTGCAAAGGTTTTAAAGGATGTGCCATTCCATTTATGCAGTGATGATTTTGTGTTCGACAATGAAATTTGTGCGCAAATTTTCATGAAAGGCTATGAAATTGCAGAAGTGACTTGTCCAACCAAATATTTTGAGGAAGCCTCATCAATAAACTTTAAAAGGAGCAGTATTTATGGTTTAGGCGTACTTAGAACCAGTATCTTTTACCGATTAAAAAAATGGGGTATTGCCACCCATAGAATTTATAAATAGAATTTTTATTTTCTGGATATTGGAACCTTAACCATTGTTTTGTCCCAATGGAAAACTAAATTGAAATTGCCAATTGTATCTATCTTTTCAAAGCTAATTTCAAATTGATCTAAAAATTCTACCTCATTGTTTGTAGCTACCTCTGTTCTTAATACATCCGTTTCAATATCTGCCTCCTGCGCACCCCATCTATCCCATTCTTTGTTAATGCAAACGGTCCATTTATCATGACCCGGATAGGCATACATGGCATATTTTCCAGCTGGCAATTCTTTGTCGTTAAAAAATATTGATTGATTTGTTTCAATTGTTGTTGCTTCATTCGCACCCAAGCGCCAATATTTGCCAAATGGTTGCAATGCCCCGGCTTCTTCTTCACCAAATATAATACGACCTTTAGCGTAGGGCCTGCAATAATTTACTTTAATTTGTAAATCCTTGTCGTTAAATTCTACACTTGCCGCAGGACTATGTTTCTTTGTATCCTTTTTGAACCAATTGAAAAACAAAAGCAAACCAATTACTATAACACCAGTTATTATTAAAACCTTTTTTAACATATTTTAGCTAATTGACAATCAAACATACTATTAATTATTTTATTTAGGATAAATTTCTCAGATAGCTAATTTCCGCATCAATTAATGGTCTTAATTCATCAGCATTTAAAAGGCCTAATTCAATTTCTCCTATTTGTATTCTTTTAAGTTTAACAACATAATTCCCCAAGGCAAAACACATTCTCCTAATTTGTCGGTTCATACCTTGCTCTAGTATAATTGTAAAGTTATAATTGTCAATTGCCTGAACTATACATGGCAAAGTTTTCTTTCCCAAAATTTCAACGCCTGATGCCATTTTAATTAAGAAGTTTTCTTGCATCTCTTTTTCTAGGCAAACTTCATAAACCTTTCTAATTTTTCTTTCAGGCTGTATGATTTTATTATACAAATGGCCATCATTTGTTACTAGTAATAATCCTTCTGAAGCCTTGTCTAATCTGCCAACATAGAATAAACCAGTTGGGATTTTACCATTTAAAGAATCTGTAATGCCTTCATTTAAGGTGCATTCAATTCCTTTGGGCTTATGGTAGGCAAAATATTTATAATCCTCAGGATTTTGTATGTAGCTATTTTTGAAGCTTAGTTCTTGGTAAGGTCCAACTAATGCGTTTTCAAATACTTTATTTTTATCCAAATAAATCTCGCCATTAGCCAATGCTTTTTTGGTTTCGGCATGACTAATTTTTAGTTTTTTTACAACTAAATAAATAATTCGATTACGGTAATTCAAATGGAATTAATTTTCTTCTGTATAGTAAATTTTATAGAATTTTCTGCCGTCGGATTCTGTACCTTTCTCAATTAAATTTTTATTTCCGTGTATATATATATGGAAATTCTTGTCTAGTTTTAATACGCTTTTAAATACCCGTGCTTGCTTCTTCACTGCTTGGTCAGAAATGTCAAATCCATCCCTTATTTCAATGTCTAATTCTGTTTCAACTTGTTTTTGGTAATCCTTAAATGATGTAATCAAACCTTCATGATCGCCAAATACTGTTTTAGAAAAATCTTGTTGATCAAAGCGTTCATTGTCTTTAAAATAGGCTACCGACCGGTTGAGTAGATCTATTTGTTCTGCCTTACTTACCTCAAATTCTTCCTTTAATTGCTTGGTAACAAAGTCTTTTGTAACAGTTAAAAAGTTTTCTGTAAAATGAAAATTATCACTGCATGGTTTTATTTTCAAGAATTGATCTCTCCAATACAGTGCCTCAGCACTTTTGTTTACCCGGTCTACAGCGCATACTTTAAAGCCTTTATCACTGTCAATATTTATAATCAAACAACCTTTATCCAGTTTGTCTATGGGTGTTCCTAAATCATAATTAACACTAAAACCAGTGCCTGCTCTTTGCATTTTAATAAAATGGTCCTTGGTTTCGGCCTTAAATATACCAATAGCTTGAACCAAATTACCTTCATATTGCAAATCTTTAAATTGTGCCACATAAAAGTCTCCAGATTTGATATTGGGATGTAAAGCTGTTTCATATAAATGTTTTGCCAAATGGATACTCTGAATATGGAAACTTCCTTCCTGCTCAAAACACTGTTTGGCATAATGATAAACCGGGTTTAATTCATGGTCGTCGTTGCTAAAACTTAAATGAAAATACTCCGGCTGGTGAAAGGGTTTTAGGAAATATTGCAGCAATAATTCTTCTAATTTTTCATCCTTGTTTGATACGGTTTCTTTAGAAATAATAATAGGTTCGCCATTGGTTTTATTGCCAATTTGGTGAACAGAAACAGCACTAAGTGTTAGTAAGGAGAAATCTAGCATGTGTAATTTTTCTTGAAAAATAAGGATTCGCCCAAGTATTCTCCCAATTTTATTTTTTCGAAGCCTCAAATGTAAATCAATCCTTTTGGGAAATAGGCAATTCCAATCCTATTGATTAACTTGCAGCCCTATGCAAATGATTGAGTTTACAACAGCCGCCAAAGAGGCCATTGCACATTACCAACAAACCCTTCAAATTCCTGAAGATTATTTTTTACGCGTTGGAATCCGTCAGAAAAATTCGCAAGACAAAGGTTTGTTAATAGGCTTCGATGCAAAAACAGAAAAAGACAGGTCTTTGGAAGTGGATGGAATTGAAGTAATTTATAATGCCGGTCAGATTTTCTTTTTTGCGGGCATGCTCATAGATTTCCAGGAACAAAATGGAAGAAAAGGTTTTAAGTTTGTTGAGAAGGCAAAGGCCGTATGACATTTAACGAAAATATAAAAATTGCTTTAAATTCTATCAATGGAAATAGATTGAGAGCCACCATTACAGCCCTAATTATTTCAATTGGAATTATGGCCTTGGTTGGTATTCTTACTGCCATTGATGGTATTAAGGCTGGTATCAATACCTCATTTTCCAGTATGGGAGCCAATACCTTTAATATTAAAAATAGGGGACAAGGCATTCGCTTTTCTGGTGGCGGTAGGGGAAGTAAAAAGTTTAAAGCAATCTCTAAATCTGAAGCAGATAAGTTTGTAGCAGAATTTAAATTTCCTTCCACAACATCCTTATCTGTAAATGCCAGTTTTGCTAGTACCGTAAAGTACCAAAGTGCCAAAACAGATCCCAATATTATGGTAATGGGGGGAGATGTGAATTATTTAAATGTGGCTGCATACGATATTGAACAAGGTCGGAATTTCTCTGAGAAGGAAGTTGTCTCCGCCTCCAATGTGGTTATTTTAGGAACTGAAATAAAAAATAAACTATTCCCAAACACCAATCCATTGGGCGAAAGTGTTTTTATAGGTGGGGCAAAATTTAGAGTAATTGCCTATCTTAAATCAAAGGGGTCGAGCATGGGCTTTGGTGGAGATCGTTTAGTAATTGTGCCAATCCAAAATGCCTATCAAACATTTTCTATGCCCAATATGAGCAGTGTAATAACTGTAGCTGTAAAAGACGTTTCAACTATTGATTTTGCTGTAGAGGAAGCCACAAGTTTATTTAGAAAAATTAGAAAAATACCTGTTCGTGGTGAAGAAAATTTCAGTATCATGAAAGCAGACAATGTGGCCAAAGAATTGATTAGTAATTTAAGCTATGTTACCATTGCCGCCACAGTTATTGGTTTTATTACACTCCTAGGTGCTGCTATAGGTTTAATGAATATCATGTTGGTTTCTGTTTCGGAACGAACACGAGAAATTGGTATCAGAAAAGCAATTGGCGCAACTCAAAAAATGATCCGTCAGCAATTCTTATTTGAAGCTGTTGTGATCTGCCAAATTGGTGGTATTGGCGGAATTATTTTCGGAATTATTATTGGTAATATTGTCACAAGTTTAGTTGGAGTAGGTTTTATTATTCCTTGGCTTTGGATGTTAAGTGGAATAACACTTTGTGTTATTGTTGGACTTGCAAGTGGTCTTTACCCTGCCATCAAGGCAAGTAAATTAGATCCTATTGAAGCACTGCGCTTCGAATAATTAGTATATGGAAAAAAATTTAGCTCAGTTTAGCAACACCTATTCCCAAGGTTTATGGATTGCCTCATTCATTTTTTTGGTAGTGGCACTCCTGCGTTTATTCTCCGTATTAAAAACAAAATCTTCCAGACATTGGATTCACCCTGCAAAATCAGGTTGGTTTGTTATTGCTATTAAATTATTGTTTTTTGTTGGACTACTGGCCTTTTTAGCTGATATTCCTGTTTGGTTTTTTACGGTTGCGCAATTCCGACCAATAGCCCCTAAATTACCTTATTGGTTTTTTATTTTTGTGATGTTATATATCACCATTCAAGAAATGATATTATCGCTCACAGCCTCACAAGCATTGGTGGATGGATTTGTAAAACGCATGGTATTTTTCTTAATCAGTATCTTTTGTAGTTTCTCTTTTATCCTTGCTGCATTTATTGTTCCTACAACATATAACTATCCTCCTACTAGCGAATGTGTAATACTTAATTTGCCTGTTAAAGGAACTTGGCTTGCCATGCATGCGGGAAAAGAAAAATGGGTAAACTACCATAGCAATTATCCTCCGCAACGTTTCGCAATTGATATGGTTAAACTTAATGAGGCAGGTTACTTTTTTAATAACAATGGTGAAGATAGCTGTGATTTCAATTCCTTTGGCGATTCTGTTTTTGCGCCAAGTAATGGAATTGTATTTGCATTAGCAGATGGTTTTCCTACACAGAAAATTTATGCCGGTGATGATAGCATTAACCCTGCAGGGAATTATATTGAAATGAAATTGGCCGAAAATAAATATTTGTTTTTAGCGCATTTAAAGGCAGGTAGTTTGCAAATAAATTTAGGCGATACCCTACGCGAAGGTCAATTTATTGCTTTGAGCGGAAACAGCGGCAATAGCAGCTTTCCCCACCTGCACATGCACCTACAAGATAAAAGTATTATTAACGATTCATTAAGCTCGGGCCTGCCTTTTAGGTTCAAATTGCTTGAAAGAAAACGCGTTTTTTCTTGGGAAAAATTAGAAAATACTTGGCTTATTCGTAACGATCAATTTAGAAATTAACATGAATAGTTTACTACTCTGGCCGGTATTAAATGAATTGAGTTTTATAGGCCTCACATTTGCTTTCTTAAGTGTAGTTTTCTTTTTTTTCTATGTGAAAGAAAAGTTTAAGAAAACTGCCACTGTTAAGGCCTACAGCATATTGTTTTTCGCATTTATTTTTTATACACTTGCCGCATTTTCATTTGTTTTTCTTCATGCCTTAAACGCATTTTTTCATATCGGCATACCTGTATTCGAATCTTATCTTTGGTTCTTGCCTTTTTCTTTAACTATTGCCTTGTTGGGAGCCTTTATAGCCTTTTTGCTTTATTTTATTGGCCAAAAACTTTTTAAGGAAAATGTTTTCAAAGCCATGAATTTAAGCTTGCTCATTCTCTTGCCTTGCATGATTTATTACTTATTTTTTTGGCCTTACTTAAGCATTGCCAAAATAATAATGGAGCCTCTAAAAAGCAAGCAGGTAGCTCAGGTTGAGATAAATGTAAATGGAATAGGTGAGCTAAATTACAAAGCTGGTAAGAATTATTTTTCTGCTGCACCTTCCCAATTATTTGATTCTTTGGCAGTCACAAATATTGAAGGAAATCGCATTCAATTTGTAAATAACGCCAATGGCTTTTCTTATTTTCATCAAATACCCATAAGCAGTATTTCTCAAATTTATATAGCTCCCATTCCTCACTATAAACAAATTGCAATATTGGCTTTAAGCCCTGCCATTGAAGGAAATTCAGTGCTTTTTATTTGCGATTCTTTAGGTACTAAAATTTATCAAAATAAATTTGAAGGAAATGTAAACCGCATGAGCATTAGTGAAGATGGAAAATATTTATTGCTTCAAAAACCCAATGAATTGGATAGTTTAGTGTTTTACAATTGCCTTAAATTAAAACCTTAAGGGTTTATTACAAAGGCATCGGAGGCAATGCCATCAGCAAAGAATTTTCCTTCCTTACTCAGTACCCATTTATTTTCTTTGGCAATCAACTTACCGGAAGCAAGATGCTTTTCTAAATCCTTTCGTATTTGATTGGAATAATCATGTCCAAAATTGTTTTCAATGAAGGCAAGGTCTATCCCCCACATGGTTCTTAAGCCTGTCATTACATATTCATTAAATTGATCTGCCAAGCTCAATGATTCAGTTTCTAATGGCAATTCATCCTTTTCCAAACTACGCATATAGTGTTGGTTATTGCTAATATTCCACATGCGTTGCCCGGGGAAAAAGCTATGTGCGCCTGGTCCAACTCCCAAGTAGGATGCGCCGTTCCAATAATTGGTATTGTGTATGGCAAAGGCATTTGGTTTTCCAAAATTAGAAATCTCATATTGTACAAATCCAGCTGCTTCGCTCAAGTTTTGAAGTCTTTCAAATTGGCTAGAACTGTTTTCTTCTAAAGGCAAAATCATTTTATCTTTTTTAGCCAATTTGCCAAAAACAGTATTGGGCTCTAGCGTTAAACAATAGCTCGATAAATGATCAATTTCCAATGAAAAAGCATTGGTTAAATTGCTTTCCCATGTTTGCATTTCCATTCCTGGAATGCCATAAATTAAATCTATGCTAATTCGGTTGATGCCAATTTGTTTTGCCTTTTGCACACTTTCATAAGCTTCTTTAGCCGTATGCGCCCTGTTCATAAATTTTAAATGAACATCCTCAAAACTTTGTATGCCTATACTCAACCTGTCAACGGCTGTGTTTTTTAGCCAATTTAAAAATGTATCCGATAAATCATCAGGATTTGCTTCAAACGTAAATTCTTTTAAGCTTGAGGTGTCGTAATTTTTTAGGATTGCCTCATAAATGGCATAGAATTCCTTTTCACTCAATAGGCTAGGAGTACCTCCTCCAAAATATATACTGTCAATTGTTTCTCCAGCTAAACTGTCTTTTCTTAAAAATAATTCTTTTGCAATTGCTGCCACAAGCTTTTCTTTGTAGGAGAGGAGCGTACTAAAGTGAAAATTGCAATAGTAACATGCTTGTTTACAAAACGGAATATGTATATAAATGCCAGCCATAGGTTTCCTGCGAATTACGCCTGCAATGTTTGAGTTTCCAAAACGTTTCAATAATATTTGAAAAGATACAGCCTCATATTTGTTTTGTTCGGACTAGCAATTTTTGCGCAGGCCCAAAAGCTGTATACCCCAATTTGTCGGGTCGAACCCAAAAACCTCCTGCTTGAAAAACAGCTCAACAATTCATTCAAAGGGGATAGTTTATTTGTTAAAAGAAATAACAATGAAATCCTGCTCAAATGCTACCAATCTGCCTTCTTAAGTGCTTTTATACAAAATGAAATTTGGCAAAATGATACCGTATTTATTTCGGTTCGAACCGGGCCTGCTTTTGAATTAAAGGAATTAAGAATGGGGAATGTTCCCCAAGAATGGCAGCATATTGCCAATTTTAATTTTGTTTCCAATAAGCCTAATTTAATAAATCCCAAACAACTTTTTATTGCACTAAACCAATTAATCATTCATGCCGAAAACAACGGTTTTCCTTTTGCAACTGTCACACTCGATAGCCTTGAAGCAGATTCAAATGGTATGCGTGCAGCAATCAATTTGCAGAAGAACCAATTGGTGTTTTTTGACAGCATTGATTTTGGGGGTACTGCAAATATTCAAAAAATCTTTTTGCAAAATTACGCCAATATCAAACCTGGTGCACCCTACCAAGAAGAGTTACTAAAGAATTTAGACGCCAGATTAAGCGAATTGGCATACCTACAAGTTGCGCAACCTTTAGGGGTATACTTTTATGGGAATAAGGCAAAACCTTATGTATACATCAATAAGCGCAAAGCCTCTAGTTTTGATGGTGTTATTGGGTTTGCACCAAATAGCAGCATCAATAATAAATTAGTTTTAACGGGTGATTTAAACCTAAAATTAGTAAATATCTTAGGCTCGGGAAAAAACTTTGAATTGGCTTACCGTGGCTTTTTAAACAATAGCCAAGATTTACAACTAAAAATGAATTGGCCCTATTTTCTAAATTCAAAATTGGGAATAGATTATGCTTTTAAACTCATGAAGTTTGATACTACTTGGCTCGAATTATACAATGATATTGGTCTTCAATATAGGTTTACAGGAAATAATTACATTAAAATTTACTTGCAATTGCAATCCGTTCAGGTGCTCAATCCCGACACCCATTTTGTTGCATTAAATAAAAAATTACCATTGGTAAATGATGTTAAAAATAATATTTATGGATTGGCCATTCGAAAAGCTACATTGGATTATTTTTTTAATCCTCAAAAGGGTTATTTAATAGAATTAGAAGCAGGCGCCGGTACAAAACAAATAGTGAAAAACGCCAGTATTTCTGAAGTAGCACTCCTTAACAATGGAAATAAATAC
This sequence comes from uncultured Bacteroidota bacterium, assembly GCA_903927505.1. Lineage (GTDB taxonomy): Bacteria > Bacteroidota > Bacteroidia > UKL13-3 > UKL13-3 > B1. Next base: position 17,118 of record CAIYNF010000114.1, on the reverse strand, counting down.
GCCATTTATGATTCGGTTAAATTAATGAGTTTACAATATAAGTGCCAGGGTAATTTAATGTTGTTTACAAAAGTAGCCTCTCATTTTGTATTACTCACACAAGCCAAAGGAGCTATAATAGCAAATGAAAACCTGTTTTTGAACGAACTTTTCCGCATTGGTGGATTAAAAACGCTTAAGGGTTTCGATGAACAAAGTATTTTTGCAAATAAGTTTATCATTGCAAACCTAGAATTGAGATACCTGTTTCAACAAAATTCAAGTTTTTTAGTGTTTTGGAATGGCGCTTATTATAAAAATGAGGTGAATAATCCGCAGGTAACAGATAAACCCTGGGGAATAGGAGCGGGGATGAACATTGAAACTGGGGCAGGGATATTTTCCTTGTATTATGCAATGGGAAGTCAAAAAGGAAATTCACTTGAGGTGCAAAGTGCGAAAATTCATTTTGGGTTTGTTAGCTTTTTTTAATTAATAAATGAACAAAAGGATCTATATTTTATTGATTTTGTTGCTCCAAGTTTTGCTTGTTGGTGCCAAAGATACTATTCAGGTAAGTCCTGTTCTTGATACCGTTTTGGCTCGAACCGATACTAATTTGACAATTGCAGCGCATGAACCTCGAAATTTACTGGATAGTTTAAAGCATCAAGAGTTGCTGCGGGCATTCTTTTTCATTCATGAGCAAATACATGGTATTGCTATACAATTTAAAAGCCAAGACCAGGAAAGAGATTTACCTAGGTTAAAGGCCATTCAACTAAAACCAATTCAAAAGGATAATTGGAAATTTTGGATTTTATTCCTCACCATTTTATTTTTAGCGCTTATCCGTTTAATGAACGTGAAACGCTTTGATGAAATTTTGTTATCAGCATTTGATTTACATGCAGATTTTTCCAAATATTCAGATAAATCAGGTAATTATTTTTTGAGTAATTTGGGCTTATTCTTGAACTTTATTTTGTCATTATCACTCTTTTTAACCAATTTGTTTGAAATAAATCATGTGATAGAATCTGAAAATTATTATCTTTTGTTTTGGCAATTTTCATTGGTTTTACTATTATTTTATTTAGGTAAAGTTTTATTGAATTTAATACTTGGTGGCATCTTTAAACTAACAAGCCTTTCTACCATTACACTCATCAATGCAATTGTGGTAAATAATATTTTGGGAGTGGCCTTGGTCTTTTTAAACCTATTTTTTGTATTCGTTTCCGATCCATTTACCAGTAATATTATATCCGCTTTAATTTTTATAATAATCTTAATATCAGTAATTTATAGGCAAATTAAGAATTTAATGATGGGGCCACAAGCAGGGAAGTTTCAATTTTTGTACATATTTTTGTATCTTTGCGCCTTGGAATTATTACCATGGTTAGTTCTGTTCAAACTGTTTTTAAATAGCTGGTAGATTGAAAAAAGCAAAAATTAAGAGTATTCTGATCTCTCAGCCAAGGCCTGAAAATGAGAAGTCGCCCTGGTACGATTTAGAGAAAAAGCACAAATTGAAAATGGATTTCCGTCCATTCATTCAGGTGGAACCAGTTTCTGGAAAAGAATTTAGGCAACAAAAGGTAAACATCCTTGAATACACAGCGATGATCCTTAATTCGCGTAATTCTGTCGATAATTTTTTTCGCATGTGTACAGAGTTAAAACTGGAGATTCCTATAGACATGAAATACTTTTGTGTGAACGAAAGTATTGCCAACTATTTGGCTAAATATATTCAGGTAAGAAAGCGTAAAATTTTCACAGGAAAAGGAACAGAAACCGAATTGTTTCCATTGTTTAAGAATCATCCTACAGAAAAATATTTATTTCCTTGCAGTGATTGGCGCAAACAAGACATTGAAAAATTCATGAAAAAAAGCAAGTTTCATTTCAAAGAAGCTTTCTTTTATAGGATCAAATCGGCAGATTTATCAGATTTAACTCATGTAAATTACGATATTATTGCTTTTTTTAGTCCGGCCGATATTCGCTCTCTTTACGAGAATTTCCCTAAGTTTAAACAGAATAAAACGCTCATTGCTGGATTTGGTGCAACAACCATCAAAGCTATGGTAGAAGCGAGTTTGGTGGTTAATGTACAGGCGCCAACTCCGGTTTCACCATCTATGATTACAGCAGTAGACAAACACATCGAAGCCCACAATAAGTCGGTTTAGCAGGTGTCTAGAAAGCTATATTTTTTCTTTAATTTTCAACAAACTTCCTTTTTTTTAAGATATTTTCTATATTCGTAATTACGTTTTCTAGATATTATTTTAAAATAAAGCGAATGAGGTCAATCTTTACACGTGTTTTTTTAGGGATAGCAATTCTTGTTAGTGCCAATGAAATAAAGGCGCAACAAGATCCGCACTACAGTCAGTTTATGTATAATAAATTGGCTTACAATGCTGGTTTTGCTGGTGCAACAGATGGTAAAATCTGTGCAACCTTGCTACATCGTACACAATGGATGGGTTTTGGAGGGCAAACTGTTAACGGTTTAGCACAAGGCAAAGCCCCAGTAAATTTGGTGGGTAGCATCAATGTTGCATTAGGCAAACGTTTTGGAATTGGTGGAACCATTGTAAGTGATGAATTAGGTTTTGAAACAATGACCATGCCTCGTTTAACCTTATCTTACCGTCATCCGCTTGGTGATGGAGGAGTGTTAGCAGCAGGTGTAGGTGTTGGTTATATGCAACGCACATTGGATGGCACCAAATTGAAAGCTTTAGATCCTAACGACCCAAAAATCCCTAATATAGCAGTAAGTGGAAGTGCATTAGATGTAGATTTTGGTTTATATTACACAAAAGATAATTTGTTTGGTATTTTAGATAATTTCTATGCTGGTGCTTCTGCCACACACTTAAATCAAAACCAAATTACCTATGAGTTTGGTCCGAACCGAACCATTATAGACAGCAAGATGCACATGTATTTTGTAACAGGAGGTGAATACCAGTTAAATGCTACCATGAAATTGCAGCCAAATCTTATTGTTAAAAAGGATCCAGCTAAAATTCAGGCAGATTTAAATTGCTTTTTGGTTTGGAACGAAAATTTAAGAGGAGGTTTAACATGGCGCCCTATGGATGCCGCTGTTTTACTTGTAGGTTACCAGTTCCCATTTGGCCTAAATGTTGGGTATAGTTATGATTTAACCACTTCTCGCATCATAAAATACAGTTCTGGATCGCATGAAATCATGCTTCGTTACTGCTTTGGTGTCACAATTCCGAAAAGAGTTCCGGTGTTAAGATCAAGATATACACCACGATTCATGTAATAAATAGACAATACCTAACGTTATCTTTACAAATTAAATTAAGTTTTACTTGTATTATTAGTTCGAATTAATAATTTTGCCACATTACAGTCATTAATAGTTTACATACGATGAAGCAATTAAAATGGTTTTTCTTCTTCTCTTTAGCCCTAACCTTAACTGGTTGTGGTTTGAGCAGCGACAAAGGAGAATTAACGGGAATTCAAGGTAGAAGTGCCTGGTTTCACCCACAGCCTTATGGTACAGTGTATATTCCTTCAGGAACAATACACGTAGGAGCCAATGAGCAAGACATCCCTAATGCAATGATTGCGCCCAATAAGCAAATCACCATTACGGCTTTCTACATGGATGAAACCGAAATCACCAATAATGAGTACCGTCAATTTGTTGATGATGTGATGGACTCAATCTTCCGTGAAAAATTGGGAGATAAATATTGGATTCCATTGATTGATCCGATCACTGAGGAAGAAACTGGAGAGCATGCCATCAATTATAAGATGCGTATGGAACCAGAAGACATGAAAAATGGTGAAATCAATGACATGTATTACCAAGGTAATGAAATTTACTACCGCACCAAGCAAATTGATGTGCGTAAATTGAAGTACAAATACGATTATATTGATTTGCGTGCAGCGGCTCAATTGCATAAGCAAGATGCTTATAAGAAAAACCGTGCCGATTTTAAACGTGAAGAGACTGTAGAAATATATCCTGATACATTGGTATTTATGCGTGATTTTACTTACGCTTATAATGAGCCTATCGCTACTATGTACTATTGGCATCCAAAATATGACGACTATCCTGTAGTTGGTGTAAATTGGAAACAAGCACGTGCATTTGCACATTGGAGAACTTTCCACTTAAATGCATTCTATGCTGAAAATGGCGAAAATGGCGTAACCGCTTTCCGTTTGCCAACCGAATATGAGTGGGAATATGCAGCTCGTTCAGGTAGAGATCAAACAATGTACCCTTGGGGTGGTCCTTATGTAAGAAACGCTAAAGGTTGTTCATTGGCCAACTTCAAACCTGGTCGTGGCGATTATGGCGCAGATGGTGGTGTTTACCCAATTCGTGTTGCGTCTTATTTCCCTAATGATTTTGGCTTGTATGACATGAGTGGTAACGTAGCAGAGTGGACTGTAACAGCTTATGCAGAATCTGGTCACTTATTTACACATGATTTAAATTCAGATTACCAATACGACGCAAAAGAAGAAGATTCAGAAACTTTGAAACGTAAAGTTATCAGAGGCGGTTCTTGGAAAGATATTGCACATTATATTCAAAATGGTAGCCGTTCATATGAATACCAAGATAGTGCAAATTCTTACACAGGTTTTCGTTTAGTTCAAAGCTATGTTGGCCGTTCAAACAGAGACAAAAAGTAATCACAAAAAATATTCAATCAATCAAACAATCAACTAATTTAAATTATTAATCAAATGAAAAACAGTTTTTTAGAAAGTAAAGGCTTCAAGTCTTTCATGGCCAAAGCTTATGGTATTGGTGCAGCAGTGGTAATTATTGGAGCTCTTTTTAAAATCCTCCATTGGAAGGGTGCAGATTTAATGTTGATGGTTGGTTTGTTAACTGAAGCTGCTATTTTCTTTGTTTCTGCATTTGAACCACCTCACCAAGAACCAGATTGGACATTGGTTTATCCTGAATTAGCTGGTATGGAACCTAAAGATAAAAAATCTTCAAATAAAGGTACCATCACGCAACAATTAGATAAAATGATGGAAGAAGCTAAAATTGGTCCAGATTTGATTAATAGTTTAGGTAATGGTATGCGTACCTTAACCGAAAACGTAAGCAGCATGAAAGATCTTTCAACAGCTGCAGTTGCAACTGACACTTACACTAAAAATGTTCAAGCTGCTGCTGATTCTTTAACTGGAATCAATACATCTTATACCAAAGCCGTTACAGCAATGGAAGGTCTGGTAAATGCATCTGAAGGTTCACGTGAATATGGTGCTCAAATTGAAAAAATGACCAAGAACTTGGCTTCATTGAATTCAATTTATGAATTAGAAATTGCTGAATCTAATAACCACTTAAAAGGAATCAACGAATTTGTTGGTGGCTTATCTAAAGTTGTTAGCACATTAAATGATACCAACGCCAATGCAGAACACTTCAAAGGTGAAATGGATAAATTAAACAAAAATCTATCATCATTGAATAGCGTATATGGTAACATGTTAGCTGCAATGAATGTTCGTGGTAATTAATTCTTAGTTTTAGAAAATACAATATTATAACAAATGGCTGGAGGTAAAGTATCTGTAAGGCAGAAGATGATCAACATGATGTATTTGGTGTTAACAGCATTGTTAGCGCTAAACGTATCTGCTGAAATCTTGAAGTCCTTCCACATGGTAGAAGTAAGTATGGATCGTGCGGGTGAAAATATTGATAAGAAGAATGTCAATACACTTGCTGCTATAGCTAGGTATCACACTGATATCCCTGCCGACCCAACAGGAACACTTGCATACAATAAATCAATTGAAGCAAAAAAAATCGCTGATGATGGCGTTAAATATTTTACTGAATTAAAGGAATTATTGATTAAAAATGCTGATGGTCGCAAGGATGGTAACCCTGAAGAAGAGGTTGCTCAACCAAGTAACATTGAATTACACGCTAATTTAATGATTAACCAAGGAAAAGGTAAAGAAGTAAAAGATAAAATCAATGCAATTAGAAATGCTTTATTAGGATTAATGCCTAAAGAAAAGCAAGAATTAATTAAAAGTGATTTGCGTACTGAAGATCCTAAAGATTCTAAAGAAACTTGGGAGGCAGAAATGTTTGAACATACTCCTCTTGCTGCGGTAGTTGCTTTGTTGTCAAAAACACAAAATGACATCAAAAACACTGAATCACAAGTATTGGATTATTTCAGAGGTTCATTAACAGAAAATGTAATGATCATTGACCAGTTAACTCCTCAAATTATCCCTGTAAATGGAACTAACATTACCATTGGTAACAAATACCAAGCTGAAATCTTTTTAGCTGCATCTAGTTCTAGATCTGAAGCGAGTATCTCAGTAAATGGTAGTGCATTAAAGAGCGAAAGTGGAATTGGTAAATATGAAGTGACTGCAAGTAGAGAAGGTGAAAACAAATTCAAAGCAGTTATTACTACAACCAATTCAAGCGGTAAAAAAGAAACCTATGAAAAAGAAGGTTCTTTCTTTGCCTTGGCTCCTTTAGCTGTAATTTCTGCAACCAAAATGAACGTAGTTTATATTGGTTTAGAAAACCCAATTTCAGTGTCAGTACCAGGTTTCTCTGCTAACAAAGTAGATGTAACTTGTTCTGGAGGTAATTTAAGAAAAGTTGGAAGTGGTGGTGAATATTTGTTAACCGTTGATGGTTCGATCCGTGAAGTTAAAATTTCAGCTTCGGTTGAAGGAAAAACGATGGGATTTGCAACTTACCGCGTTCGTCAAGTACCTAAGCCTACTCCAATGTTAGGACCAATTGAGCAATCAGGTTCTGTTTCAATGGGACAATTAAAAGCAGTAAATTTCGTATTAACTGCATTGAAAGATTTCGCTTTTGAAGGTGTGAAGTTCACGCCAATTAGCTGGAATTTAGTGTATGCACCCAAAAATGGTGGTGCTAGAGTTGAACAAGGTAGTGGTGAGCAATTAACTGGTGGTGCTAAATCAATTTTGATGAATGCCCGTCCAGGAGATCGTATCATCTTGATGAATATAAAAGCTAAAGGTCCTGCGGGTCCTGTGCCTATCCCTTCATCTCTTGTATTAGAGGTTAGACAATAATTAGAATCTTAGGAAAATGAAAAAATCAATTGGTATCATTGTTCTTCTGTTGCTATCGTATAGCAATTTTGCCCAAGGTGTATATGATGATTTTATATACAACCGCCAGGCAGTTACAGAACGCAAAGTTATTGCTTGGCCTTATTTACGTGAGGCAGATGTAATGTACGCCAAAAGGGTAGTACGTATCGTTGATACACGTGAGAAGGTTAATCAATCTATGGCTTGGCCTAAAAACCCATTGAGCATTATTCTTTATAATGCTGTTAGAGATGGTAAATTAGTGCCTTATGAAAACGACTCATTGACATCACAAATGTCTATTGAGAAATTTATGAGCCAAGGTACAGATACAGAATATGTAGACGTTCCAATTGATCCAAATGATCCTACATTTACTGAAACGGATACCATCATTAATGCAATGATTCCTGAATTGCGTATTCAAAAATTCAGAATTGTGGAAGATTGGATTTTCGATAAAAAACATTCTCAAATGTATGTGCGTATCGTATCTATTTCACCTCGCTATAACATGCGTTTAGGTGGTGTAGATTTAGGTGAGGCAGATTTGTGTGTGTTTAAATACCACTCAAAGGATGGGATTGATTTGCGTCATTTCTTAATTAACTTTGAGATATTCAATCGCCAAAATGATGCAGCGCGTTTAACCTACGACGATTGGTTTGAGCAAAGGTTGTTCAACAGTTATGTGGTTAAAGAGGCCAATCAACAAGATATGTATATTAAAGATTATGCAGAATTTAAAGACAATGGAGTTGCCGCTATCTTAGAAGGAGAGCGTGTTAAAAACGAATTGTTTGAGAAAGAACATGACCTTTGGGAGTACTAAACACTCATTTAATAAAAAAGCCCCTTATACATTGTGTAAGGGGCTTTTTTTATGCCTTGTGTTTTGTCTTTGCTTCCTTTCGTGAAATATAAATTAGTGGCGGAAGATTGATTTTATTTTAAAATACTGATAATGAGTAAATACAAGGCCTTCGCGTATTTTTTACTATTTAAGCCTACTATTTATTTGCATTTTTCAGCTTCATTCTTATCTTTGCACTCCCCTTGAGAGCGGCAACGCAATCAAAATGGAGGCATAGCTCAGCTGGTTCAGAGCATCTGCCTTACAAGCAGAGGGTCCTTGGTTCGAATCCATGTGCCTCCACCAAAGCCACCGATAACTCGGTGGCTTTTTTTATGCCCAAAATTTATCAAATAGCTCAGCTGATTCAGACACCTTGGTTCGAATCCATGTGCCTCCAATAAAGCCAATTGTACTTTAATGGCTTATTTATATCCTAATCCTTTGTTAATTATGTATAATTGACTTAGGTAGAACAATACTTAAATAAGTGGTTAAATAGTTGCCTGCAATGTTTTTTGTGTCTTCTTATTTATACCTTGCCAGTAGCTTAGACACAAAAAAAAGCCACCCCTTTGCAGAGATGGCTTTACTTTTAGGGAGGAATTGATACTTATCTAATATGAGGGCATCTGTATCTTTTAGCGTGTGTAAATAAACCAAGCTTTAAATTGTTTGGTATAATACTCAAGCCTATGGTATGGTTCCATATTTTGTCGTTGAAATCTATACTTCTTCCATCGCCAGCATCAGCGGAAGTGAATGCAAAATAGGATTGAGCCGTGATATACATTCCTTTTGTTAATCTAAAGTTTAAACCCAAACCTAATGGAAGGGTAATTTCGTTTTGCAAACCACTGGTTAAACTATCTTTCATATGAATGTTACGGTATCCAATACCAGCAATAATAAAAGGATTGATAATTGGATCATCATATAATCCCAAAAACTTCCATTGAAAATGTACGTCAACAGAATTCATTCTTTTAAAGAAATAAGAACTGTTGTCTTGGGTATGGAATCCCCATTCTCCATGCAAATAAGAAAGTGAAACATTTAGTTTAGGACTGATGTAGCGGGTTAAGCTTGCACCGGCAACCCCAGGTTCATTTTTTTGTCTTAAATTACCATCTAAATCGTAGAAACTGGTTGGCTTTAAATCAAATTTAAAGAAACCATTGCCCATATCTCCGCTATACTCAGTAATTCCTATCATACCAGTTAAGGCCCAAGGATTATGACGTGTTTGGGATTGAACAAAATTTGTACCTGCTAGTAATAAACAAGTAATTGCTAAAGTTAATAATTTTTTCATTTTGAGTAAAGGTTAGGTTGTGGTCAAATGAATCTCCATTCATTAATAACCGAAACAAAACTATACAAAAAAAAGAAAAAATACTACAAATTGTGGAAAATATATAAAAATAGACACTAAAAAAGAGTTTCATTTTTAATGTAACTCTTTATAATACTGTGTTTTAAGTAATTTTATTTTTTTTTAATATTATTCCATCACTTTGTACATGCCATAAATTACCATTATAGCGCCTAAAGTTGTTGGTCCGTATAAAATGAAATCATATATAAGGTGACTGGGATCTGCAATAATGCTTAAGATGCAGCCAATTATTAAAATAATAGCGCCAAAGCCAATTAGTGTAAAGCCCCTTTGGGTGCGTATTTTCCGACTATCAACCTGCTCCAGTTCCATCTCGCTTGTTGCTTCTAAAAGTGTGGGGTTTGTATTTTCCATGTCGTGTGTTTTATACCTACAATTTATTAAGTAAGCGTTAATTATCAAGTAGTTTTATTGAATTTTTCTTAGATTCTTCTAAATTAATTGTGGATTACGCTATCTAATGATTGTTAGGGTAGTGTGGCTAGGCGTTTTCATTTGAATGTATAATTGGATTGCTTAAAATATTATTTAGGCCTTTTAATATTTGGCTGCTTGCGCTAGCTAAAATGTATCTTTGTTTTTTATAATTTATAAATACAAATAATTTTAAGACAATGATATTTATTACTTTAGGTCTAATTGTTCTTGCTGTTGCATTTTTTATGCCGGCAAACGAAATCACAAAAAAAGTGGGTGCAGGAATTCGTGTTTTTGGAATTGTGTTATTGGTATTGGGTGTTTCCACCTCTTGTTTCAAACAAATTGATGCTGGATTTGTAGGCGTAAAGGTATTATTTGGACAAGTTCAAAATGATGTATTGCCAAGTGGTTTGCATTTTATAAATCCGCTGGTAGATGTAAAAGAAATGGATGTGAAAACCCAAAATTATACCATGAGTGGCATTCATGATGAAGGAGATAAAGAGGGTGATGATGCTATTCGTATTCTTACGGCTGATGGTTTGGAAGTTGCTATTGATTTAACCGTGCTTTTTAAAGTTGTTCCAGCAGATGCCCCTAAAATATTAAATGAAACGGGATTGGATTATAATGTAAAAATTGTTCGTCCTATAACGCGTACAGCTATTCGCGACAATGCCGTGTATTATGAAGCGGTGGCATTGTATTCTTCTAAGCGTGATGAATTTCAAAACAGAATCTTTAAAACAATTGAAAAGAGTTTTAAAGAACGTGGAATTATTTTGGAGCAAATGTTGGTTCGTAATATAACCTTACCTGTATCTGTAAAAGCAAGTATTGAATCTAAAATTAATGCAGAACAAGATGCGCAAAAAATGCAGTTTGTTTTGCAGAAAGAAAAACAAGAAGCAGAACGTAAAAGGGTAGAAGCACAAGGTATTGCCGATTACCAACGTATTATTAGTAGTGGACTTACAGATAAACAATTGCAATACGAAACCATTAAGGCAAATTTAGAATTGGCGAAGTCTCCTAATAGCAAAGTTATTGTTATGGGCAGGGGAAATTCACCGCTTATACTCGACGCAAAATAGGTTCGAACCGAAACGGTTAAAAGGTAATTTCTACCTGAGGAAGTTCTGCTCTTATTCTATCTTTTTCTTTCTCGCCAAGCGGATTACCTGCCAGATTGAGCGTTTTTAATTTGCGTAACCTATAAAGATACGGGGGCAATGAGCCAATATTATTGTTTTCTAAATTAAGCTCTTCTATTTTACTTAAGCCGCTTATGGTTCTTGGTAAATAAAGGAGTTTATTGTTACTCAAATCTAAACTTACCAATCTTTTTAACTGATGAATTTCTGCAGGGAGTTCTGCAATATTGTTAAAACTTAAATTCAAATATTGAATGTTTTTCAATTGATTTAATCCATCTATGCCTGCTAATAAATTATTGGATGCATTGAGTTTTTTTAGGTAAAACCAATTGGAAAAAAAGAGACTTAATGTTTGTAATTGATTAAAGCTAATATCTAAATTTTCTAGACTTGTTAATTTGGTAAATGTCTTGGGAAGAGCTGTTAATTCATTGTTAGCAAGGTTTATGTCCTTTAGCAATTCGAGTTGTTTTACATTATTTGGAATTGATTTTAGTTTGTTTTTGCTAAGGTTTAAGGTCAATAAATTTCTCATTTTACTTATTCCAACAGGCCATTTAAGCAAATCCATTTCTTTTAATTCCAATTGCCTTACCTTGTCTTTTTCAATGAAAGCAGAATCGTAATTGGTATAGGTTTTAAAAGATTCTTTTCCATATTTTAATTCATAAATAGGGCGTGGAGAACAATTGATTGGACTTATTAAAAAACGCCTGTCTTTGAATTCTTTTATTTCACCAATTCCCGAAGTTTCTAAGCGTAAATTTTCCAGGTCTTGCTCTAAGGTATAAAGGCCGCCATTGGTAATCTTTGCAAGGTAGGCGAGGTGTGGATTTACGCCAAATTCTTTGCTGTAGCCACAGACAATGATGCGCACAGGCTTGTTAATTTTAACTGCCAATTCTATATCTCTAATACATGCAAAATTATCTGCTATTAATATTATTTCTTGTTGATTGGGAAATCTTTTAATGGATTCTAAAATGGCTTCAACATTGTTTTCTTGTCTATCGCCTCCGCCGCCATTGAGTCGCACTAAATTAAATAGGTTAATTATTTTTGGAATGTCTGATGCTTCTGCAGAATAAATGCCGCCTGTTTCGCCAATTATTTTATTTGCATTTGTTTTGTTATCGCCATCATTAAATAGGCTAATAAATCTAATGCCAGATGTTTTGTAATTTAATAAATGCCAATGTACCACTTGTGCGCCATACCCATACATACTGCCTGTCCAATCGTTTACCACCAAGGCATCTGCCCATTCTGGATGCCTGTCCATTACCTTCCAAACAACGCTGTCTGTAAATGGATTATTCTTTAAAAATTCTGTTACCTGCCTTTTAAATTGAAACATTTCTAAAGGTGTTCTTTCAGACAATTTGATGGTAGAAGGTTTAATAATTTCTTTTTGAAGCTGCTCTTTAATTAATTGTTTTTGCACATCAAGCGGTTTGTTTTGAATGGCAGTTCTGGTTTGCTCATCTAACAAGTTAGATTGCTTTATACCTTCAATAGTTTCTGTTAAATCTTTGATTCCTCCTTGTGTATTTTTGTCGGTTCGAACCGAAACATTGTCTTGCGTTTTTTCTTCTAATGAATCAATTAACAAAGCTTCTTCTTCGGCTGTTCTATACCAAATAACAACTCCATGGAAAAGGGTATTTACCTGATCGTCGTTATCAATATGTGTTTGTAGGATGGTGTTCCATGTAAAATTTGGATCGTTTAAGCTGGCATCTAATTGAAACAAATGAAGGAGTCTATTGCAAAGCAAGGGATAGATTTCTTTGTAAATACTATCGTGCAAGGGGTAGCGCGAATAAACAATATCTACCCGGTAGGGGAAAACCGTATCTTGAATATTTGTCCAAAGTTTAGGAGCAATAAAATCTGAGCTGCGCAAGCCATTTTTAAGAAACACCACATGTTTGCCGGGTGTAACTTTGTATTCATAAACAAATTTCTCTTTAAATTTGGCTTTAATGCTTGGCCCGTATTTTTTTGGATTTTGTAATTGGTTCGGGTCAAAATAGTTTTGGGCAAAAGAACTTAGGTTTGCAATTAAAGTAATGCAAATCAGTAAGATGCGTTTGTTAATGTGTGTAATTTTCACCCTCTCTATTTTGTTACCGTATTTTACAATATACACTTAATTTTAAAATCAGGTAAAATGTTTACATAATTTCTTTAGGAAAGCCTCCTTTTTCCTACATTGCATAGCGTTTGTTGGCACAGCAATACTAACAAATTTAAACCATGACAAATATATGTCGAATAATTTAAGTGAACTTTCTGGTAGAAAAGGACTAGAAAACAATTTGTTTGAGGCCCTAGGTGAGCGCGCCAAGCAAGCTGGAACTCCTAATAAAGAAGATATAGAAGCCTTGGCACAAGCTTTCTTATTTGGAGAGGCAAATGTTTATGGTACCACAAGTTTTTATGATTTCTTACGTCCAGAAAATAAGGGTAAAAAGGTTTATGTATGCAATGGCAGTGCTTGTTTAACCTCTGGAAAACAAAAAGATTTAACGGATAAATTAAGCCAACATTTTGAAGCCAATGAAATTGGTGAAATGTGTTGTTTGGGAAGATGTCATGAGAATGCTGCCTTTCATGTAAATGGCCATAATTACTCAGGTGATGCGGTAAATCATATTGGTGAAATAAAAAAAGAAAGCTACCCATTTCAAGAAAATTATTTTGTAGGAGCTTTGGGGAAACAGATTCTTACGGCTAATTTTCCTGGCATTGATGCCTATTACAAAATTTTAGAAAAAGCATTAAAGCAAACACCAGAAGCTTTATTAGCAGAATTAAAAACAGCTGGTTTGCGTGGAAGAGGAGGTGCAGGTTTTCCAATAGGCTTTAAATTAGAATCGGCAAAAAACACCGCCAGTGAGCAAAAGTTTATTGTTTGTAATGCAGATGAGGGCGATCCAGGAGCCTATAGCGATAGGTATTTGTTAGAACATCAAATTCATTCTGTTTTACTCGGAATGATTATTGGTGGCTATATTATGGGAGCAAATTTTGGGGTTTTATACATTCGTGCAGAATACCCAGAATCCATTAAAAATGCACATGATGCCATTGCACAAATTAAGGAGAAAGGTTTCTTAGGTGAAAATATTTTAGGTTCTGGATTTCAATTTGATTTCAAAGTAATTTCTGCCCAAGGTGCTTATATATGCGGTGAAGAAACCGCTTTGCTTTCTAGTATTGAAGGCCAGCGGCCAGAGGTACGTGTTAGGCCTCCTTATCCAACGCAGCATGGTTTGTTTAATAAGCCAACTGTTGTAAATAATGTGGAAACACTTGCCAATATTCCTTTCATAATTTCTGAAGGTGGAGCAGCGTTTGCGTCTTTAGGTAAAGGAAAATCTACGGGTACCAAATTGGTTTCATTAGATGGTTTTTTTAATAGACCAGGTATCTATGAGGTTGAAATGGGAACGCCATTAAAATTAGTAATAGAAGAATTGGGACAAGGATTTAAATCTCCTGTGAAGGCTATGCATATTGGTGGCCCACTAGGAGGATTGGTGCCGCTTTCAAAAATTGACAGTTTAAGTATAGATTTTGAAACCTTTGCCGCAGAGAAATTTTTATTGGGACATGCGTCGGTGGTTTGTTTACCCAATGACTTTCCAATTATAGATTATATGGAACATTTGTTTCAATTTACAGCACATGAAAGTTGTGGCAAATGTTTTCCATGCAGACTTGGTTCAACCCGAGGCCATGAATTAATTGCGGGTGCAAAAAACGATGGACCAAAAATAGACAGGGACCTTTTTGACGATTTAATTGAAACTATGGAGATTGGCTCGCTCTGTGCACTTGGAGGCGGATTGCCATTGCCAATTAGAAATGCATTGCAGTATTTTCCAGAAGAATTGAACCCTTATTTTAAAGCATAAAAAAAGAAGTATGAGTCAGATTGCCTATATAGACAACGAAGCTTTTGAAATACAAGATGGGGAGACCATTCTTGCTTTTGTTCGCAGAATAAAAGGAAAAAATTTAGTTCCAACATTGTGTGATGCACCCAATTTAGATCCGTTTGGCTCTTGTCGTGTGTGCAGTGTAGACGTGGCATTGGCGGAGAACGGGCCAGTGAAAACACAAGCATCTTGTCATACCCCTGTGATGCCAAACTCTTTTATTTATCCAAGCTCTGATCGGGTATTAAAGCTTAGGAAAAATATTGTAGAGTTGGTGCTTACAGATCATCCATTGGATTGTTTAACCTGTGAAGTAAATAATAATTGCGAACTACAATCAGTGGCAGCACAAGTGGGCGTGCGCGATGTGCGTTATCCAGCAGGCAAGAACCATTTAGATAGAAAGAAAGATTTAAGTCATCCTTATATGACATCAGATTTTTCTAAGTGTATCAATTGTTTTAGGTGTGTGCGTGCTTGTGATGAGGTGCAAGGACAATTTGTATTGAGTATGGCCGGTAGAGGTTTTGATAGCCATATAGTAAAAGGACAAGAAACAACATTTAATGAATCTGCTTGTGTAAGCTGTGGTGCTTGTGCACAGGCTTGTCCAACCTCCGCCATTAGTGATGTGTACGAATCAAAATCAATAGTAGCAGATAAAAAAATAAGAACAATTTGTACCTATTGTGGGGTGGGTTGTAATTTAGAAGTATCTGTAAAATCTGGTAGTATTAAGTCGATCCAAGCACCGTATAATGCGGAGGTAAACCAAGGGCATACTTGTTTGAAAGGACGATTTGCTTTTGCATTTTACAAGCATCCTGATAGAATAAAAACACCATTGATAAGGCGCAATGGACAGTTAGAACCTGCAACTTGGGATGAGGCCTACGATTTTATTTCAAGTAAATTAACGGAGATATTAAAGAAAAACGGGCCAGATTCTTTTGCCGCCATTTCCTCGGCACGTTGCACCAATGAAGAAAATTATTTGATGCAAAAATTTACACGTGCAGTTGTGGGTACAAATAATATAGATTGTTGTGCAAGGGTTTGTCATTCGCCAACTGCCTTAGGAATGCAAAGGGCATTTGGAACAGGCGCAGCCACAAATTCTATTATAGACTTAAAGTATACAGATTGCATCATGGTTATTGGAGCAAACCCAACTGATGCGCATCCTGTAACTGGTGCTAAATTGAAGCAGTTTGCTATGAAGGGCAAACCAAGTATTGTTATTGACCCTCGTAAAATAGAGCTGGCAAAATATGCTACTTATCATTTGCAATTGAAGCCTGGAACAAATGTGGCTTTGTTAAATATGATGTTGTATTATATCATTTCTGATGGTTTGGCTGATAAGGAATTTATTGCAAATAGCACTGAAGGTTATGATGATTTTGCTGCTCAGATACAACAATTAAATATAGATGAATTAGCCGATATAACTGGTGTTGCCAAGGAATTGGTTCGCGCCGCATCCCATGCCTATGCCAAGGCAAAAAATGCTATGTCGTTTCACGGATTGGGTGTTACAGAACATTCCCAAGGATCGTTTACCGTAATGCTAATTTCTGATTTGGCAATGATTACTGGAAACATAGGTAGAAGAGGTGTTGGGGTAAATCCATTGCGCGGACAAAACAACGTACAAGGTGCAGCAGATATGGGTTGTCAGCCACATCAAGGTGCAGGTTATTTGGATGCTTATGATCCAGAAATAAATAAGAAATACGAAACGTTTTACCAAACAAAAATACCGTTTAGCAAGGGATTGAAAATTCCGGAAATGTTTGAAGCTTCTATAGCAGGAAATTTAAAAGCAATGTGGTTAATGGGAGAGGATGTGGTTCAAACCGATCCTAATACCAATAAAGTAATTGCTGCCATGGAGCATTTGGAATTATTGGTGGTGCAAGAATTGTTTATGACAGAAACAGCAAAATATGCTACTGTTATTTTGCCAGGTGCATCTTTCCTAGAGAAGAGTGGAACTTTTACCAATGGAGAGCGCCGCATACAAAAGGTACAACAAGTGGTAGAACCATTGCCTGGTACAAAAACGGATGGGCAGATTATGGTAGACATTATGAATAAAATGGGTTATACCCAAGCGCCTTATGATGCCAATGAAATGTTAAAGGAGATATCTCAAATTGTACCATTTTTTGCTGGCGTTAAATGGGACGAGCTTGGTGAGAATGG